>CASEBB010000055.1 GCA_949286015.1 uncultured Succinivibrionaceae bacterium | reverse complement strand
CCTTGTCGTGTAAAGTTCGCGTTATATGTGCAGCTGACACTCTTGGCCTGCTTATCCCCACTCTTACGAATGGGGTATGCGCAGGCCCCCATCAGATCAGTTCGCCACTGTACTCGGCGCCTTCAACTGGCATAACCCCATAAGTGCCAGCAATATCAGCATCACATGGCAGAGGCTTTACCTTTTCGTTCAGCGCGTATTGGCCCAGTACCGTCGCGCCCATGCCACAAGCAGTGCCTGGATCGGATGTGACTTCCATCGTCTTCTTGGCAGCGTTGTAAGCGATGACTAAAGGGTTGTCCTTGCCATCAGAGTCATTGATGCAGGTAAGCGAAGCAGCGCTGCCATCAAAGGTGCAGTTACCGCTGTAATTGCAGGAGCTCGTGCCTTGGCTACCTTGGATTAACACCATATAGCCATCTTTCTCTGGCTGCAGCGCCATCTCCATGGAGACGTCTGGGTCAGCAGATTTAACAAAAACAGCACCCTCAGGGAAAAGCGTGTTAGAAGCCGCAGCCGCCGTAGTGCCAGTGTTGGCAGTGACTGTTTGCTCACCGACCACGCTACCCAAGGCCGATGCCATGGCAGCAGGTGAGAGCAGGGTCAGGGTAGTGCCCAGCAAGGCGCCACCTAAAAGGCTAGAGAGCAGAATGTGACGAGTCATAAACAAGGTCTCATTGCTGAAGTTGGTACAAAGGTCTTGGGTGGACTGGATTGGATTCTATTGCTTGGCAAACTCAAAGTACATGGTGCCGCCACTCTCGCATGAGTGCTCTACGGTGCCCTCAGTAAAGACTAAACGGCCATCACGGACAAAGCCCTGTAAGGAATCGAAGTTGTTAGGGTCATCGTCACCGTTTATACACTCCAGCTGGTTAAAGGCCGGAATGATGTTGCAAAAGCCGCTAAAGGTGCATTTGTGACTGCGATGCGTGGTGGATACCTTGATGCTATAGGCATCGCTGCCCAGCATGGTTTTGCCATTGGAGCTCATCTCGACGCTGCCGTAGCTGTTAAAGTCGCCACCATGGCGGCTGTCAGCTAAGGTGTACTGGCCACTAAGATCAAAGCCCTCAGGTAGAGGCAGCATACTCTGGCGAATATAGGGCCCATGCAGCTCCGCTAAGAGATTGGTCATTGGGCCGCAAACATCGGTAGGCAGGGTGGTAATGGCAAGCTCGGCGCTGGCAGGCAGATACGTGGCGATTAGGCGGGGGCGGGCGATGGTACGTGGGTTATCGGCGAGGCCATAGCAAGTGAGGTGGTAATAGCTGCCACGATTTTCGAGGCTGCACTGACCGGCAAAGGAGCAGGACTCGGTATTGTAGTAGCCACCGATTTTAGCCGCATAGCCTAAGTTGTTGGGGCTTAAGGAGAGGAGTACGGAGTAGTTATCACCGTCTTCTTGTGCGGAGAATACCTCGTTACTGAAAATGGCGCCTTGCGCAAAGGGCGAGCTGCTGGTGCTTAGGGGAATAGTGGGCAGGGGCTGCGGGACGGTGTGAGCAGTAAGAGGCAGCGTCGCAGTGAGCGCACTGCTAAGAAGCAGCAGGAAGCGGCGGTGGTGTTGCCAGAGGGCGGAGAGCGAAGCGAGAACAGAGCGCATAGGGATAGTATCGATCTGAGGTGCAGACAGGGGATAGTCTTACTGCGGCGCCAGCTGAGCACAGGTGGTGTTTTCGGCTCTAAAGCTGCGGGGAAGTAAGTAGGATTATCGCGCGTTTGCGTTCAAGCGTAAAGCTTGGATTTCTCGGCTCAGATGAGAGCCCTGAGGCGGGAATAGGAACGGCAGAGCATAGCACGTCAGTGTGGGTTGCTGAACGTGGACATGAGCACTACTTGGGCGAGAGACAGCGTCTGCTTAGCTTAGCTTGCGCAAGCGCCATCAGGGCTGTGGCTCTTTGAGGTTAGGAGGGGCAGGAGTTTGGCTCAGACTTGAGTTTAGAGGGGTAACACTTCAGGAGAGGGCGTTTTCCCCATGTGTGAGCAAAGCTAATCGCCATTAACCTCTCTTAGAGATAAGTCGCGATAGCGACGCTTGATGCGCCTTATCAGGATTCTGCATCAAGGGTCTAAACCCACCTCAAAGGCCGATTTTAAGCCCATAACATAGGGGGAAAATACTATGAAGGAGCAAGGGGGAAAACGCTCTCTGTCAGGAGTTATTGAGGTAAAGACGGCTGCAAGCTTAAGAGCTGGTAGGGCTTACTCTTCAAGATGCAGGGGGCAGGTGAGCCGAGCTTATCTGTAGGAGGGGCACGCACGATGGCATTAAATGCCGTCATCTCTTCATGCTGTAGCTCCTAACTGTAATCACCTAAGTAAGCAGCGGCGGCGTCGCTGCGTGAAGAGAGGTATCCTGAGGGGAGTGCTTTTGAATGCTTTTGGGTGGTGCTACCTTAGAGCTTGGTGTGCCGGTACTTGTAGAAGAACAGTGGCGGAATCGCAATACCCACCGCAATCGCAAAGATGATTCCTACCGCGCGCATGCCGTTGTGGAACAAAATGGTAATGTGCTCGGCAAGCTGCTCGCGCTCTAAGCCCTCACTGATGCTCAGTAGCGAGAGTAAAGCTGTGTATGCATCCACACCAGGAATCAGCGAAATGATGCACGGTACCGTAAAGATAGGACGCGGCGTGCGCAGCTTGGGGCCAAAGTAGATAAAGATCAGCGAGCAAATACAGCAGGCCAAAAAGGTCGCCACAATGATGCTGATGTGGAGCTCCACAAAGAGCGCACGGCTACCACGCGTCAGTGCTGACATGAGAGCAATCAGCGGCAGATAGCGCGCGGGTACGGTAAAGAGCATGGCAAAGGCCGGTCCAATACAACCGGCCGCTAAGGCCTGAATCAGAATGTTGAGCAGTTGGGATGAGGTCAGGATATCCATGTGTTGCCTCAGGAGCGACGAAACGTCAGGACATGTGCAGAGGGGCTAAATCAGTCAGCCAGTCTGGCTAAGTTGCTGACTGCCAGCGCAGCAATGCGAGCACCTAAATCAGCTGAAAGATCAGGTTTGAGATGTAGGTGGAAGTCAGCAAACCAATCGCTGCTGACATGACCACTACAACGGCAATCACCAAGCGGTTAAAGCCCATGGTGACGTAGCCCTTAAAGATGTCCAAAAAGCCGTTTATGAGCGGGAAGCCTGGCACTAAGAGTAAGGTCGTCGCTGTTGCCGCTAAGGTTACTTCAAAAGAGGACACCGCAAAGCCATAGTGCGCGACAAGGCTGGCCACCAAACTGCCAATGCACGCCGAGAGCATAAAGGTAAAGGTCTCAAAGAAGCCGCGCTTGATAAAGAGAAAGCGGAAAAACATGAGGCAGAGACCGCCTAAGAGTGCGCTGATGCACACGCCTAAATGGCCACCATTGAGGTAGGCAAAGCCCGCTCCGGCTAAGGCCTCAATCACAATGATGTGCTTGTGGTTGTAGTGGCGGGGACGCACTGCACGAATGGTAAAAAAGATCTTGTGCAGATCAGTAAGCTTACCCTCGGACACCTGCAGGCAGATCTCATGGAGGCGGGCTAAGGAGTCCATATTGATGACAAAGTGGCGAATCTCCATGTACTCCACGCTGACCTTTTGTCCATTACGCAGCTTGACGAGGATGCCGTTACGGCTGATGCTCAGATCAATGGCGTGGCAACCTAAGTCGTAAGCCATCTTCTTTACGGACTGCACAATGAGGCGGGTTTCGGCACCACAGGAGGCTAAGCGCCAGCCTAAGGTAGCTAGCAGCTTGGTTTTGAGCGCTAACTCCTCATCTGCAGGATGGTTAAGCTCTAAGCGCTCGTTATCCCAGTGCCAGTGGCCGTGCTCGGTGCCTGGTGTAGAGATCTCGGAGTAGTGATAGCCGTGGCTATGGTCATTAGGCTCTGGCAGAGGTGACGCAGCAGTATCAGCGTTATGCGCAGTGACGGCAGGGGCTGCGGTAGCGGCATTAGAGTTTGTAGGAGGAGCAGACAGTGGCTTTTCTGCTGTTGCTGTTTCTGATGCTCCTGCTGTGGTGGCAGAGGAGGGCGTGGTTGAGGCAGAGGCTTGAGGTGGTTTGTGCGTGGTGGTCATAGCTGATGAGGCGTGGAGTTGGCTTAAGCGCAGTGTAGTGCAGTACTGTGCAGCACAGTGAGTGCTGAACCGCGCCGCCGCCGCCGAGTGGGCCGAGAGTTGGCAGCAAGATGCAAGGGGCCGCTATTGTGATCCCATTTGCCGCTCAAGGCAACCTATCTATTGGGCCTGTAGTAGCGCTGCCCGCTTTTGGCGCGGGACTGAGCAGGTGGAGCTGACCACACTGGGCCCTGGCACTTGCGCTGGTCTTTGCCCTTGTCTATGCCCTTGTAACCTCAGTACTTTTCCCGCCAGCTTGAGTGTTTTTTGCTAATATGGCTCTGTGTTGAGCAGGAGCTCACGCACCAGCGTTAGGCAGGCAAGTAGTAGAGCCTCACACTCACTCCTTTATCAGGGTAGTTTGGGACTACACCTTAGCGCTGCCATTTACTGCGCGCTGCATGCTTTTTTCTTCAGGAGTAAGCCTCATGGCAAGTGCGGATAAGGTTAAAGTCATCGCCATTACCGGTGGTGCCACCGGCATTGGGCGCGCCTGTGTGCGCAAGTTCTTAGCAGAGGGCTATAGTGTTGCCTTTGCCGATATCAATGTCCCCGCCGCCCAAGAGCTCTTAGCCATGGAGGATGTGGCCGCAGCCGAGCGCGAGGGACGGGTGCTCTTTGCGCAAGTTGATACCAAGGATCGCGCCGCGCTTAAGGCATGGGTGGATGCCTTGCTTGCCAAGTTTGGCCACTTAGATGCGGTCTTTGCTAACGCTGGTATTCACCGCTCTAACACCATCTTGGATGTTAGCGATGAGGAGCTGGAGCTGGTGATCAACACCAACATCTACGGCACGATTTACACGGTACAGGCGACGCTGCCACACATTATTGCCAATGGCGGTGGCTCGGTGGTGCTTTGCTGCTCTGATCAGTTCTTTATCGGTAAGGGCTGCAGCTTTGCCTATGGCCTCACCAAGGGTGCCTTAGGCCAGATCACACGCTCGATGGCTATTGATTACGGCCCAAAAAACGTCCGCGTCAATGCCGTTTGCCCATCGACCATTCATACGCCGCTGTCGGATGATGCCATGAACCGCTATGCGCAGCGCTCGGGGCAGTCTTTGGCGTCGGCATGGCAGGAAGAGGACAACCTCTTTGTGCTCAAGCGCGCGGGCTATCCTGAGGAAGTGGCGGCAATGGTGTTCTTTCTCACGGATCAGGCCAGCTTCTGCACTGGTGCCCACTACTTAGTGGATGGCGGTATTGTGGCCTATTAGGAAGTAAGGCTAAGGCAGCTAATGCAGCCTACGCTTAGTGGTGATAGGGGGCAGGGCTTGAAGCTGTTACCTCAGAGAGAGGCGCCCTATGGCGCCTTTACCGCGCCCAGCGCGCTAATCGATCGAGCTGATATCAGCGTGCTTAAACTTAAACTGGTGTTGCAACAGCACTTTTGGCTCAATGTGCTGATTGGCACTTAAAAGCTGCATCCGCCGATCGCTGTGGCGTAAAAAGCCGGTGATGATGGGCAGCTGTGGCAGACGTGAGTGCTTATAGCAGCAGCGCAGCAGCTCTTTTAAGGTCGCATCATGTGGCGAGGTGAAATTCACAGGGCCCGACTCAATCTCACCTTTACATAAGAGCAAGAGGGCTTCAATAGCGTCATTGAGCTCGATAAAAGGAATGGTGTTATCACCGTGGATCACGGTAAACGGTGGCAGGAAGGACGCTTTTTTGATGAGGCCGCCACTGCGATGCAGCACAATGCCAAAGCGTGCCAGATAGAAGTGCTTAAAGTGAAATTGCTCATTGAGCGCTTGCGCCTTGCTCTCGACTATACGCGCAAGGTCAGCAATTTCGCCCTCACCCGTGGTCGGGGCAGACTCGTCTTGAGCAAAATCGCTGTTAGGGTAGAGAGCCACAGCACTGGCTTGAATAAAGATAGGAGGCAGCGCCACTTGGGAGGCGAGGTCGTCTAAGACCGTTGTGCGGGACTTTTCTAGCTGATGCAGACGGCGCATGGTAATCGCCTTTGCCCCTAAGCTTTCACCGGCAAGGTTAATGAGCACATCACCCTCACCGCTGTAGTCCGCGTAAGGCATCACGGTGATATCACGATTAGGGGCAAACTCCGCGTCGAGGAGAGCCTTAGCAAAGACGTAGTGCTTGCTTAAGCGGCTTAACACCTTGTGTACCTCGGAGTGGGTCAAGATGGTCACTTGATGTTGCTGCTTGAGCAGATCTTGGGTGAGGTTGGCACCGATAAAACCGGAGCCGCCTGCGATCACCACGTGCATTGCGTTCTCCTCCTTCCTCTGTTTCCCCTCGGCCTTACGCAGGGGCGAAACAAACGCATGTTGGTGTTGTCAGTAACGGTACGCCGCAGCGACCTTATGAGCGAATGGCTCTATTATAAACGAGGCTTATTGCTACAAGCTGTGCTGCAAACCATGGTGCACCGCGTGTAAGGTGCTGGTGCTGCTTGTAGTAGCGTAGGGGGCTTTCTGGCTTGTTTTCTTGCTTGCTGCTTGCTTAATGGCGTGGGCTGGAAACAAGATCATACTTGGGCACAGGTGGGGATAAGCCCCTAAATGCGAACCTAAAAGAGGCCCGCGTAACGCAGTGGCATAACAGCCCCCTCAGGGTGATTAGCTGAAAACCCGCTTGTAAGCTCTATTGCAGCACTAATCGCTATGGGGCACTGCTGCACACCATGAGCAGCCTAAAGCCATGGTGGGCTTAAGGTCGTGGGTAGGGATAAGCCCAGACTCAAAAGCGCAGATAAACAAAAAGCAGTCTGGATAGCCCCAAGACTGCTTTTGGTGGTGCAACCTAACGTTGCACTTTATGGGGCGGCGCTATTACTTGAGGAGCTCTGCTCTGCAAAATGCGTTTGCAGCTTTGCTCGGCAAACCTTGCCTGAGGCAAGGATAGCGCCGCTCTCAAAGGGCAGAATTACTTCTGATCCTTTTGGCCAGCCTGAATAGCGGTGATAGCAATGGTGTAGACGATATCGTCAACTAAAGCACCACGCGACAGGTCGTTCACTGGCTTGTTTAAGCCCTGTAACATTGGGCCAATGGCAACAACGTTAGCCGAACGTTGCACTGCCTTGTACACGGTGTTGCCAGTGGAGAGGCTTGGGAAGATAAAGACCGTAGCACGGCCAGCGACCTTCGAGCCTGGAGCCTTTTGCGCAGCCACATCTGGCATCACGGCAGCGTCGTACTGGAGTGGGCCATCGATCAGTAAGTCTGGACGTAACTCTTGCGCCTTCTTGGTGGCTTCAGTCATGAGGTCAACATCTGGGCCCTTACCGGACTTGCCTGTGGAGTAGGTGACCATGGCCACACGTGGGTCAATGCCAAAGGCCTTGGCGGTGTCAGCCGACTGAATAGCGATCTGCGCTAACTGATCAGAGTCTGGGTTTAAGTTCAGAGCGCAATCACCAAAGACGTAGACCTGCTCCTTCATCAGCATGAAGAAGATAGCAGAGACCAGCTTGGAGCCTGGAGCGGTCTTAATGACCTGTAAGGCTGGACGAATGGTGTTAGCGGTGGTGTGCACTGCGCCGGAGACTAAGCCGTTAACCTCATCACGCTCTAACATCATGGTGGCTAAGAACACGTTGTCCTGTAAGAGCTCACGAGCTTGCTCCTCGGTTAAGCCCTTGGACTTACGCAGCTCGACTAAGCGGGCCACATAGTTCTCGCGGATCTCGTCTGGATCGACGAACTCCACACCGCTGTCTAAGCTGACGCCTAACTCCTTAGCCACAGACAGGATGTGATCCTTCTTGCCATAGAGCACTGGCACAGCGATGTGCGACTCAGCCACCTTAGCAGCAGCACGCACGGTACGTGGCTCATCACCCTCAGGCAGAGCGATGCGCTTGTTAGCAGCGCGAGCTAACTCGGTTAACTTGAAGCGGAATGCCTCTGGGCTTAACAGAGGGAAGGCCTCATCACGTGGGGCGCTCAGTTGGTCTAAAGCGGCAGCGTCGAAGCAAGCGGCACCGTAGGCAGCAGCATTCTCAGCACGCTCGGTGTCGTCGTTTAAGAGAATTGCTGGCAGGTTGGATAAGGTCTCAGCCACAGCCCAGACGCTGGACTTGGTGGCGATGGTGGCTTGGGCACCATTGACCGAGCACTCACCGTCGTGATCGCAGACGATGACGATCTTGGCCTTGGTCTCAGCTGGGGCGGTAGCGGTTAACAGTAAGGAGCGGTCATCAGCGGCGGCGTTGTCAAAGACAATCTTGGCAGAACGCACAGAGCTGTCACCGGTGCACACACCGTCGATGAAGGCAGCAAGGTCACCAGCACGGTACGTGTAGTTCTTGCAGCAGTAAGGGATGGTCGCAAGTGGGGAGCAACCGCAGCCGCAGCTGTCGCCATCACCGCCGATGGAGCAAGCACCACCAGTAGCACCAGCGCTAATGGAGCAAGCGCCAGCGCTGTGGGAAGCAGCGAAGTTCTTGCAGCTGTCATCGGTGCCCTTGCAGCAGGCTTCCTTGTGACCGGCTAAGACCAGCTTCTTTTGGCCTTTAGCATCACGTGGGGCGTCGTCGTTTAATAAGATGCCACCCACAAAGCGCGTCGCAGCAGCGTTGCCAAAGTAGGATAAGGCAATCTTTACTAAGTCCATCGCCTTCTTGCAGTGGCCCATGCTCACTGGCACGATGTCGGCGTTAACTGCGTGGCAGATAGCAGCGTTAATCTCGTTTTGGTTGAACTTGTCAGCAACCACACCCTCGACGATCACGACATCAGGGGTCTTATCCTGAAGCAGACGGCTGTAGTTGGCCAGAATGGCTTCGATTAATTCACTCTGGTGGTTCTGGGCAATGTACTTAACGGCTTCGCACTTGGAAAGCGAGTAGCAGCAGTCCTTGTCGCAGACATTCTTGCAGGCATCTAAAGGACGGAATAAGGCGGCCTTGACACCCTTGTCTTGTAAGGCTTTGACCAGACCTAAGGAGGCGACAAATAAGCCATCAGACTTGCCTGCTGGCACCAGCATAATGGAACGTGGCACTTCCAATCTCCAACAACAATCAAAACGAACAAAGCAAAGCCGCAGAGAGCTGCTGCTTAAGTGGCAGAGCCATGGGGCTGACCAGTAGTACTAGCGGGCGCTAAAGGAATTCCCCGTGAGCGTATGGCTCATAGCGTTTGCCTGCCCTTTAGAATAGCGCAAAAGCGCCCTTATTGCCCTTACTTTTTTGGGGAAAATGACAGCAATTGCGACCCATGTCCCCTTAGGCGGGAGTTGCGAAGCTTTCTCACAAGTTAAGATCGGCCACAAGGTGCTTGCCACTAAGCGCATGGCTGCGGGCTTTGTGGTTGGTAGCGGTGGCATGTAGGGTACAAATGGCGTAGATTTCCCGCGCTGGCCTAAACTGAAATGTCAGTTTGATTTTATTTATCAGATTTAATAATGAGGTTAAAAAAGTTGGGACGTGAGGGCTGGGCAGTGGGTACGTGGTGGTGTTGGTGGTGGCGAAGCAGCCTCGTGATGTGGGCAATGCCATTACGCTTAAGTACGCGCAAGCCCTCTGTGGTCATTTCTCCTTACCCAAGGCGGAAACAGAGCTGAAGACACCAGCACGATGACAGTGGTGGTGAGGAGCAGGCAACTTACTCTCAGTGGCTGTTGAGTGCACCGGTCGCTAAGTACCTCAACCTCAAGCGCAGGGGCTCATGGCAGGTATCCGTCCAACAACCTCAGCTGAGGTAGCACCACGTAGACTACACGCGTAATACGGGGTAAGGCTGCTTTAGCCTGCAAGCAGAGCTAAAGAGCTTTTGCGGAGGCCGCCCCGACGTCTCAAGATAATTGGGGCATTGGGGCTTAGAGGAGCTGCAGCAGCTGTCCTAAACGCAGAGGTAGTCGATAAAGGCTACAGTTGCCTCTGTCTTTTTTGTCTCGCCCTTGCGGCCGTAACGATCACCGCCACTGATGGCTAAAGCCAGTGATGGCTACAGCCATTGCTGGTCACAGCCACAGTGTCTGCTTTGATGCGGGGCGGGTGCTGAGCTCTCAGCGGGGATGGTATTGCTGAGGCTGGTAGTGAGGTCTCTTGCGGGGCATTGCGCCACGAGAGGCAGTAGGGGCTACCCTGCTGTGAGCGTGGTTGCTTCGGTATAATGAGATGCCATAACGCTTGAGGCTCTTTGCTGTGTCATATGGCTGGCGTTTGCTCTGCGGTTTACTCCACCGCACAAACTACGCGTAACCTCTCAGCGCACTTTCCTTTTTCCCTTGTCTGCCCTCTGTTTTCGCTGCTTGCATGATGCTCCTCTCCAAAATCATTAACGCTATTAAGCTGGGCTCGCACTATATGGACTTATGGCCTGATGAGCCTATCCTCATGGCGATCTTCCCAGAGATGCGCTACAAAAAGATGATGTCCTTAGGGCGTAAGGTCTTACCACCGGTGGTTGCTTTCTTGGTATTTTGGATTTACTACACCTGTGGTGGCTTCTCTGGTCTGTACCTGCTTTTTACGCATCCGAGCTCGGGCTCGATGACGCTCTACCTTTCCATTGTCTCTGTGATCTTTATGATCATGATCTTGCTGCAATTGCCGCTTTTAGGCGTGGTGTGGTTCTCGGTACGAGCCACGACGCCGCTCAATCAGCGCCAAAAGCAGTTTTACTTTGATCTGATGCAGAAGCTGGAGAAGACCCCTGCGCAAAATCCGACCATGCTCGACTTTATTACGGCCATTAATCAGGGGCTTAAGACCTTTAAGGACAAGGACTTTCTCGAGCGGCTATAGGCGCTTGCACTCTACGCTCTCTGCAGGGCTGTAGCTGTAAAGCGCTGCTCGTGCCTTACAGGGTAGAGCAAATAGGGGAAAGGAAACAGTAAGGGAAGGCAAGAGGAGGTAAGAGGCATCCCCGCGAACTTAAGCCACGTCAAAAGTAAAAGTGCTCTGTAGGGGCGGGCGCTGTGATGAGCCTATGAGCAGGGAAATAGGCTGGGCGGAGCGTAATGCGCGGTATAGGGGCTCTATGCAGAGCTTGGGGGATAAAGCCTCACACTGCTGTTAGGTGGTTAAGATGAAACGCCATAAACACGGCTCATGTGCTTGCCTAAAGGTGTAAGGTTACGTTGTGGTAGCCACCAAACTTTAAGGAGAGCCGGTATTGGTGGGATAAGGTTAGGTTCGGAGTATGGCGTGGGGCCTCAGGTGGTGGCGCGGTAGTGGAGGTGCAAAGACGCAAAGCCACAGACTTGCTGTGGCTTTGCTGTAGTTTGGTGACCGTGCGTGAGCTTATTGCGCGGCAGGCTGCGCTGGCTGTGGCTGCGCATTGGCATCAGGAGTCTGGGCGTAGAGCTTAAACTCTTCCATCTTCTGTTGGTATTGTTGCAGGTCATTGCAGGAGGCTTGGTTGCCCACATCACAAGCAGCCTGATGGTACTTGTAAGACTCCTCTGCTAAGTTCACGTCCTTTTGGATATACGCCGCAGTAAAGGTAATGAGCGCTGCTTGACGGCAGCCGGTGCCATCTTTTAAGGCGCAAGCTCTTTTGGCGTACTCAGAGGCCTTATTGAGGTCAGCATTGACATGCTTACCGGTAAAGAAGATGTTGGACATCAAGAGGCAGCCAAAGGCGTTGGAGTGCGCGCAAATGTGGTCACCCCAGATCATACCCTTTTGGTAGTCCATAATGCCGTACTCTTCGTCGGTGAGCATCGTCAAAAGCAGCGAGCAGGTTTGCTTGTGCAGTGGCGAGTTTTCCTTCATGGTATCGGCACAGATCTTCTCTAAGTGCGTCGCCGCGTTGCGATAGTCTTTGTTCTGCAGATAGATTTGCGCTAAGACGTTGCACTGCTCCATCTGGCCTGCTTGGCAGGCTTTAATGTACTCTTGCTCACCAGTAAAGGCTTGCACTGTAGAGCTGGTGCCTACTAATAAACCCAAAGCTACACCAGAGGCGAGCACCCAAGTGCGCGATTGTTTACCCATAATGGCAGATAACGGCGCAAGCAGAGAAAGCAATTTAGGCATGATATCCATTCGGCGTCATGGGGTGCATTCCAGAGCGCCGCCTTTTGCAGAGACGAAACAATAGCCTGAAGAGAGGCTATCTTAGGTTAGTGGTTAGAGATCACAACAGCAGCTTGCTAGAGTAGGCAGCTCTAGCCGCGCAAGGTAAGAACAGTGACGCTGTCTTGAGCACAGGCATCGTGTTCACTCTTAAGCGCTGGGGCTTAAGGGCTATCTGGACAAAACACACAGCTGAAGCGCTACTACCTGCCTAAGTAGGGGGATGGCCGCGAGGCTATGAGGAGATTGTCTTGATGTGTCTTAATTGTAGTGCGAAAAATGGGGAATGTTATCTTTAGTTGCAGAGCTGTGCTCTCTTTTGTGAGGAAATTCTCGCAAAAGCGGGGTAGTGGCCGTTTTGGGGGAGACCTGCCCCACAATGGGTTAGCACCACAGAGGAGGCGCGGGCAGCCTCTGACACCTTCAACACAGGTAGCAGCCAAGAAGTCTGCCTGCTATAGCGGTTTAGGGTGTGGGGAGCTTTAGGCCAGCAGTAAGTGCGTTGCAGCGGTGGTGAATCTGAGCACAGCAAGAGACAGCAGAGCAGTGGCTGTGTAAGCTAACGCCCTCAGCTGCTGATAAACATCAGGTGGACGGCGCAAAGGCTGTAAGGGTAACACCTTGTTTGTCTTTGCAGCTTAGCAGCTTAGGGGCTGACTTTGTGTGGCTAAAGGGCCGTGGGGCAAAACCACGTTATAGCGGTAAGCCGCTTAAAGACTGTAGCGAGGTGGTAGCAAGAGGTCGGTCGTGGAGGGATCTAAAGGAGTAAGGGAGAGAAGAGATGGAGGCGACGAGAGGGATGAAAGTAGTGTGGCAGAGATGTGAGAGGCGGGGCATTGTGCAAGAGCGCTCAGCTGCGCCTTGCACGGCGCAGCAACGCGAGCTTAAGCCCTATTAAGAGGGACAGCAGAGCCCTACTTGGTTCAGGCTCGGGCTGGGCTCTTAGTATTGGTCGCGATAGCGCGAACGCTTGACCTTCTCTGGAGGTGGTGGCGGGAGGATCTTACCCATAACGTAGTGCGGAATGTTTTGGCTTAAGGCCTCGATAGGGGACGCTTGCAGCTTATGGTAGCCCTGCGCAGAAAAGAACTCTAAAGCTACTGATGGTACCGCCGTGATAAAAGCACGCACGCCCTCTTTGGCCGCATGCTCCTCAAGCTCAGTCAGCATTAAGGAGCCGACACCCACGCGCTGGCAGAAGTAGCCTACGTAGAGGTAGGTTAAGTTGCACACTAAGCTTAAGTGCTCAGGGTTAGGCACCTCGGCACGAGGGAAGCCCAGCAAGTCCTCAACAAAGCCCTGCAAATACACCGGCACCTCTGCGCTAATCGAGGCAAAGCCGCAGACTAAGACGTAGGTGTGGGAGGTTGGCTTTTTCTTGAGTAAAGCCATAATGGAGTAGTTGTCTTCGAGACGATCCGTCCAGACAGCCTTATTGGTGCTCTTTGGTGCCCAAGCCTCACATTGTTCCGGTGTGTAGAATTGCCCACAGATGGTGTGCACAGTATGGTAGACCAGATCATTGATCTGCTCGTTGAATTCGGTGGTATAAGGCTTAAGTTCAAATACCATAAGAGCGTTCCCCTGAGAATAGAGAGGGATAGGAAAATCTTCCGCTTCACGAAGATGGTTCTATTGTAGCTGTTTCCGCCAAGTGATGATAGCCTGAGATGCAAAAGAGTGTGTGCAGGCGCAAAAATATCAGGGTGGCACTGATCTCTGAAGGCTGGGATTTGGGGCTGTAGCAGGTAGTGTGGTCTGGCGCGGGTAAGGCACGACTGACTTAAGAGATGACGGATTTAGGCCCATGTGTGTCCAACCTGAAGAATCTTAAGCTGGGCTCAGGCTTGCCTGCACCATTTATCTCGAGGTGTGGCAAGTACCAGCACTCAACCTTGTATTCCTCACTTCCTACTAAGCAGTGACACTACCCTCTGTGACCTGCTTTCACCCTGACAAGGAATGTGCAGGGATGAGGCTTGCACTGCGCTCATATGCTACTTACCATGCATGTAGCAGTGTGTGCGATAGCATGATCATGCTCGTGAGCATGAGCTTTACGAGCATTAGCTTGAGCAAGCGCTGCCCTGCATAGCAAAGAAGAGGAGCCATCATGTTTTCATTTATCCCCATGCGCAAAGCGCTGCGTGCTGTGACTTCAGTCGAGCAAGTCCTACAAGCGCTTAACACCGCCCAAGAAATGACTCTGGCCATAAAGGACGAACCTTACCCTTATGCCGTCACTGTTAACTATGCGCCCGTGGTACGCGACGACGAGCTCTATCTGCTCTTCCATGGCGCTAAGGTGGGCCGCAAGTTTACGCTGCTTAAGCGTGACCCTCACTGTGCCTTTACCATTACGCTGCGCACTAACACGCTTATCTACCCAGATTGCCGCAGCACCAATCACTTTGCCAGCATCTGTGGTGAGGGTGAGGTGCTCTTTGTCGAGGGGGAGGCAGCGCTGGATTTGCTTGCAGACATGATGGCTTATTACAAGGCTCCCATTGAGCGTGAGGCGCTCAAAGAAAAGATGCGGCCAAAGCTGGCGGCAACGCAGGCCTTTGCGCTTAAGGTCAGTGCTTTAGCGATGAAGGTGAATGGAGAGGCTTTGGGGCAGGGGCATATGCCACCACACGCGGCAGAGCAGCACTAAGAGCAAAGCATCCACCTCATCATCCTGCCAGTAACGATCATAGTGTGGGGTGGGTTTGAGCTTGAGCTTGAGCTTTTGCTTTTGCTGTTGCTGTTGCGGCTGTTGCCACAGCTACTTGCGCCACAGTAGAAGAATAAGCGAAGCGATGCGCGCGTGGAAGTGACGTCGGGAATGCCGCCAGAGGTGACGTCAAAAGGCGTCAGGTAGCCTCGAAAGCGGTAGTAAGTGTGTGCGCAGAACAGTAAAGGACAGTGTGCAAGAAGCCGCCGCTACTCTGTCAGTGGTGCCACTGGGGGCAGTCAGAGTAAGGTGGTGGTGCCTACTGCCCTCTATACACAGCACTTGGTAGGTGCACAGTACTTGGTTTGCGCAGCTCCCCTCAAGCAGGAGCATGAGAGCACACCGTAAGCTCAAGGTAGTTGCCCACCAAGTAGGGCCCCATCAGGGGCATGATGACGCCTCACACTCTCTCTTGCCTTGGCAGACATGCTCGGACAAGAGGTGGACGCAGAACACAGTAACCCTAAGGTCTTGGCCTGAAATCACGCTGGCTAGCAGCTCACAGGCGCAAAATGATAAAAGTGAGCAGGTGTAAGCAATCGGCTGGGCTCTATAGTGCTGCGCTTAAGCTTAGCGGCAGCTAGGGTGAAGCTGTCTGGTAGCAAAAAACATATGACGTAACGTAAGCGTGGCTATGCATGGCCACAGCTTGAGCGGGGAAGCGTGACAAGGCGTGAGCTCTTTGGTTTCTGCTTACAGCAGAGCTTGCTTGCTGGGGCTAAGCACATCCAAGGCTTAAAGCGGCATACAGGAGTGAGCTTCAAGCTCGAGGTGCAATGATCAAGAGACACTACGTGCGCTGTGCTGCGTATGGCCGATAACCCAGATGCCTACAGGCAGTGCTTCACCCCATGGCATCCTCTAAAACAGGGAGGCAGGGGTTACGCTCTCTTTGTTGCGTGAAGCAGCTTCACTGCTCGCTGCGGGCAACGCTCTTTTACCCCATAGGTAGCAGAGCGCTGTCGTCGCACTTTTCACTTTTTGCTCTCAGCGTACACACTACGGACGTTCTTACCACGACGCGTTTCTCTCTGGGACTTCATCCCTCACTATGCTATGGGCGCGATGCGCGCAAATATCTAAAGCTCAAGAACGTCACTGTGAGCACCAGCACGCCTAATACCACGAAAGTCCAAGGCAGAGTAATACGATGTGCCACAAAGCCAATGATAGCTGGGCCCACTAATACTCCCGTAAAGCCAAAGGAATTGACCAACGTCACGGAGATGTGCATCGGCACGTCTTTAATCTTGGCCACATATGAGACCAGCTGTGGAATCACATTGCTGGAGCCTATACCGATGAGGGCAAAGCAGATTAAGTTGGTGGAGAGGTGGTCAACTAATGCCGACAAGATAAAGCCACAGCAGATGGTAATGGTGCCAAGCACAATGAGATGGCGTCTGCCAATAATGCCTACTAAGCGATCGCCTAAGAAGCGGAAGGTGGTCATCATGACGGCAAAGGCCGCATAGCCATAACCTGCCTTTTCTAAGTCGATGCCGCGCTCTTCATAGAGGAAGACACCCGACCAATCGAGCATCGCGCCCTCAGTAAGATAGAGCACACAGAGCATAAAGGAGATCATGAGGATGATTGGATGCAGCACATAGCGCTTTTGCAGGATTTTTTCCGGCAGCTCACGCTGTGTTTGCCCAATTTCCTTTTTCAGCTGTTGCTTTTGCGCCTGATGCAGTTGCTGCTTTGCGTCTGCATCTGTAGCTACGTCAGTAGCGGTATCTTGTGGGGCGGGCGCTGCAGTAGCTTCAGAGGCTGCACTACTGTATGCGGCCTGACCATGCTCCTCTGCGTTTAATTGTGCACGGTTAAAGAGGTAGCGGCCACCAATGAGCACAATGCTCAACATAAAGAGCGCCGCTGCGCTGGCTGCGAAGACAACGCCTGCTTGTGCACCTAAGATAAAGGTCACACCAAAGGAGCCGGTAAGACCACCTAAGCTGTAGAGGGCATGTAAGCCACTCATCACGGTTTTGCCCGTGAGCTGCTCAATCATGGCACCATTGATATTAGAGGTTACCTCTAAGATCACCGCTGACATACCAAAGACAAACAGCGTGGCAGCCATGAGGTAGATGTTGTTGACCACACTAATCAGGCCGATGCAGCAGGCCCATGTAATGGTGGCACCAAAGATAGGGATCTTGCAGCCTAAACGCGAGGTAAGGAAACCCGCCAGAGGCGAGGAAAAGAGCGAGCCTGCGCCCACACATAAGAGTAGCAGACCTAAGCCATGCTCGTCTAAGATGAAACGCTCTTTGATAAAAGGGATGATCGGAGCCCATGCCGCGATAGCAAAGCCAGCGGCCAAAAAGCCCACGCGATTGGAGCGCATCCACTTTGGGTAATAGGCATGGCGCAGCTCAGCTGTCGACGGCACAGACTTGTTGGCTGTGACGCCAGAGGTTGCTGTAGGTGCTTCTGTTGCGGTGTTTTCTGGGGAAGGATTGCTTTGTGGGGTAGGAGTTGCTTGCGAAGATGCAGAAATGCCACGAGTCTGGTGTTGTTGCTTGTTAGCCATGACACCATTCCTCAAATCTATCCTGCGGAACGTAGCCTCACTGTGATCCGAAAAAGAAAGTGTGCTACCTCTAGACTTGGCCGGAATAAAGATGGTGCAAGCGACGGCCGCGAAGCCACGTGGATAGAGCGTAGCTTCAGTCTGATTTGCATGAAGACAAGATCAAGCCATCAGTATAGCAAAAACCAAGACGCGGGAAACTTGGCAGTGAGAAAATTTTGCAGTGCCTCACAGGGCAGGGCGTTGCTGGCGATTTTTGCCTGCTGGGGCAGCTCCTGCTATGCCGCAACGGCACAGGGGCGTCTTACAGTGAAGGAAACGCCGTAAGCGGTGGGGTGCTGCTTAATAGGGCTGTGGGCAGAGATGTCATGTTGGTGGCTGCTGGAGATAAGTGGGCAGTGGTCAGGTGGTGGTGTAAATGTGTGCTCTCATAAATGACGGAGATGGGATGCGGGCTGGCAAATACACATCCTCGAGATGAAGGGGAAGGTGAGTCTAAGCCTAACTTAGGCAGGTGCACCATGATTACCCTCAAGCCCGTCATCTATGAAGTCAGTCGCTCGTTGTTGGTGTTGGTGGTGGCGGCGACGTAGAAAAGCAGCGGCACGCTGTGTACTGTGCAGAGCTGTGGTGCAGAGACATGCAGGGCGCTAAAGATAGAGAGAGTTGGCTGCATACCCGACGAACTTTAAACCACCGCTAGTAGCAAAGCACTCGTGGTGGTAAAGGTGAAAGCTGCTATACCGCCTGCAAGCTGGGGGTGCGCATCTGCATACCTCCTTGAGGATAGGTGTGCTCGCTCTTTGGGGTATCGTCCTACCTGAGGAGCGCGAGTATGAGGTGGAAAGTGAGAGATGCCACGTGCTATGCGTCATGTGCCATGTCCCTTTAGCTGGAGCTGCCCTTATAGCCGCTCTTTGCTGCTGCTCCAGTTCATGCTGTTGCTGCTTGTGCAGCTCTGCTCTCTTCTTCTTCTTCTTCTTCTTCTCCGCTCTGGGCTTTGGCCGCTACAGATTGCTAAATCCGGCTTAACAAAAATGGGGAACTTTTTAACTGGCGTTTAACAGCCGCAGCTTTTGCCTTTAACAAATCCTGCCTAAGATAGCGCTCAACGACATGAACGACATACTCGTGGCACAGCGGCCTTTTAGTGCTGTGGCCATAGAGTCATATACAGCTGCGCGCACTCCAGCATGATGCCCCATTAGGGTAGAGCCCTGAGTGTAGAGCTGAGGGTATGGTTTTGTCCGCGATTTTCCTTGCTTGTTTGCGGGCGCTGAAGGCGCAGGTTGGTTTTGCAATGTAGGTGTCTTTTCTTTGGCTTGATGCTGGTACCACCCATGAGTGCATTGAGTCTGCTGAGACCAAACGGCGTGAGCAATGTAAGCTGCCGCCATTGAGAGTTTTGGCCTGTTGCGATAGTCGTTCGGTGACGCTTACCTTGCCTTGAGATTGTTACTACGATGAAGTTGAAGAAGTCTTTTCTGGCTCAGGCTCTGGCCTTAGCTCTTGCTGCTACCTCCTTATCTGCTTGCTCGTCCAACACCACTACAGCTAACGTTGATGACTCCAAGCTCTACGTGCGCCAAGCCGCTGGTGATATCACGCAATTTGCCGGTGCCCGCCGTATTCAGGACAATCAGACCGAGCTCTACGCCAACGTTTTAGACTTAGCCAAGCAAAAGCACGCGCGCAACGTCATCCTGCTCATCGGTGATGGCATGGGCGACAGCGAGATCACCGCTGCCCGTAACTTTGCCCACGGTGCTGGTGGCTACTTCAAGGGTATAGACTCTTTACCATTTACTGGCCAATACACGCACTACTCCTTAGACAAGGACACCAAGAAGCCAGATTATGTCACTGACTCTGCCGCCTCCGCCACGGCATGGTCGACCGGTGTGAAGAGCTACAACGGTGCTATCGGTGTGGATGTCTACGAGCAGCCACATCAGTCTCTGTTAGAGCTGGCCAAGGCTAACGGTCTGGCTACTGGTGATGTCTCGACTGCGGAAATCGAAGATGCGACTCCAGCAGCGCAGATTGCCCATGTGACCCAAAGAAAGTGCTACGGCCCAGAGGTGACCTCGGAAAAGTGCCCAGCTAACGCCTTAGAGAATGGCGGTGCTGGTTCCATTGCGGAGCAGTTACTCAAGGTGCGTCCTGATGTGACCTTAGGCGGCGGTGCTAAGACCTTTAATGAGGTGGCTAAGGCCGGTGAGTACAAGGGCATGACCTTATTTGCCCAAGCTGAGGCCCGTGGCTATCAGGTGGTTTCTGACCTCAATGGCTTAAACGCCATTACCGAGGCAAACCAAGAGCAGCCTGTCTTAGGCTTATTTGCCGAAGGCAATATGCCAATCCGCTTAAAGGGGCCACAAGCTGAGCTCAATGGCAACTTAAAGAACCCACCAGTTAAGTGCGAGGTTAACGCCGAGCGCGGTGCGAACGTGCCAACCTTAGCGCAAATGACCTCTAAGGCAATCGAGCTCTTATCTACCCATGAGAAGGGCTTCTTCTTACAGGTTGAGGGTGCCTCTATCGATAAGCAGGCTCACGCTTCTAATCCATGCGGTCAATTCGGTGAGACCATGGACTTAGATGAGGCGGTGCAGGTGGCTTTAGACTTCGCCAAGCGCGATGGCAACACCTTAGTGATCGTGACAGCTGACCACGCTCACGCTACGCAGATTGTTTACCCAGATGCTGAAACCCCAGGCTTTAGCCAAGCGGTGATCACTGCTGACGGGGCGCCAATGTCGATCAACTACGGCAACTCCTTAGACATCGACGATGCTGGTCACACTGGTACGCAGTTACGCGTGGCTGCTTATGGCCCTGGTGCCTTACGTGTGGTGGGCTTAACTGACCAGACCGACATCTTCTTCACCATCAAGGACACCCTGAACTTAAAGTAGTTCAGGATCAACATGGTTTAGCACCGCCACTGTTACCTCAAGGGGCTGCTACTTTAAGTAGAGCAGAGCAGAGTAGAGCGGATGTGGCCTAAGCTGCACGCGCCTATACCCCAAGGTGAGATGGTGGCGGTAGGTAAGTAAGTAAGTAAGTAAGTAAGTAAGGGCAAGCACTGCACTGCGGCAATAGCTGCCGCTGCCGCTACACGGCTTACCTCAAGTTTACGGCGGTGATGTGGGGCTCCATCCCATACCACTGCCCATACAGTGTTAAACACCATGGGCGTTAAGTTAAGCAAAAGCGCTTAAACATCAGCATCAGCGCCACTTAAAGTGGCTTTTAGGCCGGTCGAAGGTGTTTCCAGACTGGAAACACCTTCCAACGCGATTTAAGTGGCTTGTAAATGCCTCTTTCACTACCCCAAGCGAACCACTAACTTAACGCCCATGGTTAAACACAGCGTGTGCGGTGGGGCAGCTTGTGCCCCAACCGTATTTTGTGAACAGAATTAGTGCAAAGCCTCAGGTCATCCGGTCTGGGGCTTTTTTGTTGTTATGTAAGCCGATGAGAGCAGATGGCGGTGGATACTGCTGCCTCTTTTTTGGGCACTCATGTTTTAGCGGTGGGATTCGCTACAATGGCGCTGATTTGTCCCTGACAACTTCTCCCCTTTGTGCTTTGAGATGAGATCTTTGGTATGAAAAGCAAGCAGCTTACGGGATCATTGGCCGGTATGATTTCAGCGGCCTGCTATGGCTGTAGTCCTGCTTTGGCTTTGGGCCTTTATGCCCTGCATTATGATGCTGCCAATGCGCTCTTTTACCGCTATTTTGCGGCTATGGTGCTCATGGCGGTGATCCTCCTCATTAAGCGCGAGAAGTTTACCCTGCCATGGAAGGACATTAAGGTACTGGCAATACCTGGATTGTTCTTTGCGCTCTCGACGCTGACGTACTTCATCTCTTTTTCGTACATGAATGCCGGTATCAGCGCCACCATTCTCTTCCTCTACCCCATCTTTACGGCACTGATCATGGCTCTTGCCTACCACGAGAGGATCAAAAAGAGCATTGCTGCCGCGATTGTGTTGAGCTTTATGGGCGTGTTCTTACTGCATGGAGCTGAGGCAGGTGGCCTCTCGCCTATTGGTACGGCCTTAGCGGTAGCTTCAGCGGTAACGTATGCCCTGTACATTGTGGGTATTAACCGCAGCCATTTGTTTATCTCCAATGACAAGCTGACCTTTTACCTCATCATTTTCTCGGTGCTGCTGACGGCGGTCTTTATGGTTGTAAGCCCAACGAGCTCGTTGCAGCTGCCTTCTTCGTGGGAAGCTTGGGGCTTAATTGCCTTGCTGGGCATTGTGCCGACCATTATCTCGCTTGAGCTCATGAACGTAGCAGTGGTAAACATTGGCTCGACAGCTACAGCGATTTTAGGCGCCTTAGAGCCAGTTACCGCAGTAGCGCTGAGCGTGATCATCTTCCATGACCAGATCACCATGAGCCTCTTGCTGGGTATTGGCTTGATTCTGTTGGGTGTGTTACTGGTGATTGTGGGCAATAGCTTTAAGCCAAAGCGTATCAGAGTGTACGTGCGCTACTTAGGCCAGCGCATGCAAAAGGAAGTGCATCGTCACTGGCGGTGGAAGAGCTAAGAGCCGCTTAGCTAAGAGAGGATTAGTGGTAGCTACCTACTCGCAACCTCAGCAAGTGCGACAATACTCAGACTGCCATAACCGTATCCCTAAGGTGTACACCAACCCTAAGGCTACCACAGGAGTCATCAGCCTACACTTTGGGGTTAATACCATGCACCGCAGCTACAGTCCACAGACATCTTTGTACACAGAGAGTAGAGGGTGGCGGTGGCTCTCCTTACAGCTAAGGGCGTCAGCTGACGTATTTAGGGATAGCATTGTGCTTTGCGTTTTGCGCCCTTGGTTCGCTGGTATGAGGTAGGTAGGTGGAGGTATGGAGAGGTATGGGGAGTAGGGCTTATACACGAACCTAAGGTATGATGGTGCACCCTTACGCACTCACACCTTAGAGCGACCCGCACCGCATCCCAGAGGATCCCTTAAGATCTCTTAGGGGAATGAAAACACGCAAATGCAGCTTGCAGGCTGGATAGCAGCTCCTTGCAGCTGCATCACTAAGAGTGATTCTTTGCTTGGTAGCTGCGGCCTCGGCGCTGATAGCAGCGCTCTTTCCCTCAGGTTCCTGTGGTGGACGCCATTGCTGTTTTTCGTTGGCTCCATAAGCAACAAGCCGTGCGCAGACAGGTGCGGAGCACGGCTTGATAAGGGGAGCTGCAGAGAGTGATCACTGTGCTGCGGTCACTGCTCGCTGCTACTGCGCTCAGGGTGCAGAGCGCAGGGCGCGCCGCGCCTTACGCTTTAGATTGCGCGGAGTCATCCTTAGCGTTGGCATTGTCGGCAATATCATTGATATGGCGCAGCTTGAGCTCGCGGATCACATCGTCGTAGATCTTATCGAGCTTGTAACCGCTCAGGGCGATAATCGCTACCACAAACATGAGTGGTGGAATAATGGTGTGTGCAGCCAGAATGGCTCCCATGGCCTCTGGAGTTTGCGTTTCTGCACCGTTGACGTAGCCACCAAAGTTCATGACAAACGAGGAGATTAAGACGCCGACACCGCCAGCCACCTTGGAGGAAAAGGACACAGAGGAGTAAACCAGACCCTCATGGCGTTCGTAGTCGCGATACTCACTGTACTCCACGCAGTCTGGGATCATGGCAAAGAGGCAGGTGTAGGTAAAGCCAGAGGCAAAGCCACAAACCGCAGAGATTGCATAGTTAAGCTCAACGCTGTATGGGGCTAAGGTTCGGCTTAAGTTGGCGCCTACAATAAGGATGCAAGCAATGATGAGGCTGTTTCTCTTACCCAGCTTTTTGAGCATGATTGGCACAACGAGGATCATGCCCACCACCTTGCAGACATTGGAGATCGCCGACATTGTGCCAATCAAGGTGTCATCTTGCAGATAGTAGCGGCAGTAGTAAGCACTGGCGTTGCCCGAGACGATATCTGCGGCGCACACAAAGAGCATCGCAATCGTGAGCATCACCCAGTACTTGTTCATGATGATCTTCTTGATGGCCTTGAGGGTGTTGCCCTTTTCCTCCTTCATTGGCTCCGAGATGATGCGCTCGTGGCAGAAGAAGAAAGTGCAGAAGAAGCCCAAACAAGCAAACACCATGATGATCGCAGCGGTAATCGTCCACGCGCGCAGGTCATTGCCAAAGTAGTGCACCATTGGCAGTACACCCATCATCACTAAGGTACCGCCAGCCGTAGCTCCTAACATACGGAAGATCACTAATACCGAGCGCTGATAGGAGTCTTGTGTCATCAGCGTCGACAGTGCACCGTATGGCAGGTTGATCGCGGTGTAGACCACAGTAATGGTCAGGTTGTAGACCAAGAAGATGTAGATGTACTTGAAGAGATCCGACATCTGTGGTGGCACGGAGAAGATGGCCACACCGCAGATGAAGTAAGGAATGAGCATGCGCAAGATCCACGCGCGGGTCTTGCCATAAGGGCTCTTGGTGCGCTCGATGAGGTAGCCTACTAACAGATCAGAGATGCCATCAAAGACACGCGAGATCATCATGATGAAGCCCACTTCGGCCATACCTATGTTTACGTACTCTGTGGCGTAGTACATAAAGAGCATCGATACTGGCGTGAGCAAGAGCTGCGAGGAAAAGTCGCCTAAGCCATAGGAGACCTTTTCAATGAAGCCGATATTGGGGTTTTTATCTGCGCGATTGACAAACGCATTGATGACAAAGGCCATGGCCTTCCTCCACTTCTTTTCTTCACTCTGAGTAAGTCCGACCTCGAACCGTAGCGCACTACAGTAAGGGCAGTGGAGCCGTAGGAGGCCCTTAGGTCGGCTGCATAGTGGGGCAGATTGTAGAAAATCACTGGCGCTGATTTGTTGTCATCTCAAGCCAAAAACTACACAATATTGACTATTACGCATGTGCATGTGACAGTGCTCACACTTACGGACGTAACTGTGCTGGCAAAAGCACGCAGGGCTTAGCTATCGTCACCATAAGGGTGCAGTGCACAATTTTGGTTAGGAAACGTCCCCATTAAGCGCTACAGTTGCTGGCAAAGAGCTGTACTAAATTAACCTGATAGCTACTACGGAAAAGTAAGGGAGAATGGCCGTAAGCGTTTACGGAAGTAGTAGTAGTAGTAGTAGTAGTAGCAAAAACAAAGGCCGCAGCAAGCGTATGCCTGCTACGGCCTAAGTAGGTACGGGGTCAAGCCAAGACAAGGTGTTACAGCAGCAGAGAGGGGGTAAATGCAGAAGGTCTTGGGGACAAAGGCTGGTTTTATGCGGCGTTCCGACCGTGAGGAGGTCTAGGCTAATTTTATAAATCCCATAAATAAGGCGTTTCTTTGTGCTCAAGTGTTACCTCGAGATAGTCTGATGCATGCCCATAAACCATGTGTTTATCAGCTTGAGCAAAATTATCCCAGACCTCCTCACGGTCGGGGCGTTAAAGCACTCTACTCTTAACTCAGCAGGATATAGCGACAGCAGGCTCTTGCTGGGTAGAGCTAAGTGCTTGCGGGTAGGCCTTAAGGGAAAACTGGCCTTAAGCACAGCTTTACCCGCAATACGTTCTTTGGCTGTAAGCGTTTGCGGAGGTGGCTGCTTGGCGTAGTGCGGTAGGTGCTGGTGAGAGGCAGGTGAGATGCATTTGTCCCTGCAAACGCAGCGCTAAAGCGGCGCAAAAGCGTCGCGGCTTACCTGTGCTTTGTTCTGCGCTGCTCTGCTTTACCTTAGAGCTGAGGCGCATAGCATACGAGACTGCTCTTGCCTTGAGGAGATCGCCATCTTCACAGCAGTAATCCCAAGGTGGAAGGTAGGTAATCTAAAAGCGCCTGACGGCGCCTTATCTCGAGAGTAGCTACTTAGCAAACTCCTACTCTCAGGGTAAAACACCTGCTTTTAGGCAGTTACCTCCTTTGAGATTTGCTTTTTGGGATACTCACGGTGGAAGTGCTGGCCGCGCACCGACGGGCTCTTACTAAGGTTGTGGCAATGGCGTCCACACTACCGCAGAGATGTCCCCACCACGCCATGGCAGCGCGCACTTGCTGCTGTGCGGTGGCACCGCTTGTTTTGGGGATGCCACAAAGCAGCATCGCCCTTAAGATCAATCATGGGGCTCCATGATGGCTTTTGACGTGACCAACCTTGGAGCAGGGTGGTGCCACAACCACCAAACTCAAAGGAGAGCCAGCTTAAGCTCAGCACACGATAAGACCACCGCGCCACTAGGTGCTTTTGTTGAGCCTCAAAAGTAACAAGCCGTGCGCAGACTGCTCTGAGCACGGCTTGAGAGTAGGTCACAGCTTGACCTGTTGCAGCGCTTGAGAGCGCTGCAATGTAGAGCTTAGAACTCGTACTTGACGTTAGCACCCACGTTCAGCTCGTCGCTCTTATCCGAGCCCGTGTAGCCCACACCAATACCAAACTTCAGCGCACCAGAGCTGGCCTCTAAGCCCGCCTTTACGCCGTAGGTGATGTCATCCACCACCTCACCTTGCAGGTTGATAGGATTAGTGCCTTGGTAAGACACTGAGTTGTTGAAGTCAGTGTCACCAAAGTTGCTGGTCACCGTGAAGTCGACCATTGGCTTTAAGTTCCAAGTGCTCATCTGGATCTCACGCGAGATTTCCACACCCACTGGGATCGAGAGCAAGTTCATGGTGCTGCTGGTGCTTTGTGCCACCGTACCACCGGCTAAGTTGCTCTTAATACCGTAGTCGTCAACTTCGACGCGGCTGTAACGCATACCCACATGAGGTGCCACATTAAAGCCACCTAAGTTGAGCTTCATCTTACCCGTGACACCAGCACTTAAGTTCGTGCTGTCAAAGCTGGCGCTGGTCTTATCAGCGGCATTGCTGTCAGTGACGTCGTTGTCAACCACGGTGTAGCTTAAGTCACCCACCACGCTAAACGAGTCGCTGTCGGCACCCACGTACACGCCTGCACCGTAGTAGTCAAAGTCATTGCTGACTGTAGAGGCCGAGCCCTTACCATCGGCACTACCAGTACCGATGCTCACCATGGCACCGAGTTTCACCGTTGGGTTCAGGTGCACTTCAGCACCTAAACTCATACCAGTGAGATCCATATCGTGACCGTAGCTTAAGCCATCAGCATCATAGCCATCGCCTTCAGTATGGACATAGGTAGGAGTTGCCCAAATGCCACCCGTGCGTGTACCAATGGCTTGTGGCGTAAAGCGCTCTTGCATCGCCTCGGAGGCAACTTGGCCTGCACGTAACGAAGCTTGCACCGCACCACCAAAGGTAGCTAAGCGCGAGGTGCTCTCTAAGGCCTTAGCATCAATCTGAGCAATCTGCTGCATGTAAGAGCTGTAAGGGGTGATCGTGCTGCCGCCATTGTTACCACCAGAGCCAGTGACATTAGTGCTTGGCGTTTGTGGGTTGTTTTGATTCTGACCGTTCTCGAAGTTGTCCTTAATGGCATCATCAATGACATCAGAGGTGCCATCATTGTTGGCGTTGTCATTGTAGGTAAACTCGACCGCACCACGGTTTTCGCCAGTGGAAATTGTGGCAATAAAGCGATCGCTTTGCGAGCGTACCTCAATGTCTTGACCAACCACGGTGACGCCAGTGTTGTCAGCAGTTTGGAAGACTTGCGTGGTCTTAGTGGCGTCATACGAGCCATTCAGAATCACCGTACCGCCTTCCGAGCGAACCTTAGCACCGTTATTCTCAAAGGTGATACCTGCTTGCGTACCAGTGGCCTTCATGCTCATTGGCATGATGCCGTTAGCAGCGGCAACTTGCTGGCCCTCATTAGAGGCAGCGTTGAACGCCTCCATATTGATGATGACAGCAGAATTGTCACTTAAGACCATATCGTCTTCACCGCGCCACTGCTCGATGTCGGCTACGGTCTTTTGCTCATCCGCGCTGGTAACCGCAATGTAGTGACCATCCTTCACCGTAATTGGCTTGTTGACCACTAAGATCGCACCATACTGCGCTGGATCTAAACTGCCCTCATCTGTCTGGTAATCGTTAATCGTGGTCTCGAGGTCAGCTAAGTCACCACCGAAGCCCACCACGGCGTTCTTACCAACAATGATGTTGCCATTGACGCCTTGAGCCACATTATCAATTGCAGTAAAGGCGGTCTTCTCGCCATAGTCAGGATCGACATATAAGGTACCGCCGTTTAAGTTGAGGTTGGTCACCTGTAACGAGCCCGTAGCGGTATCGTAGGAGCCGCCACTTGGATTATCTACAGGGTTTTGCGAGTCTTGACCCACCTGAATGACCGTATCGGCATTCGTACCATTTAAGTTAGTGACGGTAGCAATAGCGTTCTCACCTAAGATCTGGAACTTACCATCAACCGTCACATTTTCAGCGTTTAAGGTACCACTGATTAAGTTGTTGCCCTTAAACGTAGCGTCGTAGAAGTTGTTGGTACCGCCCAGTACCGAGGCCTTGCTGCTATTAGCACTGTTGTCAAAGCTGACTCTATTGCCCGTGCCTGAGGCGTTAAAGGTCGAGGTCGCCGCCTGTTCCACGTAACCGACAAAGTTAGCCTGACCACTCTCACCTAAGGTGAGATCACCGGCTAAGCTGGTCTCACCACTAAAGTTAGCAGTGCCGTTTACGGTGGTATTGCTGGTCGCAGTTAAGAAGGTCGCGCCATTAAAGTCTACGTTCTTGCGGAAGGTGTTCGCGCCATGCAGCGTGGTCGCGCCATCAGCACCAGCCTCTAAGCCATCCAGCGTTTGTGCCGTAGCGTTAAATTCGGCGTTGTTAAAGACAGATAACTTATTGTAGAAGTTAGTAGTGCCGTTAACCTCTAAGGAGTTGGCGTTGAGCAGTTTGTCTTCATTGAGCCGCGAGTAAGTGGACTCTAAGCGCTTAACGGTGATGGCATTGCTAGTTTGGAGATTGGCATTGACGTCTAAGGTGCCCGCCGTAATAGTGCCACGGCCAGCCTCCGAAGTGCTGCCACCCACCACGGTGTTACCCTCACCAAAGATCGCTACTACGGTGTTATCACCGGAGCTATTAATGGCAGTGATGTTGGTGGTCTCGCCACTTTCACTCTTGATCACCAGCTCGGTCTCGGTAGTGGCAGTACCATCTGCGAGATTAATGGTACTAATGGTGCCACCGTGATGCAGACCTAAGTGACCCTCACTTTGCACGTTAGCACCAATTAAAGTGCCGTCTTTATTGACCGCAAAGTACTTGTCAGTGCTGCTGCTAGTTTGGGTATAAGGTGATTGCGCCGCACCGGCTAAGTCCACGTCTTTGACCGTAAAGTATTGGCCACCAGCGTCGACTTCGACGTTACCCACCGTGCCCACATCAAGGACATCACTATCCTTGACATTAGTTAAAGTTGCATGGGAGGTGTTGGCAAAGATCATGTCCTTAATGGCCGCGAGGTCACCACTGCTGGTGGTGTAGTCAATCTCGCCTCGCGTAATGGTAGCACCGTTGCTTGAGTGAGTTTTCTCATTGACAGCTACCGCCGAGGTAGTAGCATCACCTAAGTCGATATAGCCGCCCTCAACGACCTCACCCGTATTCTGGTGAATCAGTTGCTGACGCAGCTGCTGAATCTGATTGAGAGTAAAGTTGTTACCAGAGGCCATATCAAAGCCTAAGGTACCACCCTCACCTAAGACATAGACGCTGCCAATGCCACTGGTAGTGACCGTATCACTAGCAGCATCCACGTGAATCTGATTGGTGGCAATCTCGCGATCATGATAGGCACCGGCATTGCGGCCCACAATGTAGACCACATTGTCAGGATTGGTGTCAATGTCGATTTGGCCGTTAAAGTACGATTCACCCTCAATGATTGCTACCGAGCCATTGGTGTGCGAGTAGCTGTTGAAGTAGGCGTGACCATTCTTGTGCACCGCCATCATGGCGCCATCTAATACTAGCTCATCGCCTTGTAAGGTTGCCTCTGCGTAGCTGACCTCTGGGATGCCGTCACCATTGGTGTCTTCACTCTCTAAGGCGTAAGGCGTACCAGCTCCATCGACGGCGCCAATCTCGAGGAAGCCGCCATTTTGGACGGTAACATCACCTAAAGCGTAGCTTTGGCCAGACTCTGGGGTGCCATTTGGATCAGCCACTGTCCACTTGCCGTAATCGACATGCACCACCGCGCTGCTGTTAACCTGGCCTAAACCCACTTCGTTGTAACTGGCCAGTGGGGTATTGTTACCATCAATGACTAAGTTGCCATTGACCACACCGGTGCTCTTGCTGGTGCTGTTCTCATCTACCTGCGTGGAGCCTGCCTCTTGGGTAGCAAAGTAGCCTAAATGCAGCTCAGCAGGGTAGTCCGTATTAGAGGCACTGTTACCAATTTGGATGGTGTTGGAAGTCGAGCTTAACTCTTGACCGACAATGACGCGACCAGCGGCCAGCGCTAAGTTCGCTGTGGTGCCGTCCGCATTCTTGTAGGCATTGTCTAAGGTCAGCTTCTCGGCCTTAATGGTACCTAAGCCTAAATCTAAAGCCTTATCGGTGTTGGCATCCTGATTGGTCACCTTAAAGTCTTGACCAATGATCATACCGCCACCGGAGAAGATCACACGGTCAGATTGTGGCGTGGTGGAGTAGCCATCGATATTGCTGACGTCTAAGACCGCCTGCTCACCAGGCTTATTGACCATCTCTAAGGCGCCATTGCCGGTTAAGACCACAGCCACACCTTGCTGGTCAGCAGTAGGGGTACTATTGAGGTCTAAGAGGCCATCAGCGTTGTTAATCTGCAGCAGGGCATCGGTTGGGGCGTGCACATCCATCTCACCACTACCCACGGTAATGGTGGTTAAGTTGTTGCCACGCTTGAGCTCGACGTCAATCTGCGACAGGTTGAGAGTGGAGGTGCTGCCATAGCCATTGCTTTGCACCTTGATGCTGTTTGGCGCATTGGTGTTGTCAATGGTCAGCTTCGAGCCCGTAGCCATGGTAAACGAGGCATCAGCATCAGCCACATCTAAGTTGGTACGAGTCTCTTCAGTCGTACCCACCATGAGCGAGCCGCCATCTAAGGTCAGATCACCACTGTGTGTGATATGGCCCGCAGCCACGTTAAAGGACTTAAAGTCGTCGTCAGTACCGCCCTTGACGATCACATTACCGGTGCTGGTACCAGTAGTCTCATCAGTAGCGACAAAGGCAATGCCGTCGTGTAAGGTAAAGGCGGTATCAGCAGCGGCGCCAGAGTCAGTCTTAAAGGTGGCGTTTTGCGTTACTAATTGGTGATAGCCAAAGACTTGCTCGGCCGAGGTAAAGTTCTCACCGCCGCCTAAGGTGACATCCGTAGCGTGAATGTCGAGATTGAGTTGATCGGTAGTACCTGCACTGACTTGATTGTTCGTGACCAGTGAGTTGCTGATGAGTACGTCACCGCCCTTAATGACACTGGCGTCAGCTGGAACAGTTACTGGCGTGCCATCCGCACCTGACTCGGTCTTAGTGGCAATGATGTTGAAGTCAGCATCAGGATTGTTGTAGTCCTCGCCAAACGTGAACTGGTTCATGTCCAGCACCGCAGCGTTCGGATCTTTGGTGAAGTCCGCTGTACCCTCGTTTAAGGTAAAGGTACCGCTGTTGCCAGTAAAGGTGTTGAGCAGGTCATGCGTTAAGTAGGCAGTGCCTTGGACTTCAATCTCACCGCTACCGGAGACTGTGCCCTCTAAGAAGCTACCTTGGCCCTCATCAGCGATGACGAGCTTACCATCAACAATGGTGGTGCCACCGCTGGTGTTCTCGTAATCAGTAAAGGTGGCGATACCGTTGGTGTTGATGTTGAGGGTATTGCCGTCACCAACATTGATCGACTCGGCAGTCACTTCGGCGGTTAAGACCGAGGTAGTGCCATCGCCGTTGTCAATGGTAGGCACTTCACCGTTATTGCCCTCAAAGCCGACATTAATGGTATTGCCCGTGCCGGAAACCTCAATATTGTTGAGATTCCACGAACCGGCATTGACGTTAACCGAGGCATTGCCTGCCATGACAATGGTGGTGTTGACATCACCGGCGGTAGTGGCGCTATCTGGCGTCACAGTGATGACTGTGTTGCCAGAGTCATCAGCAGCCAGCGTGGACTCAAAGGTACCTAAGTTTAAGTTAGCCTCACCCGAGCCGGTGCCCGTACCTAATTGCAGCTTGCTGCCATTCATGCCGTTTAAGGACGAGCCGACCTCAAGGGTACCTTGCTCGATCACAAAATCAGAGCCGCCACTATAGCTGTTGGAGAAGGCTAAGTTGTCAGCACTAATGGTACCCTCACCAATGTTGAGGTTCACATTGGTAGTGGTGTTGTTTTGCGTCAGACTTAAGGCATCGCCCTCAATACGACCACCGCGATCAAAGTAGATCTTGTTGCCATCAAGGGTAGGGGCCGGATTGGCCGAGGTATCAGTCGTGCCTAAGAAGGAGATATCTAGCGAGGTGTTGCTTGGTACCTGTGGGCTACTAGGATCATCTGGGACAGATGGCACCATCGTGGCGTCGATACGCAGCGCACCGGTTTGGCCTAAGACTACAGTGACATTATCGGCCGCAGCGCCATCACGCGTGCCGTCAGCACCAGCCTTTAAGAGCTCTGTCAGCTGGGTATCTTGCACCGCAAAGACGGAATCAGCAGGGGCAGCAATGCCTGCTTTCTCTGCTAACTCTACCTTGGTGCTGCCATTGGCTAGAGCCTCAGCGGTGGTGGTGCCAACATTAATGAGGTTGTTAGTACCGGCGACATGGATAGCATTAGCACCAGTTAAATCTAAGGTGGAGGTGCTATCGCCGCCGTTACCCACGATCTTGATGCTGCTACCGGAGGCAATGGTTACATCCGTAACCGAGGTGTTGCCAGCGCCTGCATCGGTGTTATGGGCAAACTGTAAGGTGGCGTCGTGGCCAAAAGCAGTAGAGGTGTTATCAGCACCACCGATTTGCACACCGGCATTGCTGATATCAAATTGGCCTGGCTGATCCGTGGTGGTGTTAGTGGTGACGTGCGTGACGGTACCACCTAACACTTGGTAGGTAGGCTCGTCTGTAACAGGGTTACCGGTGCCTAAATCGCGGATATGGACATCACCATTGGACGTGGCTTGGTCGCTATTACCATTGCCTACGGCATTAATGGTGATGTGATCGCGCAGATAGAAGTTGGTATCGGCGACTACTGGAGCATTTGGATCGGTGTTGGTGGTAGGGCTAAAGGTGACAGAGTTAGAGACCGTAGCTTCCTTAAAGTTTAAGGAGGCGTTGTACTCGGTGTCGGCCTTGCCGCCTAAGTAGAGATCACCAACCTTGAGGTTGACCGTGCCTTTCCACTCATCCTTGAGCTTGTCATTAACGGTGAGGGCATCTGCGCCAATGGTGCTTTCCTGCGTCACGACGATGTCAGCATTGTCGGTATCAGCAGCACCTTGGCTGTAGTCATTGAGGACAATAGGCTGCGCTGGGTCAGTAGCCTCGAGGTCTAACTCACCACCCTCTAAGATAACGCGACCGCCAGCAGGATCGGTGGTGCCTTGCTGAGTAAAGTTAGCGAGTGAATCCTCGTTTAAGATGGTAGTCGCACCGGTCTTGACGTGTAAATCACCAGTACCGGTTAAGTTGCCGTCGCTTAAATCGGTGACGCCAGTAAAGGAGAGGTCGCTGTTACCGGCGATGTTAACCGTGGATTGGTTGATCTCGAGGTTAGAAATGGTGACATCAGCACCCGAGGTCTCGCGGTCATCACCAATGTTGAGGTGAGCGTTAGGGCCGGTGAGGGTAATGCTGTGGTCAGCGGCTGTGGCATCAACATTCCACGTGCCGTTTTTGAAGTTTAAGGAGCTCTCACCTGGGCCGCTACCATTGATATTGATGTTAAGGCCAATATTGCCAGTAGAGCCATCAGGCTTGGCGGTAAGGGTCACTTGTGCTGGGTCAGCATTGCCGTTACCCACTTGCACCGTGGCCACCGAGCCATCGGTAGAGACGAGCTCCGAGGTCTCGATATTACCGCTGGTGATGACAAAGTCACCGCTGGTGGCGCCATCTTGGACTAAATCTAAGCGATCGGTGGCGGCAACAGTACCCTGACCGATGTCGAGGTTAGTGCCATCATTACGCAGCTGTAAATCTTCGCCCTGTAAGCGACCGCCCTGATTGAAGTAAATCATGTCGGTCTGCGTGGCTTGGGCGTTGTCAGTGATCTTTTGCAGCTGCGAAGTGGCTAAGGTAGCGACGGTGGTGCCTGCAGCACCTGGATTGGCGTTACCAGCACCATTTGGCACTTGCAGCACACCGTTACCGGCTAAGACCACATTGGCGCCATTGCCGGAGTCACCATTGACATTAAGCAGAGTATTGAATTGGTCGGCGTTGAGCTTGAGCTCAGAGCTGCCGGTACCATTTAAGGTACCTGGAGTACCAATTTGAATCGAGGTGAGGTTATCACCGCGCTTTAACTCTAAGGCGTCAGCGCTGCCTGAGCTTAAGTCTAAGACCGCTTCGCTATCGGCGGTATTGCTGGCAATGACAATAGTATTGTCAGCATTGGTGTTGTCGATAACGAGCTTAGTGGTGCTGCCACTTAAGGCCATGGTGGCATCACCAGAGTAATTTTCATTGGCACCGACAGCTAAGGTACCACCACTTAAAGTGATGCTGCCGGAGTGGGTGTAGTTACCCTGAGCGACACGATAGGCATTGTCGAGGTTGTCCGCGCCACCGACTAAGACCACATCACCGGTGCTGGTGCCAGTGCCCGTGCCTGCTTGGCCATTGTGGGCACCACCGTCTAAGGTCACACCATCTTGCAGATGGAAGGTTTGATTGGTGTCTGCGTCTGGCTTAAAGGTCACGTTTTGCGTGACAGCAGTGCGATAGCCTAAGCTCTCATCAGCAGAGTTGAAGCCGGTGCCACCACCTAAGGTTAAGTTGGTAGCCTCGAGATCTAAGTTGAGATCTTGACCGCCAGCTGGGGCAATGGAACTGCTTACAGAGAGATTATCACCAGCAATGGTGTTGGTATCACCGGTAGCGTTGACGTTGATTTGGCCCTCACCCTCGGTGGTACCAAATTGGTAGTCAGTAAGCTCGATTGGATCAGCAGCGCCTTGGCCGTTACCAGCTTTTAACTCTAAGCGGCCACCGGAGGTTAAGTAGACATTACCGGTAGCTGCAGGTGGATTGCCTGGATCTGGGCTGGCAGCAGTGGTGAAGTTATCTAAGATGGTCTCGGTTAAGACAGCCGTACCCTGCACTTCTAAGGTACCGGTGCCGCTGAGGTTAGAGGAGCCATCACCTAAGTCTAACTTGCTCTTAGTGCCAGTCTCAGTATCGCCCTTACCTACGACCACACGGCCGCCCTCGGCAATGGTGACGTCAGTGCTGTGACCGGTAAAGGTACCAGCGCCGTGATTGGCGTTTAAGTCGGTTGGGTTGGTGTCCTTTAAGGCACCGTCTAAGAGCAGCGTACCGCCCGAGTTGACAGTGATATCGCCTTGTAAATCGATATTAGGGGCGTAGATCGCAGCCGTACCTGCACCGCTGCCCACATTGATATTGCCACCGACAGTGATCTTATTGTTGACTTGCTCTTCAGTTGGCGTAGCCATACCGACGCTGATAATGGCCTGCGACCCCTCAGAGACGGCGTTTAAGTTGATATTGCCGCCTAAGGTATTTTGGCCATTACCGTTGATCTGCAGCGCGGTATTGTCATTTAAGTTTAAAGTGGAGCCCGCCGCCATGTTGAGCTGGGTGGTAGTGGCAGCGTCATCATCGGATCCCACGATTAATTTGGAGTAGTTATCGTAGGCTTGATTGCCACTATTAGTGGTTACCACATTTACCGTCGCACCCGAGGCGATGTTGACGTTGTGGTACCACGTATTGCTGTTGTAAATACGGTTGCTACCAGTGTAGTTGATGGTCTCACCGGCGTTGCCTGGGAAAGTATCCCAATCAAGGCCAGGGCCGGTAGGATCACCAGCAGCCATTGGCATTGGCGTCGCGGCTGGATCGCCATTGACAGCAGGAGCTGCTGTAGGCAGTGCGCGTGGCTGTAAGAGGTTTTGCGCCTGTTGCGTGGAGGAGGTATAGGCAATCTCGGCAGCTTGCTCACTGGCAGATGGGGTTGGCTCATTGCCATTTAAGATCGAGCGCAGGTCGAGCTCGTCGGTAGCGTCGGCCGTCGTAGTGCGAGACGTAGCGTTAGAGGCATCTGAGTCGTTGTTATTGGCGAGAGCAGCGTTGGCTACTGGCGCGGCCAAAGCTGACGATACGACCATGATAGAGGCGAGGCCTTTAAAGTAGGCACGGCCGTAAATAGCGCGATACTGTGCTCTTAAGAAGGTGAGAGCATTGTTGCTTGGTTTCATGGATAAACGACTCCGATGCAAGGAGCAAAGCTACGAACTAATTGAGACCTGCAAACACAGAGTGCTGTGCTCAGGGCAGCGACTGGAATAGCGCTGCCATCAAGCAGCGTGTTTGGGGCGAGCTTAACCTAATAGCGGTTGCACTCTGTGGAAATGTCCACGCAAGAGGGACATCTAGTAAAGGGCCAACACTTCTTTTGGGCGGGAAATGAGGAACGCTTGGGATATGAGGGGGCCCTAATTTTGGGATGGTGGAGACTTACAAAGTTGCGTCAAGACCGCAGTAACAGCAGCTTGTAGTGAGTACCAATAACCTTGCAACCTTGCGGCAATGGCCAAGAAAAGGCCTTGCAGAGGGCAAGGTAGCACTTATTACTGCTGTGAACGAGTCTATCCTCTGTCTGTTTTGGCGTTAACAGAACAGATAGTCTTACACCATGGCAAAACTCCTCATCAGGGAGCAAATAATGTACCTGTAATTGTGCTGGCTCAGTTGTTTGTGGCGGGGATAGAGGGCAAAGCTGATAGGGCTAAGTTGCGGGGCAGATACTTAAGCGTTCCTGCGAGATCATAAAGGGCTGCGGTCCTACTTGCATGCGGGCGGGGAGGTCTTTGTACACCTTGAGGAAGGATGTTATGGTGCTTTGCGTTGAGCCCAGCAAGCTTAAGGTTGCAGGAATGGGGCTTGAGGAAAGCTCTACAATACACTAAAGCCCTTAGAGACTAATGCTCTGTGCGGTCGACTACCACTTAGAGGTAGTTGGTTGTTAGTCCCCACAACTCTTTGCCGGTGTTATGCCCTGTTTACGCTTCAGGTTAGGCGAAATTACCCCTGAGGACTTGAGCGTAAGGGCCGTGACCATGTCAAGATGCTGTTTAGGGAGGTGTTTACTCCAATGTGGTACGCGAGCGTATAGGTCGGAGACTGACGGCACCACTCTCTTGAGGTAGTGTTAGTACAAAGGAAGAGCCAACGCCTGTTCTCTATGCAGGCGTATTGCCCATCACCAGCAGCGCTGGTTTGCCAGCATCCTCCTTTGAGATACGGCGCTTTTGCGGCAGCCTCAAAGCATTTGAGGCTACCCTCTGTAAGCCAACTTTAGCGCCTTAGCGATCCAGCTGATGAATCGTAAGCGGTGGCAGCGCCTTTACGATCTGCATCGTCTCCAGCGATACCGTGATCACGCGCAAAATGAGGTTGAGGATGTAGTCCTCATCCCCAATCTCTTGGGCAAAAGCGTTGTAGTCGTTGGCAATGCGGGAGTCCTTATCGACGCTGATACCGCAGCGCTCTACTACCCAATCAAGGGCCGACTTGCGGTTGACTACATACTCCTGCGCCTCCAGCGGGATGCCCGTAATGGTGATGCTGTCGTTGTAGTGGATCGTGGTTTTGTCCTTAGCCGCAGCGCCCTTTTTCCCTGCGATCTTGCCGTAGGTGAGCTTAATGACGCGCTTGGAGACGTTAGGGGTTAAGCCCACAATCTTGCAGCCTTGGTATGGCGTCACCTGCTCATAGCCCACGTGCAGCTTACTGAGCTTGCGTCCCGCCTCCATAAAGGCCTTGAAATCATCCCAAGTTGCGACACGAGGGATGCGTGGCAGCTCCTTTTGCAGGTTGTTAGCGTAAGTGGTGCGGTAGTCGGTGCTGTGCAACAGGCCGTAGATGTAGTAGAACACGGCATCGGCGTCGATTTCCGCTTCGTGACCGGCATAGGCCGCTTGGAAGTGCGCAATGGCCTCAGGCTTAATGGCATCCTCGCGCACATAGCCGTTGACAATGACCTGCGGTACTGAGGCGTTGTGCTCTAACACATCCAATAGCGATGAAGCTTGAGGTGCTGGTGTAAGCACGTCGGCCTCTAAGTCACCTAAGAGCGAGCTGGTGTCCTCATAGCCTTCGACGCGGGCTTGGCGGTAGGCTGCAAGCTCGGCGGTGGTGGCGGGACGGTAGAGGTAGCGGGGGAAGCACTGGCTACCAGAGTCCATGCAGTTGAGGTCGGTAATGCAATTGGTCATCAGATAGCTGATGTTTTGGCGGCCCACGCCATTGGACACAATGGTCAGGTTCTCAGCTCCAGCAAACGGAAATAGCTGGGGCATTTGGTAAACACAGTTAAGCCACGCTTTATCGTTATACAGCCACTCTTTGACGAATGGACGGTATATAGACAATACCAGCTTAGAGTCATCAAAATCAGGGTAAACACGCCCTAGCTTGACATGTTTGAGTTGCGGACGATCCCACTTGATCTTGGTGGGGTCGTTGTTAAGCACAAAAGCAGTACCTTGTGATTTGGCCTGTTCTGCTTGGTCATTGTAGGTGGCTATGCAGCGGCTCATATTGGCAGCCAAATCTTCTTTGGATGCATTGTAAGCCCATGCATCACGATTGGTTTTAATGCCTCCCGAGAAGTTGGCAAAGATAGCGAGGCCGTCGTTGTTCTTGCCATTAACCGTAATGAAGTGAGCAAAATCATCACGACGCTGGTTGAGCCAATCGCCATGCGCATCTGGAGTGATGCGGGTAAGAGGTACTTGCGGGTTGAGCACAGAGCCCATGTCACGCAACTGTTGCAGTTTCTGCTCACGAGTAAGGTAGTCATCCACCTGAGCAAAGTAGATCTGCCCTTGCTCCGTGGCTTCAGGGTTTTTTACCAAGATGGTAATGGCAATAGGAGCGCGGCTGCCTACACCAAAGACGTTATCCTTTTCCTTGCGACGTTGCTCACCAGATGTGGTACGGGCATTACCTTTGAGGTGGTAGACGTGGATCGAGCTAAACTCTTCAGCCAAGCAACGACGCATGCCATTGGCTGATGCAGTGTCCAACCAGCCAGCATTGGTGACAAAAGCAATGACACCACGCTCAGTGATTTTGTCCGAGGCCCAGCGGAAGGCGCGAATATACGAATCATAGAGGCTGTTCTTGAGCTGCACTTTACCAGCGCGCTCCACATAAGTGGCGGCAATGCGCGCATCTAACGCCGGATACTTCTCGTTTTGGTTATCGTCGTTTTGGCTCTCCTGCCCCACAGAGTAAGGAGGGTTACCCAAAATGACCCGCAGCTCAAGATTCTCCACCTCACGGCGCAGCTCGCTGTTAGGCACAAAAGGATTGTTTGGGTCTAAGCTGCCCTCTTTTGCCGCGTAATTAAAGGTATCCGTGAGCACCATAATGGAGTTGCTCTGGTACTCTTCTACCGGCACGGCATGCCCATGAGCCCGCTCATAGCGCTGGTTATACACCGACTCGATGTTAATCGCCGCCACGTAGTAAGCCAGTGGCAGAATCTCAAAGGCATGCAGCTCATGACGGTACTTTTGATCCAGCGCCTCATCACTGATGAGGTCACTTTGCAGCAGCTGCGCGATAAAGGTACCCGTACCGGTAAACGGATCGAGCACATGCACATGAGGTGAGGAGAAGCTCTCGCCAAATTCCCGCTGCAGCAGGTCACTTACCGAGTGCAGCATGAAATCCACGATCTCCACTGGGGTGTAGACAATGCCCAGCTTCTCTTGCTGCTTCGGGAACGCGACCTTAAAGAACTGATCAAAGAGCTCAATGATCACCTTTTGGCGATCGCTGACACTCTCGACGTTGCGCATGCGAAACTGCACGCTATCGTAGAAGTAGTGCAGCTCATCATTAGCGCGATTGAGGCCGTCCTGATCGAGCTGATCGAGCATGCGCGTCATCGAGCAAGCGATGACATTGCGCTCGGTAAACGGGTAATTAGGAAACAGCGCATCCAGTACCGGCTTAATCACGATGTGTTGGGAGAGCATTTCCACCACATCATCGGTGCTTAAGTTCACGCTAGTAGCGTCAATCAGCTCCTTGTGGAAAAGAGCAAAAGCCTTAAGGGTTTGCTCCGAGGTATCAGGGCTGTGCAGGATGCCCTTAATGAGCTCTACTTGACGGGCGCAAATGGCACCGACATCTTGCGCCCAGTCCTGCCACGTTTTGCGGTTACCGAAGTTGTCGATAATGGTCGACTTGATAGCCTCCTCAATCTCAAAAGCACGCAGCAGATTAAAGAGCTCGGACTGATCATCGGTGGCGCCTTTGCTCTTGCCACCAACTCCAGAATTACGCGGTGATTCACTACCGGTTTTGCGGTAGAGCTCATTGTTGTTCTCGCAGATGATAGCGATGCGCTTGTCGAGCTTGTGCAGGTAAGGATCGGCCAGCACACTCTCTGGATTGATGCTGCGTAAGGCATTGAGGATTTCCCATACCACCTTAAAGGCATCGCTATTGGCCAGAGCCGAGGCTGGATCCTTGAGGTTGTGGGCAATCACCGGAATGATGACGTAGCCTTCTTTCTTGCCAGGGGCGGTGCGCATCACGCGTCCGACAATTTGCACCACTTCCACAGGGGAACGGCGTGGGGTTAAGAGCGCGACAGCATCCAGAGCAGGGACGTCTACACCCTCACTTAAGCAGCGCACATTAAAGAGGATGTTGCACTGGTTCTCACCAGGATCGGAGCGCAGGAACTGGAGCTTTTCCTCCTTTTCCATGGCGTTCATGGCGCCATCGACGTGCTCACAGTGGCAAACAAGGTCGTGGCTTTCCACAAAGAGGAATTCCTCACTTGGGTCTTGATGCGCAGCAATCGTCTGTGCGCCTTTACTCAAGACCCGCTGGCGGTATTGCGTAATGACCTCAGAGAAGTACTGCGCGTACTCCTTTGAGGAGACGATGTTCTCTTTGTTGACGTTGTCCTTCATGCCTGCCGTGGTGATGCGCTGGGCATAGGCTACGGCACGGCGAATCGGCTGCGCATCGGACTCATCTTGGCTTAAGATGCCAAACTTGTTGAGTGACTTCCACAGGCCAATGGCACGCGCGGTGTTTTGTGCCGAGAACTGCTCCAGCTCCTCCGAGCTCATATCGACCGCACCATCGCGTACCAGGATGATGACCTTGTAGTCGACCAAGCACCCTAAAGACACCGCTTGCTCAAAGGTCAGCGAATAAAAGACAGGGCCAAAGACTTTCTCGTCATCCATGGAGTAGAGTGCACCAGCGTGAAGTAGGTTTCGCCGTCTGGGGTGTTCTTTTGGCGCTTGCTGCTCTTTTTGGTCGTGGTGGTAGCAGCGGCCTCTGCTGTTGCGGCGTCAGCAGCGTCATCTTGAGGTAAGCCCCCTAAAGTTGGCTGGCCATCCGCTGGCTCATAAGCTTTTTTCTCAGCAGCATCATCATCATTAAGCAGGTAAGCACCAGCGGTGTGGTGCGCCTCATCGCTGATAATGAGGTCAAACTCAGGGAGCTTGAGCTCACCCTCAAGCTCCTGTGCCCTATGCACCACATCCAGCGATTGGTAGGTCGAAAATACCACCACTAAGCCCTGCTGTGGCTGCTTTTGCTGCATCGCTAACGCCTTTGCAACACTGCGAGCTAAGGCATGCTCATTGGTGGTAGCAGGATAGAGAAGCTCATTGCGGGCTAAGACGTTTTCGTCAGCTTCGATCTCGTTTTTGCCGACCTTCTTGTAGCTGACCTTGTTATCCGAGCACACAGGGATGGCCAGCATTGGCAGCTGACTTTGCTGCACCCAATCATTCATGCTCTGCGACAGCAGGGACAGTGATGGCACTAAGAACAGCACCAAGTGGTTTTGCTGTGCCTGTCTCTCAGCAATGCGCAGCGCGGTAAAGGTCTTACCCGTACCGCAGGCCATAATGAGCTTACCGCGCGCATAGTCCTTGAAGCCGTTAATGGTGTTGGTGACGGCCGTCTGCTGATAAGGACGCAACTGCCGCTTGGGCAGCGTGCTGACAGTATTGGTCTGAACAAATTGCGCCCAATCGATCGGGAATTGGCGCAAGGTCTCCAGAGAGATGATCTGCAGCGGCTTTTCTTGGTTGGCCACCTGCTTTTGCGCATGGCTATTGAGGCCGCGATTGGTAGCAAAGAGCATACGCGAGGCAAAGAAAGGCGTGCTGGAGACGCTCAAAAAGGTCGCCAGATCCTTCATGCTCAAGGCAGAGTGCTCACGATAGAACTTGCACTGGATCGCCACATAGGAGGCGCCATTTTGCGGCTCACGCAGCGTTGCCACTAAATCGATGCCGGTATCAACCTCACTGACGCCGAGCTCAGGATGCTCCTGCTGCCACTCCTTGTAGGTTTGCACCTGCGTAAAGAGCAGCTGATATTGCGGCACCTTGAGCAGCACTTGCTGGATAAGGCTCTCAAAGCGATTACCCAAGTCACGCGTGGTGGCCGCTATGTCACGGTAATGCTGGAGCAGCTGATCAAAGGCATTGCTGTTGTCGCTCTCTTGCTGATCGGACTTCTTTACTTCCTCCGAGGTGGTCGCGATTTCCTCGGCGGTAAAAGGCAGCGAAGCCTCTGTCGTTACGCTTTCGGTAAAGTCTTGGGGAGCAATGTCTGGGGTATGCTGATCGGACATGGCAAGAAATCCTGCAAGCAAGTGGAAGAGTGCTAAGGGCGCAGTAAGCTATGGCTCAATTTTACAGGACAGGGAGGCTCTGCTGCGCTACGCAACGCCAAAGAATAAGGACTCTCATAAGTGACGGATTCAAGGTTTAGTGCGGGTAACGTCCAATACCTCATTTCATCTCGAGATGAAAGGTGCAGGCGAACCTAAGCCTATCTTGAAGATGGGGAATGCATCCGCTCGTGAAGAGGTCGCGCTTTATTTTTACAAAGCGCGTAAATAAGGCGTTTGTGTGTCACCTACTTAAAGGTAATGTCGGCTAAAACAAGGGCTTATGCCTCAAAACAAAGGTAGGTGCCTCACTTTGCGCTCAAGTTTTACCTCGAGGTAGGTAATCTCAAAGCGCCTGACAGGCCTTATCTTAAGAATAGCGTCGCAGAGAACACCTACTTTCAAGGTAAGACACCAGATTGTAGGCAGCTTCCTCCTTTGGATTTTGCATTTGGGGACACCTCGAGATAGTCCAAGGCCAGCCCCTCACCCCTGTGTTTATCGGCTTGACCAAAATTACCCAGATCTTCTCACGATCGGCACTATCGGTTGCAGAAGCGTCTCCTCTAAAACACAAAAGGCAGTAGCCACCGCCACTGCCTTTTGCCTCTTTCTTTGTCTGGTGCAGCCCTAACTTAAGGCTGCACCGTAGTTAGCGCTTAGAAGTCATAGCGCATATTAGCATTGACGCCAAACTCGTTGGTGTTCTCCGAACCCGTGTAGTTGACGCCCACACCTACGCTAAAGTTGCCCTTCTTCGCATTGATGCCCGCAGCCACGCCATAGCTGAATGGATCAACAACCTCGCTTGAGACGTTCTGCGTCAGGTTGGTACCAGCCCACTTCACGTCGCCGTTGACTTCTTCATCGCCTAAGTTGGCCTTAAGTTGCAGATCAATCTCTGGCTTTAACTGCCAGCCGCTGGCGGTGATGATCTCCTTGGAGATGTTCACACCCACAGGCAGCGACCAGATGTCAGTGGTGTCAGAGGAGTATTGCGCCACATTGCCATACTGGGTGCTACCCACATCGTAGCCATCAAGATCTAAGTGCTGATAACGCACGCCAATGTATGGCGCCACATTCAAGCCACCGGCACTCAGATTGACCTTAGCCATCACACCAGCACTGATATTGGTGCTATCTGGCGAGGCGCTCAGGTTGTCTAAGCTGTTATGCGCCGAGACATCATTGCTGATCTTGGTGTAGCTGACATCACCCATTACCGAGAAGCTCTGGCCGACATCGGCAGCCACGTAGGCACCAACACCATAGTAGTTAAAGTCGTTGGACACGCCCGAGGCAGCACCATTACCCTCCGTCGAACCGGAGCCAATGTTGACCATGGCACCTAAGCGCAGGCTTGGCGATACCTTGAACTCCGCACCAGCATTCAGGCCATAGAGATCCATATCGCTACCGTAGCTCTGGCTACCGGCAGAGAAGCCATCGCTATCTTGGTGGACGTAGACTGGGTTAACCCAGAATTGCGCCGTACCAGCCGTATTCAAGTTTGCAGAGTCTGCGGCGGTTGGATCGGTGTTCTGCATCATGCCAGCACGTTGCTGCATCGCGCGGGTGGTCGTATCGCTTACGGCTAAGGCCGTCTGCGCCGTGCCACCAAAGACGCCTAAGCGGCGAGCCTGATCCAAGGCGCTGCCATCAGTTGAGCTGGTGGCCACGTCTTCGATGAACTGGTTGTTGTTCTGATTGTAGTTAGGGTTGGTGGTGTCAAAGTAATCCTTAATGGTGTCCTTCGACTCGTCAGAGCCACCCCAGTTATCAACAGCGTTATTGTCTAAGGCCAGCTGCACGGTGCCGACAGTAGTGCCAGATTTGAGCGTGGTATTAAACAGACCGCTTTGCGTGGTTACCTCTAAGTCTTGGCCTGTAATCTCCACACCGTTGTTAGGAGCGGCATCAGCATCGCTGAAGAGATTCAGCGCCTGCTTCACATCGTAGTCGCCGGTGACCACAATGGTGCCACCACTAGAGAGTACTTGCGCGCCAGAGGTAGCAAACTGAATAGCCGCACCATCAGCTGTGGTGATATTGCTGCCCTTTACCACTAAGGCGGTATTAGGCATTAATTGCAGGTCGGCATCGGAGGTGTAGGTGTTGTCGCCATTTGGCGTCAGCGCTAAGGAGTCGATGCCATTGAGCTCCTCTAAAGCCTTTTGATCTAAGCTCGAGTAGCTGGCATTGCTGTCTAAGATGACCTTAGCACCATCTGCAATCTTTAATGGCTGGTTGAGCACTAAGATCGCACCATAGCCCTTACCTTCGTTGCTTAAAGAGCCATTAGCATCTTGGTAGACGGCAATATCTTGCTCCAAGGTCTCGATGCTCTGACCCCAGCTTACAGCCGAGTTCTTACCGACGATGAGGTTACCGTCTAAGACGTCTTCCTTACCACCGTCAGCGTTGAGGGCCACCGTAGAGGAGCGATGACCGTACTCAGGATCGACAAAGAGCGTACCGCCATTGAGCTTGAGATCATTGATCTCTAAGCGACCGGTGCGGTTGGTGACCTCACCTAAGCCGTTAGCATTGTTAGTGTTATCAGCAATCGGGGTGGTATTGGTGTTGGAGTTAGTGGTGCTGTTGGCAGCCACAGAGGAGCCGCCCGTGCTTGTATCACCGGTGTTGTCGTTAGCTGCAAGGCTATCCATACCCACAGTGACGAGGCTGTTGGCATCCGCCAGCTCTAAGGTATCGATCTTACCGGTATTTAAGATCGCTAACTGACCATCAACATAGGCCTGACCAATTTCAAGGATACCTTGATTGGTTAGCTTACCTTTCATAGACACATCTGACGCGTAAATGGCGCCATTAGTGGATATGTTAATGTTGCCAGATCCTTTCAAGGAGCCATCAAAGACACCCTTACCCGAGAAGTCGGTGGTGCCGTTAAAGTTAGCATCCTTGGCGACTAAGAGAGCGCCCTGCTCAATAGTGTTGTTATCACCATTGACGTAGAGGTTCTCGCCAGCGCGAATCGTACCTGCGACCTTATTGGTAGCGTTGTTGAGGAAGACATTACCACCACCGCTAATGGTTGAACCTGAGGCCATGGTAAAGGTACTGTCATCAGCTGCAGTAGGGGCACCGACTAATATGTTACCTTGGGTCGCAGTGACGTTAGCACCTTGGTTCAGGGTGATGTCCTTGCTATTAAAGGCAATGGTGGTGTTGGCGGTTTCACCACTTTGAGCGGCAGCATAACCAGTAAAGTTGACCGTGCCATTAATCGTGGCACTGTTACCATTAAAGGTACCTCTGATACCACTAATGCTCGAGCCAGCCTCCTGTACCAATGCGCCATCAAAGCTGACATTACCCGAGCTAGCGCTGATGTTAGCACCGGAAGCGAGGTTGATATTGGCACCTGCAAAGGTTGCACCTTGAGCAAAGCTCTGGTTGCCAGCACCAATGTTCACCGCGCCGCTTGGGTCAGTAGCTGTAAAGTTGCCGCTACCAGTAAAGGTTTGGTTGCCACCAATATCGACATTCAGACCAGTGAGGCTGAGGCTATCGCCTTGTAACTGGCTACCCGCACCTAAAGTGATATCGCCACTGTTAGCAGTAAAGCTAATGGAGTTACCACTAAAGGAGGCGGAGCCCGTGCCTAAGCTGATATCACCGGTGTTGGCCGTAAAGGCGAGGTTACCGCTAGCCGTGCTGATGGAGGTGTTATCACCAAAGTTGAGGCTGTCGCCAGTAACCGTGACGTTACCAGAGCTGGTGCTGAGGCTGCTGCCAGAGGCGAAGCTGACATCAGTGCCAGTCACAGTAACATCACCACCAAAGGCATTGGTACCGCCCATTGCAACGGTATTACCACTAAAGCTACCGCTGCCAGAGGCCGTAATGCTTGAGGTCTCACCTAAGGAGATATTGCCGCCCGCGACCGTGACATTGTTGGCGCCAGAGATGGTGCCGCTGTTAATTGACAGTGAGATCAGCGGTATTGTTGAGCTGACCAATGGTCACAGCACCACTGACGATGGTCTCGTCGTGGACATTAAAGGCGGTGTTCGCACCACCGGAGACATTGCCCTCGATGTGGGTAATGCCGTCATCACCACTGCCGTAGGTCTTGTTAGGATCACGGGTATTAATGGTGAGGGTAGTGAGGTCGTCAACAGAATTGCCATCCTCTAAGGTAACCTCACCGATGTAACCACCGTTTTCTAAGTTGAGGATACCGCCAGATTGGATGTTAGCGCCTAAGAGGTCACCGGTCGCTTGATCGGCAATAAAGTAGCGGTTGCCACTGTTATTACCTTGGCCATTATCGTAGGCATGAGCTAAGGTAGCATCATTGATCTCGGCGTGAGTGCCATCATTGACCATTAAAGCGCCGACGTTACCAGTGACGACATCGCCTTCACTGTCGGTGTTGATGTCATAGAGCAGGATATCGTCGGTAAGGTCAGTACGGATGTCCTTGATATCCGCGAGCAGATCCATGGCATCGCGATTTTCCATGCTCAATGACAGAATCTGACCTTCTGCACCAGCAGTACCGCCCATTGGCACTGGGGTAAATTCACCGGTGACTGGATCGTAGTTATCAAACGGTACTTCGGTCATACCGCCAGCGCCGCCAGAGCCTAAGCCGTTGACTTGGGCGCCGCCTAACCAGATATAACCGTGTTCACCTGGATCCATGACCGAGCCGGATGGATCAGCGTCAGCGAGCAGCGTCTTACGCAGCTCTTGAATTTGTGCCAGACTAAAGGTTTGGTCACCTAAATCAAGCTTGAGGTTACCACCGCTTTGCAGGTCAAAGACATTATCAAAGCTGCCACTGACCACATCTAAGGTGGTGCCATTAGCATTGGCGGTAATGTGGTGGGCCGCGCCACTACCAAAGCTGACTGTGCCCGTAGCGCCAGAGATGACAATGCTGTCACCGCTGTTGAGGCTGACGTCAGTCTCAACATTAATGGTGCCGCCAGCAACTAAGATATTGCTGCCCGAGGTCGCATCGGTGCTCAAGGAGTCAAAGTTGGCCGTACCGGTGCTGTTCACCGTGATATCAGCGCCACTTAAGTTGAGCGCATTGCCAGTGATCTCGGCGGTAACCGCAGTGCCCGAGCCTTGATCATCGTAAACCTGATAGGCATTGCCTGCGTCGTTAACTGCGCCAATAACGAGCTCACCTTGATTAACGGTGAGGTTGCCGCTGCCATTGTTGAGCGTCCAGTTACCCTGCTGCACGTTGAGAGAAGCATTGGCATTGACCACGACGTTCGAGCTAATGGTGCCTGGATTGCCGCCTAAGCTGCCCGAGACCACTGCCGTGTCTGGATTGGTAGGATCCGTTGGGTCTGGGGTAAAGGCACCTAAGGTCACATTGGCCGTATTGCTGCCATTACCAACGACGATGTTGGTATTGGTGGAGCTAAGCTCGTTGGCAATGTTGAAGTTACCGCCAGCAAAGGTCGCATCAGTATCAGGCGTGGTGTTGTTGAAGTCTAAGCTATTGGCGTTAATGGTACCGGCGCCAATATTGAGGTCGCTGTTACCACTTAAGTTCAGACCATCAGCGCTGAGCACACCGCCATTGTTAAAGGCAACTTGGCCTGCGGCAGCCGTAGCACCACTTAATAAGTCACCCGTGGCTAATGTCACATCGCCGCTACCAATATCGAGCTCACCGCTGGCACCTAAGTTGACCGCACCGGCATCACCGCTTAAGAGGTTGTTAGCCAGCTCCGCTGTCACCTTAACATGGCTGTCAGTGACTGGAGGTGTTGCAGGAGTAGCTGGAGTGCTGCCCACATTAATGGTGGTTAAGTTGGTACCCGCAGTGTCAGGGGTAACCGTGGCGGCCGTGGCTTGGCTTAAGTCTAAGGTAGCCTCAGTGCCAGCACCATTGGCGTGGACGTTAATGACGTTGTTGCCAGAGGTGTTATCCAGCTTAAAGTCACCATTAACCGTTAAGGACGCATCCGTAGTGGCATTGGTATCACCACCAACAGTGAGCGAGCCCGAGGCGAGGGTGACATTGTTGTTTTGGGTGTAGTTACCCTCTAAAACATTGAGGCCATTGTCCGTGCCACCGGCTAAGACAACATTGCCAGTAATAGTGCCCGTACCAGTGGTCGTGGTGATGTCTGGCTCCACACCAGAGGTGACTGGAGGAGCGCGTAAGTTGAGCTCATCACGCAGCACAAAGTCGCTGGTAGTGCTGTCAGCTGGGTCGGTGTAGCCCACAAAGGTTACATCCTGCGCGTAGAGCTTATCAACGCCTAAGCCATTGGTGTCGCTAGCGCTATCGTAAGTGCTCTCACCTAAGGTCAGCTTGGTAGCCTGCACATCTAAGGCTAAATCCGTATCGTGCAGACTGTGGCCTAAGATGAGATCCTCACCCGTGATGCGGCTGTTAGCTGTCTGTGGATCATTATCGTCAATGACGTGGATATCACCACTAGCGCCTACAGCACCGTCATCAAAGGCAAACTGCGTCAGATCAACTTGGGTGGAACTTACTAAGTTGAGATCACCACCACTCTGCAAGGTCACATTGGCGCCACCCGAGAGGTAGTCAACAAAGTTTTGCGCTTGGATGCTAGCTGACGCTGCATCGCCATTGACCGTTAAGTCTGCGGTGCCTGCTAAGGTACCAGAGCTAAAGTCACCATTACCCGTGATCTCTAAACTCTCGTTATTGAGGTTGAGAGTAGAGCCACTGCCTAAGGTGGCGTCATTGACGCTGGCAGCACCACTGTTCACCGTTAAGGTGGAGTTGTCGACCACGTTGAGATCTTGGGCGGCTAAGGTCGCCGCATTGGTGGCGTTACCCACGTTAATGGTGTTATTAGCGCCGCTAACATTAATGTTCTGGGCGGTAAATTGGCCCTTATCGAGGTTAACAGTAGCGTGATTGTCTCCGTTACCATTGAGGCCTAAGTCAGCATTGACCGCAAACTGCTGCGTGCTGTCAGTACCATTGAGGTTAAGGACAGCATCGCCAGAGGTGGTGCCATCACCCACCGTAAAGCTGGTACCTACATCACCCGAGAGCAGGGCGTTGTTACCTTGAGCGGCAGCAGTGTTACCGACGTTGAGGGTACCCTGAGCGAGGACAAAGTTGTTGTTCTCTGGGGTAACCGCATCACCGGAGAGTACGACACCGCCATTGGCGTTAACCGTACCTTGGCCTAAGGCCATGCTCTGGCCATTGGTGTTGGTAAGCGTGGTGGTGCCATTGATGGTGACTTCACCGCCATTGTTAAAGACGATCTTGTCAGACTGTGCGGCATCACCACTTTGGAAGGTGCCCACATCAAGGGTGTTATCACCCTTGATAACCATCTCGGCGCTGTCAGCTAAGATCACGCCCGCACCAGAGTCAGGGGTATTTGGATCAGCTGGGCCCTTTAAGAGCTCAGTGGCTTGCTGTCCAGTGACGACAAACTGCGACTCGGTGCCGACATCGATGGTGGTGAGGTTATCACCACGGGTCAGAGTAAGATCGCCGCCATTGCTTAAGTCTAAGGCCGCAGAGTTCAGCGAACCAGCAGTGCCTGCCAGCTTAATGGTGTTGGCACCTTTGGTGTTATCGATGTTGATGCCATCGCCAGAGACGGTCAGAGAGGAAACAGGTAATGGCGAGGTGCCTTGCGCTTCGGCACGGTCAATAGTGACGGTACCACCGGCCAGATTGAATTTGCCACTGTGGGTATAAGCACCATCTTGCACATGGTATTCACCACCAACACCCACGGTGACATCGCCAGTGCTGGTGCCGGTCTTGAAGAGGCCGTTATCACTGCCCGCAAGGTTGAGCTCATCACGCAGAGTAAAGCCCGTGCCGAGGTCAGCACCACTTGCATCCTTATCACCGACAAAGGTGACATTTTGCGTATTGAGAGTCTTAACACCTAACTCTTGGCTGCTGGAGGTAAAGCCATTTTTGCCACCTAAGGACAGATCAGTGGCGTAGACATCAACATTAGCCTCTGGCGCTCCTTGCTCCGTTAAGGCCGCACTGATGCTGAGATTGTTGCCACGAATATCAAGGTGCTTACCCTCAACTAAGTTGAGGTCGGCGGTAGGAGAGGTGTTAGCATCAGCTTGTGTGGCTAAGGAGTAGGCGCCCAGCTCGATCTGGTTAGTAGCAGGCTCACTGGTTAAATCTAAGGTGCTATCGGTTCTAAAGAGGATGTGACCATGCTCAGCTGCTTCACCCTCGACACCGGTACCTAAGTAGCTCTCAAGTTGAGTCTTGTTAATGGCTAAATGGCCACTGGCGGTGCCATCTGGTGCAGTATCGGTAGGCACACCACCGACATTGATCTGGCCATGACCGGTAATTTCGGCGCCAGAGACGCTTAAATCACCGCTGTTGAAGCTGATCATGCCATCAATGGCAGTAGAGGCGCCCGATTCCACCTTAAAGGTATCGATGCTTGCGATACCGGTATCTTTGATGTTAAAGGCATTACCGGTGGTAACGGTCAGATCCTTGCCCAGCTCTAATTCAGCGCTTACAGGCTGCGATGGATCCAGTACTTCCGAGGCATCCATACCAACGTTAATGGTGCCATGGCCGCCGCTGGCAAAGCTGAAAGAGCCACTCTCGCCTACCGTCCACTTACCCACACGGATATTTAAGGACGCGTCATCCTTAGTTTTGCCATTGAGCACGACATTGGCGTTAATGGAGCCACTTTCAGTGGCAGAGCCCGAGACATACTCATAGGTGTTGTTATGCAGG
>CASEBB010000054.1 GCA_949286015.1 uncultured Succinivibrionaceae bacterium | reverse complement strand
ATACGCCCAAACTGCTTGTTTGGAACGGTGCTGAGGTAGGATTGTATTCTTGTTCAGGACCCTCCCTATTAAAACGGGAGGAAGCCATGTGCGTAAGCATATGGAGACTTCACAGTAGTGTTAGTATGACCAGCATGGTACTCCTTGTTGTTTATAGAAAGTACATTACGTACTTTCCTGTTTTTGTTAGTACCAGTGTAGTGGACTTGCCCTTTAAGTCCACTGCCATTTACAAATTTTTCTTTAAGTTATCACCTACCGTTTGGAGACAAATCCATGCTGGTAGCGTGTCACCAAGCGCTAACGCGCAGCTGCAGCTTAAGTTAGCACTACGCAGCTCCTCTATATCATCTGTTTCCTTTCCTCTTTGTCTCCCTTCTGTCCTGCCATGTCCTGTCTTGCAGGCTGAGCCTACCTGTAGAGTACGCACACCTCTTCACCGCTACGCGCATCAACGTCAATCTTTGCGCCTCTGCCTTGCTGCCCTTGTTTGCTCTCCCGTCCCATGCACAGGCCTGTTTTTGCGAAAGGCAACTGTCCCAAACTAGAAATACCTACATCTATGGTGATAGTATGCAGTACGGTGGCGCTCACGATCATGTAACCTCTATTACTAAAATTTATGCGCCATCCCTTACAGCTATCTGCGGCTGACGCTTCCCTCATACCGCTAGCATCAAGCGCTACAGCTCCGCTCAGCTTCGTTACGCACTACCTTACCGCCACCGCCCGTCTCCATCCCCCTTCCTCAGCCTTCCTAAGTCCCTCCAGCCTAACGCGCCTTTTTTATCCCTCAATTCTTGCTTTTAAGCAAAATCTGCATGTAAAATACGCATTTCAGTATGCGCCTCATACCCCATCCTTTGGCCGTACCAAGCGCATCACGTAATTGCAATCGTATCCGTCACAAGATGCGATCGCGCTCTACCCCTGCATTAGAGCTCTGTCTGACGGGCCACCCTACTTGCTCTTGCTCGCAAGTGTGCTCACGCCTTCCTGTGCTTACGCGTAGGAAACGCCTAAGGCTCCGCCTGCGGCTTATTTGTCTGTGACACCGTTTTCTCGCGTGTGCTAAAAACGTAGCCGTTGCCACTATAACGCGCCGCTGCGCTTGGTACACCGCCCAAGAGCACACTTGTCGCCTCCGCGCCTCGCGCTTAAGAGCGGCTTTTTGTTTTGGGCCCCAATGGCTCTTTTGCTTTGGCTTTCCCTTTTCGGAGATTTCGTCAATGAAACGCACTTTCCAGCCTAACGCTTTAAAGCGTAAGCGCACCCACGGCTTCCGTAAGCGTATGCGTACCGCCGATGGCCGCAAGGTTCTCGCCCGTCGCCGCGCTAAGGGCCGCAAGCGTTTAACTGTCTAATCGCCCAATGCCTAAGCAAACCTTTCCTCGTGAGGTCAGACTCCTTACCTCCGAGGAGTACAACCATGTCTTTAATAAGCCCGTCCGCGCTGGGGCCCATGGTATGTTGATCCTCGCTAAGGACAACGATTGTGGTCATCCCCGCCTCGGACTGGTTGTACCAAAAAAGGTCTTAAAACGAGCGGTTTGGCGTAACCGCGTCAAACGCCTTGTCAGAGAGTCATTTAGGTTATCTCAGGACTCCCTTCCTAATGCGGATCTGGTCTTTCTCGCAAAGCCAGGTATAGGTGACGTGAGCAACCACGATCTCAGTTTATCGCTCCAACGGCTATGGGCTATAACTTCCCGCCAGCTACGCAAACGGCGATCGGTCTAATTCGCACCTACCAAAAACTTCTAAGCCCACTGTTGGGTCAGCACTGTAGGTTCTACCCTAGCTGCTCCCAATACACCTTAGAAGCCATCCAAGAATGGGGTCTTGTTAAGGGAATGTGGCTCGGCACCAAACGTATCTGCCGCTGCCACCCCTTAAATGAAGGTGGTATCGATCCCGTTCCTCGCAAAAGCGACTCGATCCTCCCCACCCTCTCTTCCTCTGCTCCTGCTCCTCAAGACGACGGCACGGCCTTTAAAGAACTGCCTCCAGACTCCGCCCCTCAAGGCTCCTCTGGGGATAGCTCTACCAAAGAGTCCACCGTATCCAGCACACAGCAGCCTAAAGCCTAATTCAGGCGCTCTCCACGCTCCACTCCACTTGCCGCTCGCACTAAGAAACACCACTGCCTAAGCTCTTGAGGCTTTTTCTTCGGATCTTAGGTACAAGCACGCACCAAAGAGCATGCCTTCGGCCGCAAGACCATGGCTGCTTTTTTTGTCTTAAGACTGTGCTTTTTGGCCCCCGCCTTGTGCTGAGGTTCACGTGGTGCGCACTACTGCCAGAACCCTCTGGCAGCTTCGTTTTCCGCTTTTCAAGCTCGGTTTAGCCTCGCTTTTAGAGCTCAAAACTGCTAACAGGCTATTTTTGTTGGGGCTGACTTCTTGCCATGGAACAACAAAGAAACATCCTCTTTATCCTCTTTTTGACTCTGACCCTGTTCATTTATTGGGCATGGGAGCGGGATCAATACACCGAGACGCAGCAGGCTCAGCTCCAAGAGCAACGCCTTGAGCAAATGGCTGCCGCCGAAAGTCAGCTTGAGGGCAAACTCATCACGCTGCAAAGCGATTGTCTGCAACTGACCCTCTCCTCCGTCGGTGGCGATATCGTCGATGCTAAGCTCTTAAAGGTCTTACAAGAGCAAGGTAAGGACGATCCATTCCACCTCCTCATGAGTGAGCCATTATTCGTCTATCAAGCCCAAAGCGGTCTGATTGGCAAGGATGGCCCTGACTCTAAGGCTCGCCCTTCCTACACGACTACCCAAAACAGCTTTGTGCTTGAGGATGGTCAAGATGAGGTTAGCGCCGTCTTAAGCTTCGAGCAAAACGGTGTGACCTACACCAAGACCTACACCTTAAAGCGCGGCTCGTATGTGGTAGACGTCAAATACGACGTGGTCAATGCAACTGACAAAGCTCTGTCCATGGCATTTTATGGTCAGTTAAAGCAGACCGTCGACGCCTCCATGCAGTCCAATTCCGGCCTCTTCATGGTCGCCGGTGCCTATCGTGGCAGTGCTTTCTCGGCTCAGGATATCCGCTACGAGAAGCACACCTTTGACGACTTAGTCGACCTCGCCAAAGAAAAGGATTCCTTAAACGTCACGACTGCTGGTGGCTGGGTGGCAATGATCCAGCACTACTTCGTGTCGGCATGGATCGGCGATACTACCGAGGGTGTGAAAAACGTGATTTACTCCGGTGCTGCGAACAAGGGCACCGAGGCTATCATTGGTATTCGCACCGAGCCAACTACTATTGCTGCCAATGGCGAGCACGAGTTTAAGTCTTCCATGTGGGTTGGCCCTAAGAGCCAAGACATCATGGAGACAGTGGCGCCTAACTTAGACCTTACGGTTGACTACGGCTGGCTGTGGTTCATCTCCATTCCACTTTTCAAGGTGCTGGAGTTTATTCACGGCTTCATTGGCAACTGGGGTGTGTCCATTATCATCCTGACCTTAGTCGTGCGTGGTATTCTCTTTCCACTGACCAAGGCCCAATACACCTCGATGGCGAAGATGCGCTTACTGACTCCTAAGATGCAGGAGCTGCGTGAGCGTTATGGTGATGACCGCGCCAAGTTAGGCCAAGAGACCATGCGTCTTTACAAGACGGAAAAGGTCAATCCTCTGGGCGGCTGCTTCCCTCTGCTCATCCAGATGCCTATCTTCATCGCTCTGTACTGGATGCTGATGGAGTCTACGGAGTTACGTCACGCGCCATTCTTCCTTTGGATCACGGACTTATCGGTGCACGATCCTTACTTCGTGACGCCAATCCTGTACGGTATCTCGATGTTCTTCATCCAGAAGATGTCGCCTACCCCAGTACAAGATCCAATGCAGCGTAAGATCATCATGGCAATGCCAGTGGTGTTCACCTTCATGTTCTGCACCTTCCCTGCAGGCTTAACGCTGTACTGGCTGGTGTCTAACTGCTTTACTATCTTCCAGCAGGTCATCATCTTTAAGTCCTTAGAGAAGAAGGGCTTACATGTAAAGACGCCAAAGAAGGATAGCTAAGACCAACGTCTTAGTGCTTTTATGACCGCTGTGTTACAGCAGTAACGAGCGGTGAGGCCTCAAGATAGCCACGGCTTATAAGCTGGGGTCTACTTGGGGCCTTTTGTTTTGTAGGTGATAGAAGACACAGTAGGTAACCTAAAAGCGCCTCCGCAAACGCCTAATCTCAGGGTAAAACACCTGATTGTAGGCAGTTACCTCCTTTGAGATGTGCTTTTTGGAGTACTCACAAGACAATAGCGGAGATGGCCGCAAACGCAGCTACTCAGCAGTAGCCACAGTACTTACCCACCCTGTGGAAAGTAAGACAGCAAGCAAGCAAGCAAGCAAGCAAGCGTTGCTGCGCTTAAATCCATGCGCCTCTTGACGTTAAAGGTGCGGAGCGTGTTGCTCTAGAGGTGGTAATCCCAGTGGTGCTGCGCACCAGTGCTTTGCGTCACTCCACCCTCACCCAAATTGGCCCTGTGCCGAGGATTGATCATGCTCGACTTTACCGACTCCATTGCCGCCATTGCGACCCCACCTGGCCGTGGTGGCATTGCTATCGTCCGGATCTCGGGTGCCGATGCCTTAAAAATCGCTACCCTCATGATGCGTGCCCATCCCCTCATGGCACCAGAAAATCCTAGCGCTGAGGAGCAAGATGCAGTAAACCACCAAGCCCAAGCGCTCTTAGCTGCAGCTCCCGCTTTAAAGCCACGCTACGCGCACTACACGCCTTTTTACCACGGCGCCACCGTCGTCGATGAGGGCGTAATGCTCTACTTTAAGGGCCCTCACTCCTACACTGGTGAGGACGTCATCGAGCTGCAAGGCCACGGCGGTAACGTCGCTCCACAACAGGTTCTCAGTGCCGTCTTAGCGCTCAATAAGATCGCGGGTATCAGAGTGCGCATGGCCGAGCCTGGTGAGTTTACCCGCCGCGCCTTTTTAAACGGCAAAATGGATCTCACCGCCGCTGAGGCCGTCGAAGACCTGATCTCCGCCGGTTCCGATAGCGCCGCCAAAGCCGCACTGGCCTCTTTAAACGGTGCCTTTGCCCAGCGCTTACGGGAGCTAAACGAGGAGCTGACGCAATTTCGTGTGCGCTTGGAGGCCTGCTTAGATTTCCCTGAGGAGCATGAGGACTTCTTTGATTCAGGCTCAGCAAGACAGGTCTTAGCCCACCTGCAAGAGCTCACGGCTCAAGCCCAGAGCATTGCCCAGCATGGCGTCAAGTTAAACGAGGGCGCCCGCATTGTGCTCGCTGGCCAGCCTAACGCCGGTAAGTCCTCTCTGCTCAACGCCTTAGCCGGTAGCGAGCGTGCCATCGTCACCAACATCCCAGGCACCACCCGTGATGTGCTCACCGTAAACATCGAGATTGGCGGCATCCCAGTCACCATTACGGATACGGCAGGCTTACGTGACCAGCCTTCCGATGAGATCGAGGCTATCGGTATTAAGCGTGCGCTAGCGGAGCTGAAGCAAGCTGACCTCATTCTGCTCATGATTGACAGCTCTAAGCCATCGCTTGACGCCTTGGAGGCCTTAGGGCACATCAAAAAGATCTTTGATAACCCGCAAAACCTCTTGGTCATCAAATCAAAGGTCGATCTGCCAGCGGATGCGGAAACCGCAAAGCTGCTTCAGTGCGAGCCTCTTAACCAATACCCACAGATTGCTTCCAGCACAAAAAGTGAGCACGGCTTAGATGAGCTCCGCCGTAAGCTCCATGAGCTGCTGGGAGTCATGCCAACGGAGGGCGTGTTCTCCGCACGCCGTCGTCACTTACAAGAGCTGACCGCCTGTGCTGCCGCCTTAGCACGTGCGGTGGATATGCTGGATTTAGGAGATTTGGTCTTAGCAGCCCGTGAGATTACGGTGGCACAAGAGCACTTAGGCACCATTACCGGTAAGGTGACCTCAGATGACATCTTAGGCATCATCTTCTCGACCTTCTGCATTGGCAAGTAAATCGCTGCTGATGCCGCTGCCGCAGCAGCTGCTGCCAGCGCCGCTGGTTTGCGCGCCATGCGCGACCTGCGGGCAAGCGCCGCTTGCTCCCTTAGAGTGGAGAGACGGCAGGCACAGCAGCCCACCTCAGGTGCTAACACTGGTATAAGGCCATAGCCGCAACTATCACTCCCTGCTGTTTTCCCCAGCCCTCAAGACCACTATGACCCACATCTCTTGCCTCTATGCCCCATGCGCCTCTTTCTGCGCTCTTGCTTGCAATATGCTAAGATTTAGCAGCATGGCTTGCTTGTAGGTCAGCGCTGTGACTCAATTGCTTTTCTGCTAACAATGGTAACAATTGCCGCCCACAAGATACCTCATCAATCCTCCCCCCCAGCCTTGCCTATCACTCACCACCAACACTCCACCTCACTTGTCTTTGCCCTGTAGCCTCAACCTTAGCCTGTAGCGTGATTTAGATATGAATATCGATTACTATCACAACCAACAAATCATCGGTTGGCTCTCTTACAACCCAAACTTTGAATCACGCCACGATGGCAATACCGACAATCGCGTTTGCTATATCTACCCTCGCTTCCTACTTATCAATGGTCGCTATCAGCCAATCGATAGCCACCAAGACTTCCCACAAGTGGGACGCTTGCAGGTACGTATCCAAGGCCAGTTAAACGCTGAGGATGTCTACAAACGCTTTGGCCCTATCGTTTCCTGCCGCTTAAATACCGTGCCGCAGGCTAACTACGAGGCTAATAACTACTACGCCGTGCGCTTTAACCCACAAATGGGCCGCGATCGCTCGGAAATCTGGATCGATCGCATCGACGGCAATGCCTTCTACCAGATCATCAACATCAGCCAGTCCATTAACGACATCATCCGCTTCCCTGAGGTGGAGATGCCGTTTGGCCTTGCCACCTTATGCAGCAACAACATCCTCTTAAGCTGCCAAGATGGCCGCCTCTATGGCCCATTTGATGTCGACTTTAAGGGTGGCTTACTCAAGCTGCACGGCCTTGAGCGTTTTGACTACATGGTCGGCTCCTTCCCTTACATTGGCGGTAAAGGCGCCTTAGAGAGCAGCGTCTTAACCTTCCTCGACCAAAACGATAGCCCAAGCATCGAGGTGCTGCCAACCAATAAGCTGCCAAGCCCTTACAGCGCCGACGAAAACTACGACATGATCGATCAGAACCACCTGATCGATACCTTCTTAGACCAAGCTAAGACCCAGCTTAACTACAGCCGTAATGAGTTCCGTGACCTCAAGGCCTACTGCGATCAGGTCTTAAGCGGTCAGGAAAAGCTCTCGGTCACAGAAGAGCGCTTTAACCGCCTGCGCGTGCTGCTGCCACGTCTTTTCAATCAAGACAGCATGTACCGCGAGCTCATTGAGCTGACCCTCAATAACGACAGCTTCCGTGAGCACCTCATCAAGGACATCATGGACAGCAATGGCGAGCGCCTCCTCAATACGCTGCCAAAGTCCGTGGTCAATGAGGTTAAGGCTGCGGTGCGCAATAAGGTTGCCTCGACCATCAGCAGCAACCAGCAACAACAGCAACAAGCACAACCAGCCCCTGAGCCAGTTCCGGTCAAGAACATTGATGATTTTAACTTCCTGCTCAACAAGGACGTTAAGAACAGCATCGAGAGCATCGCCAACGAGAGCGACAGCACCTTAGCCCACCTCAATGTCATCTGCTCTAATGTCGCCTTTATTGGCGATCATGATGCCGATCAGGATACCATTAAGGGCAAAAAGGAGATGCATCCTGAGAACATCATGCACGAGATGCATGTGGCACGGATGCTCTCTGGCTTCTTAAACAACTTAAGCCGCATCATCAATGAGGCCTTAAGCAGCAACCTCATCAAGAATGACAACAAGCTCACGCGCGACTACACCAACTTAAGTCAGCGCCTGATTCAGCTGCACAGCAGCATTGAAGACCAATGCCTGCGTCTGCAACGCTCGGATAAGTTAAAGCAGTACTATAACGACTTCCCAGATGTGGCTGCTGTCGCAACGGTGCACGCCAATATGGTGAACACCAAGGGTAAGGGCGGCAATGGCAACAACCTCAGCAACCGCAACGCGGCAGGCGACAAGAAGAATGCGGGACCTACGCTGCCAGCTGCTACCCCAAACACCTCCGAGGTCGAGCTGCTGCGTAACCAAATCAGCAACATGCAGCATGAGCTGGATCGCTACAAGCAGCTGACGCAAACCAGCGAGAGCCTCAACTCCTTACAGCAACAGCTGCAAAACGTGCAAAAGAGCCTCGATGATAAGGACACGCTCTTAAAGGTCGTCACCAAGCAGATCACCGAGAAGCAAGAGCTTGCGGCACAAATCACCAAGAAGCTGCAAGAGAACGTGGCCCAGTATCAGGACAAGGCGGCAACCGCGCTGCGTCTGATCGACACCAATATCATTGGTTCGGTGCTGGGTATGAACTTAGGCGGTGATCTAGCTGCTGGCAATTACGCCGGTTTAAGTGGCAGCGAGGCCGAAGCTGCGGCAGCGGTGGCTGCTGGTACGGCTACGGACAACATGGCCCCTGCAGCCGACAGCAAGGCCGCTGGCAGCGCTGATGCTGCTGTCGCCAGTGCGCAGGCCTTAAACCAAGCGGTGCCTGCCTTTAACACCGCGCTGCTGGCGCAGCCTAATCAGGTGGCTTCAGCGGGTCAGATCATTGATAACATTGGTGATTACATCAATGATGTGGGCAACCGCAACTTAAGCTACAACGACATTGCCAACTACCTGATCTGCTTAAGCCAAGGCTTTATTACCACCTTTGCCGGTGAGCCAGGTACGGGTAAGACCTCACTGTGCAACCTCTTAGGTCGAGCTTTAGGCTTAGTGCAGCCACAAGCTGCAGGCGCCCCTAACACCTCACGCTTTACTGAGGTAGCTGTGGAGCGCGGCTGGACTTCCTTAAAGGACTTCATTGGCTACTACAACCCACTGACCAAGCGCATGGAAAAGAGCAATGCCGAGGTCTTTGATGCCTTTGTAGCCATGAACAAGGAGGCCCAATTTGCCCCTGATGGCGGTGAGTACGATCCACGCAAGATTGCGCCGTACATCATTCTGCTTGATGAGGCCAACTTAAGCCCAATTGAGCACTACTGGGCCGCTTTCTTTAGAAACTGCGACTTCAACAGCCCATCGCGCCGCTCTATTAGCTTAGGTGGCAATGCTAACTGGCTGTTACCAGAGCACTTACGCTTCCTTGCCACGGTGAACTTTGATCACACCACCGAGGAGCTGTCCTCGCGCTTCTTAGACCGTAGCTGGGTGATCACCTTAGAGCCAACCTCTATCCAAACGGACATCGAGGACACGCCAAACAAGACGATGCCAATGATGCCGTTTGCCAGCTTAATTAACGCCTTTACGCCACAGGCGGGCGCTAAGCTGGAGAGCTCCATTGAGGACAAGTGGCAGATCATTCAGGACATCTTTGCCAGCGAAGAGTGCGCACTGCCAATTCGCCCACGCAACCTGATGATGGTCAACAACTACTGCGTTGTGGCGCAGAAGTGCATGGAGCGCAACAACCAGAGCACGAAGCTGGCGCCGCTTGATTATGCGGTAGCACAGAAGATCCTGCCAACGATTAATGGCACGGGTGAGCGTTACATGCACTTAGTGGAGAATCTGCTGCAAGAATGCAACGCGGAGTCGATGCCACTGTGCGCTAAGCACTTAAAGCGCATCCAACGTAACGGCGGTGCGGACTTAGGCTTCTATCAGTTCTTTGCCCGCTAAAAAGCAGTATCACGGGAACGGGTGGTGAGCGCGACCAGCGCTCACACCACTCTGAGGAGCAGGCAGCTACGTTGCTCTGCTGTGTGGCTGTGCCCTAACAGTGCCAGTGCACTCAACAGCGATGCCCAGCCTGGCTGCCATGCGCAGCTGCGCTGCTTGTTGCTAAGCTCCCGCAGCTTAGCCGGTGTGGCCTTAAGAGTAATCCCGCCCGCTACGGGCTAAGCCACCCCTGAGCTGCTTGAACGCTACAGGCGTTCTCCTTGAGCGCTCCTAAGCCCTGCCCCGTGCTTTTGTCACCTGAGTACATAACCCTATGGCCAATTCTCTTGCCACGCTGCACAGCCTTGACCGCTTTAGCGGTAAGTTCGCGACGCTGCAGCTGCCTTTGTACCTTCAGGCTCAAGACCCCGCCCAGCTTGACCTCACGCACTGCCCACACGTCTACGAAAACGGCCACTACGATCTCAACATCACTCTCGACTTAGTAGAGATTGAAAATAGGCTCCAATCGATGACGCAGCAACGCGAGCAAGAAGAAGTGCAAGCCCAAAGCGAGCGCTTCTTACGCACTGCCAGCGGCCGTGTCATTACCCCTACGTTTAGTGAGCAGGACAAGCGCCGTGAGCGCCTTAATTTAGGCCGCATCAACACCACGTCCTTAGAAGACAACACCAGCTTTGATGAGGACGATCCCTTTGCCGACGAAGACGATACGCTCAGCACCTTAAACAACGATGGCCGCAGCAGCGGCTATAGCTTAAAACTGCGTAACGGCAGCTTTAAGCACGTCGTGTCCGTCAGCATGGAAATCAATGGGCAGGTCAAAGCCACCTTTATCCTGCGCGAAAGCGCGCCGCATGTCATCTCCGGTCAAGCGGTATTTAGCGAGAGCTCAAGCTCTGGCAATAATAACCAGCCTTTCCTCTTGCAGTATGACGCCATTGACCTGTGCTTTGTCATCAAATTCAGCGACAACCACCAACTGACGCTGTACTCTGGCCTGTTGCTCTGTGCCAACAACAACAAGGAAGAGAACCAGAACATCAATCAGATCCTGCGTGAGCTGACTGAGGTCGAAAACGACAACGTGCTCGACCTGATGTTCCAAAACAAGAAGCTGGTGGAAAAGCCTTTTGACGAGTATGGCTCGCACCGCGCCTATAAGTCCTTAAACTCCTACGTCAACCTGATTGCGGATATCTTAAGCTGCTATCGCAATAACTTTGGCGCCTTTAAGGCCATGGCCAAGCACGTCATCGTCAAGGACAACACCGTCTTGCCTTTTGACAAGGTGCGCTCGGTCACGCACAAGAGCGCTTACTGGCTGGCGCAGAACCTCGATGTGCTGATGGCAGTCAAGCCAGAGGCGGGCTCGGTCGAGTACAACGGTAAATCCTACCTGCCACTGAAGATGCAAAGCGAAATCAACAAGAAGAGCTTTGACACCTTTGAAAACCGCGTGGTGATGGGCTTTATCCAGACGGTGCTGCATAACGCTACTAAGATCTACAACGATTACAAGGGCGTGATCAGCAGCAACAAGTTTGACAGCGAGGATACCCTCCTGCTGCAGCAGGGGCAGTTGGTGCGCGTTAATGTTAATCAAGCCGTAGCGCAAGAGCAGGCCCACGCGGCAGGCTATCAAGCGCCGATTGTGGCTCTCAAGGACATGCAACTTAACATGACCAAGACGGCCCTTGAGAAGCTGCAAGATTACATTGGCGAGCTCAACAACATCTACATCAACTACCACAAGATCTTCCCGATCAACAGCATCTTCCTGCGGCATTTTCCGCGTAAGGCTAAGGCCTTCCAAGAGATTAAGCCGTATGCGCAGGTGTTCGGGGCCATTATGGACTGGTTCCGTTATGGCGACTTTACGCTAGCGAAGGATCAGCTCTTCCTTAACGTCAAGACCCTCGACAAGATCTACGAGTACTACTGTCTCTACCGCTTGCTCGACATGCTGATCGACAAGGGTTTCCAGCCCGATGCGGACAACGCCTCGTACATTTTTGATTATCCGCTGGCGGATAAGTACGCGGAGCGTGATCTCTTTGTGGCAAACACCTATCAGCTGACGCGTGGCAAGCAAAAGGTGACGGTGTACTACCAGCCGGTCATCTCCAACAGCCGTTTTGATAACGGCATTTACGCCTACCGCACTACCAAGCACGCCTCGGGCACCATTGCCACGGCACCGGAATTTAACTTCTACTGCCCTGACTTTGTGCTCAAGTTCAGCAGTGGTGAGGGCTTAGCGGGGGATGATGACTACCTGTTCTTTGATGCTAAGTTCTCGCAGGGCCGCAACATCATTGCGCACTACATCGACAACCTGATTCAGAAGTACTGCATCGAGACGTCAATTGCGATCTTACGTCGTCCGCTGAGTGCAGCTGAGCGGGAGAAGCAGGGCTTAGGTGCCTACAAGGGCGATTACTACAATAGCGCGGGCACGATTATCGGCCATGCCGATAGCTTGCAGGCGATGAGTAATGGCTACGAGTACGTAGGCAGCAAGGCGCCAAAGATGATCTTTGCGCTACAAGGGCGTGTGAACACGCGCAAAACCCTGCCGACGGCGGCGCAGCAGACCTTTGTCAAGAGCTCTACGGGTGGGCGTCAGGTGTACTACAAGGCGGGCACACAGCAGCCTGTAGCCTCAGTGCACAAGAGCATTTGGTTCTACCACAACTCGCCGCTGGCGCGTAAGTTTCCACCAAACACCTCAGTGGGCATGGTGGAGATGAACACGCAGGTGGACTCGACGCCGGACTTATGGCGTGAGATTACGCGCAATCTGCCCTATCTGCGCACGGAAGAGTAGCGCCAGCTAAGCTCGGCTAAGCTCAGCTCAGCTCGGCTAAACCCTGCTAAGCCCAGCTACACCCAGCTCCCTCGCGCCGCCGAGGCGCAATACTACAGCCGCAGCTACCGTGAGGTGGTTGCGGCTGTGGCGTTTCTGGAGGCTACAGAGTGCCCCGTGCGCTCGCGCTGGCTCTCTCCTACCGCTCCGCTTAGCACCAGCCGATCGTGAGGAGGTCTAGCTTCATTTTTACAAAGAGCATAAATAAGGCGTTTCTTGATCACCTACTTAAAGGTAATATGGGCCAAAGCAAGGGGCTTATGCCACAAAACTGAGGTACAGTGCCTCACTTTGCCCTCAAGTTTTACCTCGAGGTAGGCTGTTGCCAGCCTATATTCCCTGTGTTTATCAGCTTGAGCAAAATTATCCCCGACCTCCTCACGGTCGGATCCAATCACCACGAGAACACCAGCCCCGCTCGCGCATTTCCTCCCCGCCACCTCGCCTCAGCGCCACCTCTTCCCTACCATCCCTCTACTCTGCCCTAAAAACACCCACCTACCAGCCGCATTCTCCCCTCAAGACAAGCAAACACTCACACCAGTATGCGCTATGGCTAAAAATATAAGAGTGCACGTGCACGCGTTAATCTTACTGCTAAGAGCATCTTACCCCGAGCAACTCTAAGTCCAGCCTTGTACGGCGCGTAGAGCGCCGCGCCTCAGCTTACCCTCATACCCTAGCCACAGCACCTGCCACTACCCCTGCCCAGCACCGCCTGCCAGTTTCTCCCCATCCCTTTTGCCTTTCCCCTCACCAGTGATTTTTACTGTAATTTTAGCTTAAGTTCATCCCCAAAATATGTCAAAAGCATCTCCTGCATTTTTCGTGATATTTACGCGCTTTATTGCGCTTTTTATTGGCTTAAAACATCCCCAAATTTGTAAAATTTTGATCTAGTAAATCTACACCACTAACGTGGGTGGCACCTTACACCCCACAAACTACCTATAAATAGCTTATTTATCAGGAAGTTGTTTGAGTTTCTCCCAAGGTTTACCGCCTGCTATTTAGTTAATTCAGTTTATAAATTCTCTAAGTCCCTGTCCTACCCCTAGTGTGTATCTGCCGCAAAGGCGGCAAAACTTCATGCTGATATCTCTTATAAGTCAGCTTTTCCCTGTTTTTACCCCGCAGCAGGGGCAAATGGCGCTCAGCAGGGGTGTTTGACACTAAAAACTGATATTTATCATCTTTGTGCAATAATTACGCATGAATTTTGAAAAACACATGGTGATTTTGGCACAACTCCAAAAACGTGTGGCTATATATTTTCCCGTGAAACCGAAGGGTAACTCACGCCTATAGGCAATGGTTGCGGCCAAATGCCAAATGCTGGCTCTCCACAGATTCTGTGGGTATAGGCTCAAGCCCCAGCCTTCGGTGATTGGGCTAAGGCCAGTGCTAATCAGCCATTAGCCGTCCCATTACCTCATAAGTGCCCCACAAATTCTGAGTAGAGCCCAAATGCTGGCGGCCGCAGGGGCAAACGGCACAGGGAGCAAAGGTAGCCATGAGGGAAAAGTGAGGCGAATGTGGCAGTGCATGCACGCATGCTGACCACAACATGAGGGCAAACGCGCGCACAGGCCAGAAAACGCGCCAAACACGCACAGCACGCCCGCAAGCGAGTTGAGAGTAGAGGTGAGGGTGAAGGGCCGCAAAACGCGGTTTTTTTGGTGTGGGAGGTGCTGCTGGTGATCAGCAGGCAACGCAGCGGCCGCGAGGAGACTAAAAGACCCGAAGGAGAAAAGGGGGAAGAGCCGGTGGGCGGGAAAAATGAGAGCGGAGATGGGCTGCTGGTAGCCAAAAGGTGCGCTGCGAGCGCAGTGGACAGCTGCGGCACATGCCGCGCGCCACTGCGGCGTGGTTGTGTGCGTGTTACTTGTTGGTTTTTGCCTGTAAGTCGCTAATCACCTGCGCGGCTAACGCCAGATAGTTGCTCTTCAGCTCCGTAACCAGCGAGCCATAGCCGTCGTCACGCTGCACAGACTGCTTGACATAGCCCTGCGCTAAGACCTCACGATTTTTCCGGCGGGCATCCGTAACCTGCACATAGGCCTCAACAATAACCTGCCCCTCTAAGGTGCCCTGAAACTTTGTTACCTGCACCGCAAAGTGGTAGCGCGGATCAATCTCCTGCTTTTGCAGCTGGTCGATTAAAAGCAATTGCAGCTCTGTCGCTAATTGCGCGCTAAAGCGGTAGTTTTTGGCGGGACGTAAGGCCACATCCGAAAGCTGGATGACCACACCGCCCTGGTCTAAGATCGGCACCAGCTTCACGCTGACGCTATAAGGCGAATCATAGGCCTCTGGTGCTATGCTCTGGGTCAGAGTGTAGCGCTCAAAGTGCGTATCCTCGATAGGGGCACAGCCACTTAGGCCTAATACGCCACAACAACAGACTAAGCCCCACAGATAGCGCGGAAGCCCGCGACCATGCAATACCGCCATGCTCTTTTGTTTCCTCGGTGTAGACAAGAAAAACTGCAAACAACACACTGCGCAGGACTCTGTGCCGTCACTTTGCGTGATGCAGCAGAGCATAAGCACCGCTTTGCTTTGCTTTGCTTTGCTCAGCCCGTGTTTGCTGCCACTAGGAACGACCGACTTAATAAATGACGGCATTTAGGGCACGCATGCACCTTTTATCGCGAGGTGAGACGTTGCAAACACGCACCACAACATCCGTCACTTATTAGCTCACTCTTTCCCTACTGTTCAGAACCACGCCGCCCTGAGGTCGGAATCGGATCAGGCTGCCCACCAAAGATCAGTGAACTTGGATTCTGCCCCATCTCCGTCATCGTCGGTGCAATGTCTTTGAGGATCTGCTCAATGTTCACCAAACTCTGCTGAATCGAGTCATAAACCGGCGTGCCTGGCCCATAGCCCCGCACCGACTTGTTAAAGTTCTCAAAGGCCGTCGCCAGCTTACCAATCACCTGCGAGCTCTGCACTAAGCTATTGCTCTTGGTAAAGGCATCCATGGCCCCCGAAAAAGCCTGCAAGCTCTGCCGTAAGTCATTGGAGACGCCGTTTAAATCCAGCTCATTGATCTTGGCCATCAGCGTGTCAAACTGTGTGGTGAGCGACTGCGTTGGAATCAGCGGAATCACGTGATAATTCCGATAGGTCGCCAGCGTCACGTCCGCAGTCTCATCTGCAGTGATCTGCAAATCAGGCAGCGGCAATAAGCTACTTGAAACCGCGCACTTGTTCTCAGGATCGATCTTAAGCTCAATCTGGTTATTGCTAAACACGAGATTAGCCGAGCCTATCTGCGCACACAGCTGATTGCTCTGTAAGAGCTCATCAAAAATGCCCTTAATCTGTCTCTTGGAGGCACGAGTGGAGTCAATCGCGATCATGACTGGTAAGGCCTTAGAGGTAAAGACCTGACTGGAGTCAGTAAACCACGGCGCTTTGACCACCTCTCCTACCTGCACGCCCCGATAGAGCACTGGCGATCCTTGGGTAATGCCGTACATGCTGTTTTCAAGCATCACCACATACAAAAGCGAGCCCTCTAAGGCGGCTAAGCGCGCATCCTCACGGCGGGTGTAGAGCTTAAAGGTGGTGTTGTCCGCAACCTGCGTGGCATCGTCGCTCTCCACAAAGTTTTCAAACGACAAGCCGCCCATCACTAAGTTATCCAAAGACTCAGTACGCAGCGATAAGCCCGAGGTAGTGAGGTCAAACTCGATACCGGAGCTGATCCAGAACTTAGTGTTGGCGTTTACTAAGCGCGAGAAAGGCTCACGTACAAAGACCATATAGTGAATCTGCTGGGTGTCGACATCAAAATCAGTATCAGTAATGGCACCAACATCAAAGCCGCGATACGACACGATATCGCCCGTGCCTAACTTACGGGAGTCCTCGCTATAGAGTGAGACCATAACGCCGTTTTCTGAGCCTAAGCGCACTGGAGGCTCATCAAGGGCGGTAAACTCCGTAGCAAAATCATCATTAGAGCCCATACTAAGCTGGATATACGAGCCAGAGAGAATGGTGTCTAAACCCGAGATACCGGCGTTTTCAATACGCGGTTTGACCACCCAAAAGAGGCTATCGGAGCGCAGCAGATCCTCGGTGTTTTTATCCATCTGCACCGTCAAAATGGTATTGCGGTAGTCAGGGCCTAACACCACATCTGTGACCACACCGACGTTTACCGAGCGCATCTTCACAAGGGTTTTACCCTCTTCGATACCATCGGCCGAGGCAGTCGTAATGTGAATCACGGGGCCGTTATTGAGGGTGTTATTCCAGATCAGCACGGCAGTGAGAATGAGGGCGAGAAGCGGCACCACCCACACGATGGAGAATTTGCGGCCGTGCCGTTCTAAGGCTGCGCTGGTTGAGTCGGGCACCTCTTGCGCCACCGCATTTTTCACAATGTTTTTCTGGTTCGCAGGCATGATGGTTAATCGTCCTCTGCGCGCACGCGGCGCGGTGTATGAGGTAAAAAAGGTGAATTCAGCTTAAGTCACGGGCAGGTCTACATGACGGTGCTAAGAGTGCTTTTGCCCCTGAGACGCCGCTGCTTGAGGCTGTACCGTCTCTGCATGTGGCTGTGACTCTGCTGCCACTTCCGGAGAAGTTTCTTTTGCAGCAGGCGGAGCAGACGCTGCGGTTACGGCTGTTGTAGCAGCCGTGGCTGCTACCGTGGCTCCTTGCAACTGTACCCGCTGCAAGAGATCAACAGTGCGTAGCACTTTGTAGGATTCAGACGCTGCCACAGCTGCCTCCTGCAATGTCCCAGTGGAGGCCATCTCGGTTGCAGTCGCTTCTTGAGCAGCGTTTGGTGCGGCGGTACTGGAGGCCGTGTTTGCTGCTGGCGGCGTGACAGCAGACTGTCCTTGAGATTCTTGCGCCAGCTGCTCTTGCGTCGTGAGACCATGATGCGCCACCTTTTGGGTGTAATTGCCCACCGTGCCATGGCGCGCACTTAAGGTCGCATCCCACAACAGACGCTCATCAAAAGTCTCTGCTGCCACCATGGTGATCAGCACCACCATACTAAAGCAAATCACCGCCAAGCCAGGACTAATCGTGAGCAGCCCCGACATGCGCACTACGGTGGACATGATAATGACCACAAAGACGTCGATCATCGACCAACGACCAATAAACAGCACCACGCGATATAAGCGATTATACGTGCTCGGTGACCGCCGCGTGCCATGGTGCGCTACGAACAATAGCCACAAAATACACAGAATCTTTACTACAGGGATGCAGATACTCGCCACCAAAATCACTAAAGCCACAAAGTAAGAGCCCATACCCCACAGCGAGATCACACCATCAATGATATTAGACTCAGTATCTGTGCCCAGATAGGAGGTCACCATAATCGGGTACATATTGCTCGGCACGTAGAGAATGAGCGCCGCCAGCAACAGGGCAATAGTCTTTTGAAAACACGCCACCTCACGGTAGTCATTGTGGTGATGACAGCGCGGACAATCTTGGATGCCTTGGTACAAATAGCGCGGATCGCTAGGCGACAGCTCCGCCTGCGCTCTGCGGCGGCGCTTAGTACGCCGATACACCAAACCACAATGGCGACAGACGATGAGGCCCTGATCAATGCCGCGCATACCCACGTGTGCATACCTGAGGTCTGATTCGTAACCCTCAATCAAATTCCATATTTTGTAAGGCTTGCCATTAGCGCAGCACCACACCATTAAGATGGCAAAGCCAATGGCGGTATAAAAGCCAACATGAAACTCCACATCGGCCAATGCTATCAACTTCACTAGGCTCACCAGCACGCCTAAGATAAAGACATCGACCATGCAGAAGTGAAAGCACACCATGTAGACATTGGCTAGCGTCGGTGTCATCTTTACGCGCAAAAATACCACCGCAATCACGATGCAGTGCAGCACTAGCGGGAAGAGGAAAGTAAAGAGAATGCAGAGGTAGAGGAGAATAGCCCAGTCACGGCGCAGGATGAAAAAGATGGAGGTGAGCGACATCGACTGGGAAATGCCAAAGGAGGAAATGCTCATAAAAGGCAGCGTCAGTGAGGTTAGCAGCATGATCACTGAAGCTACGGAGATCACCGCCAGATTGTAGAGCGAGGTGCTGCCTTTGGAGCGCAGTTGCGTGCCACATTGCGGGCACAAATAACTGTAGCCTGGGCGCGCTGGTGGCAGCTGTACCACCAAGTCGCAGGAGCGGCACAGAATTTTGGATTTACCACGCAACATCTGCAAAAGCTCCTCTGCCAAGACCCAAGTAACGCTGCAGCCGCGTTTCAGCGCTTCTGCCGCCCCAATGAACAACCATGATTTAACCGCAAAATGCTCCCTATGCCAAGATAGCACCTGAAGCACCGCCTGCACAGACGTCGAGGAGTTGCGGTCGCTTTTTCTCCAACCGCTAAGATACGGCTTTTACATGAGAGGGGATCTACTTACGACTAACACTCAAGGGTAAGGCGATAGCCTTAAAGCGGAGCGTACCCCCATTGCAAGATTGGAGTGTGGTGGCTATCGTTTAGAGGTGCCAAGCAGAAACAGCTTATTTATCGGGAAAAATCAATACGTGCTCACCGCCAGATGTTAGCTGCATACCAAGCACACGCTTGTCTCTCAAGTCACACCAAACGTAACACCATCATACGCCACTTAAGACAAGAGCAGCGGTGCGCTTAAGGGCAGTTCAGAATGCGCGCTGCTGGGGGTAAGGCACTTTGTGCTCAGAGGCATGGCCCCACATAACGATCAGCGCTGAGAGTAGCTTGAGGCTCATATCTGCGCTGAGCAAAGATCAATGCAGCGCCTCTTAAGGCAAACCACTCCACACCAGCTTGCGCCTTCCTCCTTTTACCACACAGCAAAGCACAGCAGCATGCCCTTTAACAGCGGCATCAGCTTAAGACTGTCCTGATGGCAAGCCCCCTGTAGGGTCTTTAGCGCAGGTAGGCCAAAAGCATAACCTCTGGCATACCTCGGCCTATGCCCCAAAAGCAAAAAAGCCGTGGTACCGAAGTATCCACGGCTCGTCGCTACTGAAGAGTTCTAAAGAAAAGTGTCGGCACAAGTCTCACTAAATCTTGTGGGTTATATCGAACTCACCGCGATTGATCTTCGCTACCACCTCGGCGTGCTCCTCCTCATTGAACTTGTACATCTTGAGCAGAATGATACGCACGATGTCACCCACCACTGGCACTAAGGCCACAAAGAGGAAGATGGTGCTTAAGGTCTCAGCACTCTGCGTCGCATTTGGCACATAGCCCGAGAAGCTCAGCACTAAGCCCGTGATACCACCAGCAACAGCCACCGAGAACTTGCCTGTAAAGGTCTGACCGGCAAAGGTAATAGCCGCGCAACGCTTGCCCGTGTGGTAGTACGAGTACTCCACGGTATCGGCAATCATGGCCGACACCAGTGGGTTGGTCATCATGAAGATGCCAATAATCAGCGTTAACCACACTAACACCGCCGTCGTTGACTCATAGCCAGTGAAGTACAAGCCCACGCGCGCTAAGATCTCCAGCACGCAAAGCACAATGAAGATATCGCGCTTTCTAAAACGAGCAGTCAGCACGGGGGTAATAAGGCACGCCAGCGAGCAGCAGATGGTAATGGTACCAATCGCCGCCATCAGCTCCGCATTCCCCAGATTGTAGGTAAAGAAGTAGATGTAGAAGTTACCTGCAATGTTGGTAAACAGGTTCATGAAGAAGATGGCGAGGATGATGAAGAGCGGCTTATTGCGCGACACCACCTTAAAGGTTTGCAGCAAGGTCACCTTCGCCGCATCACCCTGTGGACGCACAGTCTCCTTGGTGTGAAGGAAGCCGTTTAGCATCAACACCACGCCAATACCCATCAATACCATTACTGCTGGCAAATAGCCCTGATCGGCACGGCCCTCGGCAAAGAACGAGGTGAGGTAAGGGAAGATGGTCATCGAGAGACCAATACCGGCATTCACACCCAGCATGGCGCAAGTAGCGGCCTTAGCACGCTCTTGTGGCGCATCAGACATCACTGTAGTCATCGACCAGAAAGGCAGGTCAGAGATCGCGTAAAGCGTACCCCATAAGATGTAAGTGACACCAGCGTACACGCACTTGGTGGTCATCGAGCCCTCAATGCTCATGAACGCCAATACGGTGATCACGAACAAGACGAATGGCATGAAGCCTAAGAAAGGGCGATACTTACCACGCTTGAGGTTCAGAGAGTGAAGTCTCCATGTGCTTACGCACATGGCTTCCTCCCGT
>CASEBB010000053.1 GCA_949286015.1 uncultured Succinivibrionaceae bacterium | reverse complement strand
CGTTGGTGTGCTGTTACGTGGCACCAAGCGTGAGGACGTCGAGCGTGGTCAGGTGTTAGCTGCCCCTGGCACCATCACCCCACACACCAAGTTCGAGGGAGAGGTGTACGTGTTATCCAAGGATGAGGGCGGCCGTCACACCCCATTCTTCAAGGGCTATCGTCCACAGTTCTTCTTCCGCACCACTGACATCACCGGTTCTATCGACTTAGGTGAGGGTGTGGAGATGGTGATGCCTGGTGACAACACCAAGATGACTGTGACCTTAATCCACCCAGTGGCCATGGCTGCTGGCGAGCGCTTCGCTATCCGTGAGGGTGGCCGCACCGTGGGCGCTGGCGTGGTCTCCACCATTCTCGAGTAAGACTTAGCCGTAAGGTAAAAGTCGCGTCGTAGAGAAGCTCTGCGGCGTACACGTGGCAACACGTGATAAAAGAGGCTGCAGCGGGTAACCGTTGTGGCCTTTTTTGTTTCTTGTGCCGTATTTTCACGGGGAACAGAGGTGTAGTCGTGGGGAGTAACTGGGCTTGGCATTGGTGCGCACCGCGCGCTCTTGCGGCACTCCTTTACGGCACTCCTTTGTTGCACCCACTTGCTGCGGACTCCCTTGCGACACAGCCTCGCGCCGCTTGCCCCAAAACAAGCTGCTACACCTTTTTGTGTAGAAAGTGTAATCTAAATCACTGACTATGCAGGCTAAAACAGTTAATCTAGCTACTGTCTTCTAGCAAGCAGCAACTGTCTGCGCTGGTTTGCATTGCGCTCCATGGCTCCAGTTTTGTGGTGAGGAAAAACTAATCGAGCCAACCACTCACAGGCCCCAAGTAAGGTCGGCCATGTTGAACTGTGCGTGCTTGTATTGTGCGGTGTGGCGCCTAGACTTTAGAGAGGGATTCTATGCCAGGACAGCATTTAACTGACAAAAACTTAGCATTAGACTTAGTGCGTGTGACCGAAGCAGGTGCCTTAGCGGCTGCCCATTTCTTCGGCCGTGGCGACAAGGAAGAGGCTGACGGTGCTGCTGTTTCTGCTATGCGTATCGCCTTCCAGTCGGTGCATGTGCGTGGTACGGTGGTGATCGGTGAAGGCGAAAAAGATAACGCCCCAATGCTCTACAACGGTGAAAAGGTAGGCTTCGGTGACGGCCCTGAGGTGGATATTGCCGTCGATCCTATTGAGGCTACCAATGCTGTGGCTTATGGCCGCCCAAATTCCGTCTCGGTGATCGGTGCTGTCGAAAAGGGCGGTATGTTTAATCCTGGCCATTCGTTCTATTGCAAGAAGTTAGTGGTGGGCAAAGACGCTGCTGATGTGATTGACCTCGACGCGCCTACTAAGGTCAATATGCAGAAGATCGCCAAGGCTAAGGGCAAGCCTATCTCGGAGTTAAACGTCTTTGTGCTGGATAAGCCACGTCATGTGGGCTTAATCCAAGAGTTACGCTTGACGGGTGTACGGGTGCATTTACACAGTGACGGTGACGTTGCCGGTGCCATTATGGCGGCAGACCCACGTTGCTCTATGGACGTGTTAATCGGTATTGGTGGTACCCCAGAGGCGGTGATTACGGCGTGCGCCTTAAAGGGCAGTGGTGCGCAGATGCTGACGCGCTTAACGCCATTATCCATTGAAGAGCAGAAGTCTCTGGATGAGGACGGTATCGACTATAACATCGTGCGTGGTGTGGACGATCTGGTTACTACTGACAGATGCTACTTTGCTGCTACGGGTATTTCGGCAGGTGAGGTCTTACGTGGTGTGGAGTATCACGGCGAGTATGCGGTGACCTCTTCTATTGCGACCCGTGGTCGTACTGGTACGATTCGTTACATTCAAGCGTGGCACGATCGCAAGAAGCTGTCGACCATGAGTACGGTGCGCTACTAATGGAATTGAGCCTCCTCCTGAGCGGAGGAGGCGAGAGTTTGTAAACAGACAAATAGCCAAAAGCCCAGTTATCGCAAGAAGCTGGGCTTTTTATTTGGGCGTGGTCGTATCAGCGGCAGCAGCGCTGTTGTCAGGAGCAGTCAGTCCCTTGGTGGTGAGCGGTAGGGTAGGGGATAAGGGCGCGCACACGTCTATGGCGTGCGTCTTAGAGCTAAGGCCTGAGCTTCGCTTCGGCGGTTGCGGCTGCCTACAATCAGGTGTTTACCTTGAGAGTAGGAGTTTGCTAAGGTGCTGCGCTCGAGATAAGGCGCCGTTATGCGCCATTGCTCTTAGCGTATGTAAGAAGAGGGGAATGGAGGTAAGCCAGAACAGCTTACCCTTAAGAGAAGAGCCTGCTCGGAGCAGGAGTAAGAGCGCTTGAGGTTGGAGCTGCTGCCCAGCCCTACCTGAAGATAGGCTGACGCCTTATCTGCAGTGGACAGGGAGAGTGTACACCTACCGCCTTAGCGCACGCTGGCCGTATAGAGATGAACGGCCGTACAGTGGTGCACGCAGGGGAGCGCAGAGTGGTGTGCTCTGACCTCATACCCTGTGTACCAGCTGGTAGCCACTTAGTAGCAGTCCCAGTAGAAGTACACGTCCGAGAAGTCGCGACGGTACAGTCTGCTGGAGTTGATCATAAAGTTGGCAATGCCGCTGTCACCTAACACCAAGCTGCCCTGATCCCAGCTCTCGCTGTCGAGGCTTAACAGCAGAGTGTCGTAGTACTCACGCTGCTCCGTCTGCTCCTCACCCTCTAATGGGTCATCCTCGGTGTAGAAAGGATAGCCCAACAGATTGGTGTGGCTGTACTCGCCAAAGTGGTTGCGACGGCGATCCTCTTTGCGCACCAAGCGCTGATCCAGCTCAATCAGCTCAAAAATGTCTAAATCGAGAATGGCCAGCGCCTCCTTAAAGCTCTCCGGATGAGGCAGATGGTGCTGCTGACAGTACTCCTGCAGCACTGGCAGACAGTACGAGTTGCTGCGACGCACACTCAAGAACTTGTCTGCACGCAGACCACACTCGCCATTGACCGGACCCCACTTCGTTGGGCTGTGGTAGTGGCGGTTAACCTTGTGTTCATGGAAGATCTCCTCAACCATGTCCACAGTAACGCCTTTCTTCAAGCCACGGTGATAGACCACCTTAAAGCTGCCCTTAGCCTCAGGCTTGTATGCAGGGATGCCCGTGACTGCATCAATCTCAATAAAGAACTGCAGCATGCCCTCAACAGGAAGCGGAAACTCAAAGCCTAAGTCGCCGCAGTTGAGTTGACACATGCAGCGGAGACTGTAGCCGTTATTATCTAAAGGCCATGGCACGTCAGGATCCCAATACATAATGCCACCAACCTTGGAGTCGTAGACCGAGGTTGGCTTGCTTGGATCCCAAGAGAGCTTGTAGGCCTTGCGTCCTGTTTGCACAAATAGCTTGCGCAGTTCACCTAGCAGCGGTGATTTGTCCTTAGCCACAATGATCCTCTGAAGAGATTGTGCTGACTTGCACATGGCGAGTTGGTAGGGAGAGGGCGGGAGGGGGGAAGGAATGGAGTGTAGCGGTGCAGCACTAAGGTTACGTAGCTTTGCTCGCAGCAGAGCTACTGCCATAAATCTATCTTAGCAGTTTAGATCCATGAATCTTGTTTTTATTTGGGTGGCCGCTCACAGATTGGAAAACAAAATTTGGCACGCGCCATTTTGCGCCTGCTGGCGGCGCCGTCCACGTAACTTTAGTTGGTGCTAAGACGCGATAAATATGGGATTGGTGAGAGGTGGGGGTAGCAGTGAGCTAATAGAGTTAGGCTAGAGCACTAGTATGGTGTGCTTGCACCGAAGTGGTGCTTTGGTGGCGTTGCGGGGCTTAGGCATGCTGCGCACTACAGTTACATATTGAGTGCTGCATGCTGACAGGGTGTAGGTTTGCCTGCGTTTGCTATAGGAGATAGGGGCCTTCAGTGGTGCTGTCTGGTTGGGACTAAGGGCGTTGCTCCTTGGCGTCATCAGAAGTTTGCGGGACTTGATCTTGAGCAGCATCAGCATCAGGAGTGGCCTCGATCTCGTTTGGGGGATTGCCCTCTTCCTTTCCCTCTTCCGCGCCCTCTCCTTCGCCTGCGCTCTTTGCGGTGGTCGTGGCCTCAGTTGGCGCGGAGCTGTTCTGCTCCTCGGCCGTAGCTTTAGCTGCGGCGGCCGCAGTAGCTGCTGCGTTTGTAGCAGTAGTATCTGCAGCTGCGCTGGATTCAGTCGCTGCCTCCGTCGCAGTCTCAGCCTCTGTTGCTTGATCCAGCTCCGGCTCATGGTGCGGCAGCTGGTTTTGGCTCTTGTACTCCAAAAGCGAGTTAGCCTGCTTAATCCGCAGCATGGCAATGTGGATCACACACGGTACCGTGACGCGGTAGGCAGGCCCGCCAAACTCGTAAATGGAAAAGAAGGCTGTAGTCAGCCATCCCAAAGGCCCGCCTAAAAGCCCAATCAAGCGGCTCACCGAGCTGGCAAAGGCCCCACCCACCAGTGGCACTAATGATGTCAGTCCCATGATGCGAGCCACACTGCTGGCGATAACTACCGAAAGCAGCGTCAACGTCTTAGGGCTAAGCTCGCCAAAGTCCTCTTTTTCCACTGCGCGCACCACCATTGCGCTGTTGTTGCACTGGTACTGCTGCACCTCCTGCACAAAGAGTTGCTTTTGCTCCTCGTCGAGGTGACCATAAATGTCCTTAAGGACGTGCGCGAGGATACGTCTTTCAATGGCCGCAATTGGCTCGTCCTCGTCACAGCGCAGCTTGAGACGCTTGGCCACATCACAGACAATAGTGTGGTAGCTCGGCCCCTGACCACGGCGCATGAGGTTGGCTACGGTGTGACCACCAAAAGAGCGAATCTCATGACTTAAGACATGCAGATAGCGTTGGTGGTTAGGGAAGTACTGCTTGTACTCCTTGCTGGAGCTTAAATCCTCAGAGATCTGGGCGTGAGTAATAAACTCGACGAGGGGATCGAGATCTTCGTTGCTCGCAGCTTGCAGCACCGTATCTAAATCCGCATCAAAAGCGTATTTCATGGCCATACCCCACATCTCATAAAGCGCATGCCGTCTGTGGAGTTGGCAGTAACCCCACGGTCACAGTCGTAAGGTCATTGTACTAGTGCTGATATAGGACAAAATGAGGAGGGCGGAAGAAGCTTACCAGCGAACCTATGAGCGGACACCTCATCTCAGCGCGTCAGCAACGCATCCCTAAATGGTATGGACGCACCCCAAGAGCAAGATAAAGCCATGGTGGTGTTAAGTTTGTGGAAATGCGGAATAAGGGGAGGTGATGGTTAGCACTCTGCGCTTACGCTTACGTTAAAGGCGCAGCCTGCCTGTGCTTTGGTGGTGGTGCCTGTAAAGCCGCTATCCCGTCTCTTGCCTGCGGCTTTTCCGTCTTTCTGCGGCTTTCTCTGTCCCGCGCCCTGTAGTACTGTTGGATTAGCTTTGCCCCGCTCTGGCGCCCAAACGTTGCTTGCTTTGCTGGGCTTTCCTTTCCTTGCTGGGCTGCGCTGGCGCAGCCCCATGAGGTGGTCATATAGCCAGCAGCGCCGGAGGTTAGCTCACAGCGCTGATGGTTATGGCTCTTGCCTTATGATTAAGACTTTAGGCCGCCTTCATGCCGCCGCCACCACGGTAAGCACGTGGAATCGGCTTCTTCTCGCGGGCAAAGTCCGGACGAGCATTCATGATCTGCTCGAGCATCTCATCGTTCATCTTGCCACGCGTTAAGCCAATAGCACGGTAGGTGATAAAAGGACGTGCCTTCTTGGTGATAATCACCGGCGCACGCCCCGTCGTCTCATCCGCGTCAGCAATCACGTTTAAGACGCCACTCTCTAACAGCGAGCGTACCGTTGGCTCGGACTCTGGCAGGTATAACACCGACTTGCGTTGCAACACAAACTCGCGTAACAGCGCCCGCTCGGCAAAGTCTAAACCCGCTACCGTGTTCTTCATTTCCTCACGCTCTTGCTGGACGGTGCGCTTGTGGAAGTATGAAGATAAAAAGCCAATAATGGCCTGACTCAAGAAGTTAGATACCTCCACAATCAGGGCTAAGTAGAGGTAGGTCTTGTTTGCTGCTACCTGCGCCGCCAGCTCAGGGGAAATAGACTCCAGTGGTAGCACTAAGAGCGCTAGCGTCACGCAAAAGAGCCACAGCATGATCACATTCAGCGTCTTATTGGCAGCAAATATCGAGTGCTGATTTTCCATCAAGTAGCTCCAAATTTAGGTGTGCACCGCAGAACTTGTGCAGCAGCAAAAGCAGCGTCCCTGCGCTTCAAAAGCGCTGCTGTAAAGGGCTGACTAAGCCTTGTGGTACTCCCTTACAATACCACATTAGGGCCTTGTAGGCAGGTGATAGCAAGCATTTTCTCGCACTTGCGCGTAGAGAAGCACTTACTAATTCAGTCACGTCATGTTGCAGGACGCGTTTAGCGTAGAAAGATGTAGTTTAACTGCCATGGAGAGCAAAGAAACAGTGGCTATGCCTTATTGCCCTGTTTTGGTGAAAAGGCTAAATCATAAAAAATGAGCAAATCGGGTGCCATTGGTAATGGCGGCCTTATATATGCGCTTGAGCTTTATCGGTTCTTGTCCCCATAACCCTGTCTTTTTTGCATTATTTTGGTGAAGTGGTCGGCTTTTTGGCACTAGTGACAGAGGCCATTTAAGGTTTAAGGGTAAAATACCGTGCGTCAATTTTGTGCAAAAAGCTGTGTGATTGTTAGCTGATAGCTAAATACGCTTCTTTTTGGGGCAAAAAGGCCTAAACTTATGCTAGCAGACAAGAATTGTCATAAAGTACAAAGTAGGAACAGTAAGCACAATTCGCTGGCGCCTCTTCCTCTGTACTCCTCATGTAAATGATGGGGGATGCTTTTAGGCTGCGATGCTGCTGGACGCTGTTTGGGCGTCCTTGTCCTTAGATCTTTTCCGCTGGTGCTGGGCGTAGCAGTGGTAGGTTCTCTTCTTTTGTATACCAAAAGGGCGGCTGTATGAGAGCTTGTCCTTGGTAGGCAGTAGACAAAGACAGAGGAAGTAACCTCACGGCTTAAAGCGCAGGCTAGGAAGGGGCGATATGGCTTTGTCTGGACAGCAGGGCTGTAGGGACTAAAGGCAGTACGTGGCTTTGAGGTGAGCTGTAGTTTTTGCCTTACTACACTTTCGCGTACAGTGATGGGCGCTGGGATGAGACTAAAAAACGAGGTGGGCGGCGTAGCTACGACCTCGCTGGTTGTGGTTGTCTGAACCACTGGTTCTTTTTGGTTTAGCACTGCACAGTGCACTGTTAGGAGAGTATTTGCTCTAAGCTCGGTGTGCAAGTCATAGCACCGTGGTAGTACTCCTGATCGTTACTAGCTGGACTTGGCTCTTGGACAAATACTGAGATTGAATGAAGAAGATTGTTGCGATTATTAAGCCTTTTAAGCTCGATGATGTGCGTGAGGCCTTAAGCGCTAACGGCATCTCTGGTATGACCGTATCCGAGGTTAAGGGCTTTGGCCGCCAAAAGGGCCACACCGAACTCTATCGTGGCGCTGAATACGTGGTTGACTTCCTGCCAAAGGCTAAGATTGAGTTAGTCGTTAAGGACGAGGACGTCGACAAGTGCATTGAGGCTATCACCAAGGGTGCGCACACGGGCAAGATTGGTGACGGCAAGATCTTTGTCTCGGCAGTGGAGCGAGTGATTCGTATCCGTACAGGTGAAGAGGGTGATGACGCCATCTAATAATGGCTTAACACTCAAGCTCTCGGCGCCTGCTTAAGGCAAAAGAAGCCCTGCACTTACCGCGATTGGCTGGTGGTCAGGGCTTTTTTGTTGCCAGCGTGCAGCTTTGCAACAACTATTAACTACCAAAATTTTTTTCAGCTCAGCTCAGAGTGTGGTTGGTAGTGCTCCAACACTACCTCAAGATGGTCATACCAAAAGCCATAACAGCTGCGCACAAGATTGATTGCAGTGGTGCTGCTGCTGCGCTTTGGTATCAACCAACTCTGAGGCGAGCCAAAAAACTGGTAGTTATTAGTTAATAGGTTCCTTACTACCTTAGAGTGATGGCCAGCGTTGCCACCTGAAGGCATCACTACCAGCACCACTAAGCTGCTGCCAGCTGTTTCCCTCTTGCTTGAGCAGCCACCTCTTAAGGCCGAGCACGCACTGAGCCTTACTCCTGCTAAGAGTGTGCTTTGCGCTGCCGCCTTACGCAGAGTAAATGGCTTACTCTCCATAGAGCGCATTAGGTCGTAGCTGTTAGTGCCACGTGATACGTCACAGCGATCTTCTCTGCTGAGCGCTGCGGTGGATACATGTATACAGAAGAAGAGCGGCTGGCCAGCACTGGTGCGAGCGAGTGAGTGTGTGACTGCGTATAGGGGGCAAGTGTTAGGTGGTTTTTACCACGGCATGCTCTTTTTCTACTTCCTTGGGGAGAAAATGTGCACCGCAAGCTAAGCGCATCGTGTAAACTCTTTTCTAGACTTTGTGGTCGTCAGCTTTAGTTGCTGCTTTACGGTGTCCCTTATAACGTTGGCACCTTGGTTTGCTGAGCTTTGCTTAGCTTAGCTTGCTTTGCAGACAGTGCTGACGGCACAAGCAATTTGCGCGAGGTTTTATCCCACCGCCTGCAGCGCCGTGGGGACTTTCTTTGGAGTGAGACAATGGGTTTAGGGGCCATGTTTTCTGCCTTTGCCACGCATAAAAAGGCATTAGTAGCCGTCGCTGTCGCCAGTGCGTTTACTCTCAACGCCTGCTCGACTTCCGTGCCTGAAGACCCAACCAACCTCTGCTCTATCTTCCAAGAAAAAGACGACTGGTACTCCGCAGCCCACCGCGTCCACGCTAAGTATGGCGTGCCGATTAACGTCGCCATGGCTATCATGCACCAAGAGTCGCGTTTTGTTGACGACGCTGAGCCAGCCATGCGCTGGTTCCTCTTTATCCCTTACGGCCGTGGCAGCTCCGCTTATGGCTATGCCCAAGCTCAAGACGAGGTCTGGAACGACTATGTCGAAGAAGCTGGCTCCATGTTCTCTGACCGCGATGACTTTGAGGACTCCTTAGACTTTATCGCGTGGTACATGGTCAAGACCAAAAACACCAATGGCATCGCGCTTACTGACACCTACAACCAATACCTCAACTACCATGAGGGCTGGCAGGGCTATCGCCAAGGCACCTACAAGTCCAAGAGCTGGTTGTTAAAGACCGCCCGTGCTGTGACCTCTCAAGCTGATGCCTACAAGCAGCAGCTCTTGCGTTGCCAACTGTATTAACGCACTTAAGGCCTTAGGGAGTTACTCCTTAAGGCCTTTTGTTTTTCTCCCTTCGTATGACTCTACCGGCAGTTTGCTGCGCGGCGTCACCACACCAACCTCTTTGAGAGCCAGAGGGTTTTTCCGTGAATAAAGCTGTGTTTTTCGATCGCGATGGGGTGATCAATCGTGACTACGGTTATGTCGGTTCCTTGGAGCGCTTCGAGTTCTTACCAGGCGTGCCTGAAGCCTTAGCAGCGATTAAGGCAAAGGGTTACCTCACCATCTTAGTCACCAACCAATCGGGCATCGCGCGCGGCCTGTACACTACTGACGATTTCGATACGCTCACGGAGTTTATGCAGGGCCAGCTGCAAGCCAAGCAAGCGCAGTTTGACGGCGTTTACTTCTGCCCTCACCACCCCGAGGCTAACGTGGCAGCATTTCGCTGTGAGTGCGCCTGCCGTAAGCCTAAGCCAGGCATGATCCTGTGGGCCCAAAAGGAATTCTCGCTGGATTTGGAGCACTCCATTATGGTGGGTGACCACGCCTCTGATATAGAAGCGGCTAAGAATGCGGGCCTTACCAAACTCATCTTAGTAGGTGAGCACCTTGAGTCAGATGGACCGCTTGTGCCTGAGGCTAAGTGCTACCCTGACTTGCAGTCCTTTGTGCAAGCATGGCAAGAAGGTGCCGTCAGCTTTAACTAAAAGCGCAGCGTAGCTCTTGCGGCTAAGGGCCTTTACAAGTCACTGTTTCTCTTGGGTTCTACTACGCTTTGTCTGCCATCTTACGTGGCGTTCGCGCAGGGAGTGATGCTGAGACACAGTGGTGGGCCGAAAGAAGAGCCACGCGCCCTGCAAGTGCTGCTCAAGGCGGTAGCCTTGCTGGGGCTGCCGCCGCAGTGACGCGCAAGCGCCGTACATCCCAAGGGTAAAAGGCTCCCGCATCGCTCTGGTTAGCAAGCAAGCCATCCATAGGAACGACTGACTTAATAATGACGGACTTTAGGGCACGCATGCATGCCCATCTCAAGATAGGTTCAGGCTCGCTTGCACCTTTTTATCTCGAGGTGGAACGTTGTAACAACGCACCACTACATCCGTCACTTATTAGCTCACTCTTTCCTTATCTACAGCAGTGCCTGCTACAGGCTTGCACTGCGTTGTCCTCATCAATCCATCGCGCCTCGTTCCTCCTTTCCCGCTTTCCACCGCCATACAAGTACCCATCAGCAAGAGGGATAGCTGTCACCATTGCCATGCCTCCAGTAAGCGCCACTGCGCTTTGCGTTTTGTGCGCTCTAGCACAATCTGCCATTGTTTTTGCCACGCTGCGCGCTTTGCATGGAACTTTATTCCATTTTGCCTTTCTAAGCACACAAAGAAGTTGCCTTGTATGCTATAAAGACAGGTTTGCCTCCGCTTCGGCGCAGCGAAACTTGAGGTTCAGGCAACTGTGCGTCGGTGCTCCGCACCGCTCGCCCCACACATGGTACGCTTTAACTTTTGGCTTTGTCGTCTTGACGACCTAGGATTTCAGAGCAATGCAGCGCCTAAAGAAATTAGGTCTCGCTTTTCTTGCCAGCAGCGCTTTCTTCCTTGCCTCGTGCACTGGCTATAACCAAACCTCTATCCCTAATGTGCCTTACGTCAACCTCGACGTGCACAAGCAATCGCACCTCATGACTGCCACTGATCGCGTCTGCATCTTCAATGGTGGCGACATGATCACCAACACGGGGACGCGCTATAAAAACTCCGGTCGCTTTATGCAGAAGATCTTTGTGACCGTGATGCAGCAGTACAACGTGGATGGTGCTGTTGATTTACATCAGATCAATGCTGTCGGTGTGGAGCCGATGATGTTGCAGGAGCAGGCGCGCATCAACTACTGCAACGTGATTGCGATTGTGAAGCCTGTGTTTTGGCAGGACTCGCAAATCTCCCCTGGCAACGTGGGTGTAAACGTCGACATGTACGACACCAGCTCACTTGAGCTGATGAACTCGGTTACCTTAAATGCACGCGCGCAGTACATTCGCGACATGTTTGTTGAGAAGACTACGCCGATGCGTCCGGTGATTGAGACGTATGTGGACACCCTTTACCGCTAAGGTGGGCACACCTTTTTGCTTGTTAGCATTAACCACTTGTGCTTTGGCTGGGCCTCTTGGAGGTGACCATGCTGGGGCAGCAGTGTGATTGCACAAAGAAATTGGCAGTGTCTTTGCGGGGCTCTGTTGCGTTTTGTATTACAATTAATGGCGAAACAAAGCGGCATTCATGAGTGACCGGCAAGTGCAGGGGGCGAAAGTCCCATGGCAGCTGTCTACTTAGGTGCTGTGGAGGCAGTGACGTTACGGTGGTGATGCTTGTTTTCTTGCGCTTTTTGGGGCGCGGGGGATAAGGATTGCTGCAAGATGTTGCCTGTTTCCTAATTGTTTTCTGTTTCCTTTCGTTAATCGGAGTGATTACGATGACCAAGTTTGCTGCCGTCTTAGGCGCCGCTGCTTTAGGTGCCACTTTATTAGCTGGCTGCAATACCACTGGTATTGACCAATTAAACGCTAAGGTTGACGCCATTGCCGCTGATGTCGACGCCTTAAAGACCCAACAATCCAAGTTAGCTAACGACGTTGCTTTCGTGAAGTCTGACGCTGCACGTGCTAACGAGCGTTTAGACAACTTAGCTCGTCGCTACAAGAAGTAATCTGCGCTGCGTCAGCAGCTGTAGATGAAACTTACTGCTTAGGCAGTAGGTAGCTTGGCAAAGGGGAAGAGGGCTTGCTCTCTTCCCCTTTGTGCTTGGTGGGGGGTTAGGCGAGAGCAGCTCTTATTACCCTCAAGATAAGGCGCCGTCAGTCGCTGTTAGCGCGGTAGCGTCAGGCCGTAGTCCTTACTTTGAGATGCGCGCCGCAGGCGCATTGCCTATCAGCAGCGGTTCACCATTAGCCTTATCTTCAAGATGATGTGCCGTGAGTCGCTGTTAGCGCGGTAGCGTCAGACCGTAGTCCTTACTTTGAGATGCGCGCCGCAGGCGCATTGCCTATCAGCAGCGGTTCACCATTAGCCTTAACGTCAAGATGATGTGCCGTGAGGCGCTGTTAGCGCGGTAGCGTCAGACCGTAGTCCTTACTTTGAGATGCGCGCCGCAGGCGCATTGCCTATTATCCCCAAGACAACCAAGCCATCCCCCACAGATTCCCCTTCCCTTTCTCCTTCTTTCGCCACCCTCCTCACATCCTGAATCACAGCCACTAAAAATAATACTCTTTTCCCGCCATTAGTGCTAACATCTTAACCATACAAGTCTGCCCCTTTTCGAGGTCTTGCTTCATGTCTGAGTCTTCGACCCCTCAATCTACTACCGACTCCTCCTACGGCGCTTCCAGCAACGCTTCCATGCGCGCTGGAATCACGCTCTACATGTCCAATTACCTCGAAAACCTCGCTGATATCTGCGCCGTGCTCATGAGTGAGTACCCTCTCCCCGACCCCTTCGCGCACGAGCATATCATCGTCATGAATACCGGCATGCGCACCTACCTCACCCAGCGCATCGCCATGCAGAACCAGATCACCGCCCTCTGCGATTACCACCAAATCTGGCAGCTTGTCTACGGTGTGCACCGCACGCTGCACCCAGAAGCTCCCGAGCAAAACCTCTACGACCGTGAGCACCTCACGTGGAATCTCTACTCCCTCATTGTCGCCCTGCAAAACGAGTCAACCGCCCGTAAGCACAAGGCTGTAGTCACCGCCTTGCAACAGGCTGCCTCTCAGGGCATCACGGACGAGGTTGAGCTGAAGCGTATCCAAGATGAGGCCATCGCTGAATATAACCAAGAAGCAGTCAAATCCAATGATATCTACCAAAAGCTGCGCCTCTACCTCGTCGATGACGCCTTTGGTGATAAGGCCTTTGAGTTAGCCGCCAAAATCGCTGACACCTTAGACCAGTACCAGATGTTCCGTCCGCGCTGGATTATGGCGTGGAACAACATCCCCTTAGGTGCCTTCGCTGACTACGAAAAAGACCCTGAAGACATCTCCAACCCTATTAACGTCTTTATCGAGAACGAGTGCCGCCGCTTCGCGCGCGAGAAAAGTGGTATCCGCGCTAAGGGGCAGGGCACCATCTCCTCAGATTTACCAGCTGACGCTGATGTTGATGCCAACGCAGAGGACGTAGTCGCAGACGACAACGCGCACTTTGCCGAGGGCTATGCCCCTGAGGACATCATCGAGGCTGCTTCCGCGCAGCGTATGGGCGCAGGCTCTTCCGCCGGACGCTTGCTTTCTACCACCGTCACCAAAGAGCGCGTGGCCATGGTGCGCGCCCAATTTAAAAATAACGTCTGGCAAATCAAGCTCTGGTGCATGCTGCGCCACAACTACCTCTTCTTTGCAGGGGACGACCTCACCCCATTAGAGCCAAACAGCCCAGAGTTGTTATGGCAAATCAAGCACTTAGACCGTGCTCAGATCATGACCTCCATGATCGATGATTTGCGTGAGCACCGTGTCAGCCCTGAGGCTGCCGCGCAGCTTTATCAGCGCGTCTTTGTCTTTGGTGTGAGCTCTTTACCGCGCGTGGTGGTGGAGTTTTTGGACGCTCTCTCCCATTATTGCAGCGTCAACGTCATGCTGCTCAATCCATGTCGTGAGTATTGGGCCGACATCGCCCCACGCTACCGTAACGACTTTGAGCGCTACGTCCAGCTGATTCAAGCTTCCACCCGTCAGGCCAAGACCGCCCGCAAAGAATTACAGCGTAAGTTCCTCACCATCCCTGCCATGGCCTTACGTGAGAGCGACTATGATGAGGCTACCGGTGAGCGTGTGGCCGGTAATCCACTCTTACTGTCGTATGGTCAGCAGGGCCGTGACAACCTCTACATGTTCTTTGACCGTGATCAGGTGCCAGACAATGTGGCTTGCTTTAGTGAGCCCGATGTCGATCATGAGTTTACAACCAGCACCCGTATTGAGGGTGTAGGTGAGGCACAGCGCTCCGTAGTCGAGGTGCGTGGTGGCAATCTCTTAGCCCGCCTGCAAGCGCAGCTGTTGTCTTTAGAGCAGAGCAGTGAGCGCTACATTATTGCCCCTGACGATATCTCCTTTTCTATCCACTCCTGCCACACCATGCGCCGTGAGGTGGAGGTGCTGCGTGACGCCATCTTGGAGTGTTTTAACCGCGCCAAGTTGGAGGGGCGTACCCTGTATCCCCGTGACATCGTGGTAATGGTGCCTGCCATTAATGACTACACCCCGCACATTACTGCTGTCTTTGGTGGCTCGCAGCAGGATGACGATCCTGATGCTATTCCTTTTGTCATCTCTGACCTCACTGAGGACGAGTCTAATACGGTCGCGCAGTCGCTGCTCAAGCTCTTGGAGATTGGTACGACGCGTGTGACCTCAGCTACCGTGATTGAGCTGCTCTCTGAGGAGGCGATTGCCCGACGCTTTGGTATGTCGCGTGAGGACGTGGAGGTGATCTCCACATGGCTACGTGACACCCACGTGTATTGGGGCTTAGACGAGACTGACGTCGCCCCTTATGCGGAGATTAAGATCCCTGGTACCTTTGCTCAGGGTATGGAGCGCATGCTCTTAGGCTCACTGTTAGGTGACAGCACTACCATGCCGTGCTTTAGTGAGATCGAGGGCTCCGATACGCTGCTTTTAGGTAAATTCTGGGACTTTTTACAGGCGCTGCGCGAATTGCGCGCGCGCTTTACCCCAGAGCTGGCTCTGACGCCAATAGAGTGGGCGCATGAGCTGCACGAGATGCTGACCTCACGCTTCTTTGCTGACGATCTTGAGACCTTAGCGGCGTTACGCTCCGTAGAGCAGGTCTTAGAGACCTTACAGCAGACTATCCACCACCTCTTTGTGCGTCCAAAGATCAACCTGCCGGTATTTGCCGCGACTTTGCGTCAGGGCTTAGTGGCGCAGCGTAACTTCCAGCCGTTCTTACGGGAAAAGGTCAACTTTTGCTCGCTGATGCCAATGCGCGCGGTGCCGTTTGAGCACATCTTCATTCTGGGCTTAAACGACAGTGACTTTCCCCGCGCTGAGACCATGCCTGGCTTCAACATCATGAGCTCCCGTGATCTCTTTGAGCGTGGTGACCGTTCCCGCAATATTGATGACCGTTACCTCTTCTTAGAGGCCTTGCTCTCAGCACGGCGCTCGATTTACTTCTCGTATCTGGGCCAGAGTCCTGTAGATAAGACTGTACAAAACCCATCTGTGGTCTTAAGCGAGCTGATGTACTACGTCATGGATAGCTGTGCGGTCGAGGGTGACCATGCGGTAAGTGACGGTGTGCGCCAGCAGCATGTGTATGAGCGCATCTTTGTGCAGGAGCACTTAAACTCCTATCACAGCGCTAACTTCATGCCGAGCAGTATCAGCGCCTCGATTGTGAAGCTCGATCAGCTTACCCCTGAAACAGAGACTGCCAATGCAGCTACAGCCGGTGCTGATGCTACAGCAGGGGCAGCAGCCACGGCGGAAGCAGAGACTGCAGCGCAGTTTCATGTCCGTAAGGCTGTATTGCAGCATTATGCGCAGCAAATACAACAGGGCATCCCGCGCCTGCCAAGCTTTAACCGCTCGTTTATCCTGCCTGATGACCTCGCAAAGAGTGACAGCGCCATCTTAGGTGCAGGCGTGTTCTTCTCGGACATGACCCCATTCTTAACGCAGGTGTTAGAGCTTGAGCAGTTAATGGGCTTTGCGCGCAATCCTAGCCACTTCTTTATGCGCAACCTCTTAGGCATCACCTTCCCGCGCACCGAGGGCTTAAGCCAGTTAGAAGATGAGGTTTTCTCCTTAAGCCGTCATGAGGTCGACCGCTTAGTCAGCGACGCCTTGCGCTTACCACTGGCGGAGCGTAAGGAGTTTTTGGAGCGTAAGGGCGAGTTAGGTGAGCTGCCTTACGGCATCTTCAAAAACGAGCTTATTAAGCAGGTCTTAGAACGCAGCAGCTCGATCTCGGCGGTGCTACAGGAGCACTTTGGTGTAGAGGACTTAAGTCCTTTAGAGCACCAGCCTTGCCCTAAGAGAGTGTGGCACATCGTACTGCCACAGAACCTCTTTACAGGGGAGAAGCTTAGCTCCTTACCACAGCTCATTGAGAGTATGCAATTTAAGGCCGTAAGCGCGGGTGCTGCTAGCGCTGCCTTATTGGGGGAGGAGCCTAGTGCTGCCTCTTCTGCGGCTGCGAGCAATGCTCATGAGGGGGGCGCAAGTGATTACAACTTTGAGATCACCTTACAAGCATCCTACATGGAGCGGCCACTGGTGGTTTCGACCTTTGCGGCTATGGACAGCAAGATCAAAAAGGACTCTGACTACAATGCCTTAGAAGGCAATGTAGTGAAGTGCAATGCCAATGCTTTAAAGCGTTATAAGCTGGTGATGCAGGCGTTACAAGAGGCGATTGCTTACTATCTCTGCCATGGCGCAGGTCACGACGTGACTATCATTGACCGTGATGGTGAGTGCTACGTGTTAAAGGCGTTTACTCCGGAGCAGTTGCAGTACATCTTGCACGCGCTGTTAGTCTTCTACGTCTTAGGCTTAAGTGCGCCGTTCCCTTGCATGGACGCGCTGGTGCGCAATGTCATCTTTAACAATGCGTTTCCGCCGCAATTGGTGTTGGGGCCAAAGGCTACGGATAGCTTTGGTTTTGACAATGAGAGCGAGTACTTGTTTAGCACGCCAAGCCGTGTGATTACGGATCCGGTGTTAAACAGCAAGTTTACGGTATTCCTCGACTTTTACCTGACGCTTATTGCGCCGAACTTGGCGCGGTTAAGCGAGTAATGGCTCGGGGTGCTAGGAAAGAGTGAGCTAATAAGTGACGGATGTATTGGTGCGTAGTTGCAACGTCCCACCTCGAGATAAAAGGCGTAAGCGAGCCTGAGCCTATCTTGAGATGGTCATGCATGCGTGCCCTAAATTCCGTAATTTATTAAGTCAGTCGTTCCCTACTAAGACCGCCGAGGTCGCCTCCATTACCGCCACCTATCTCGATATAACCGGCGTCAGCCACCTGCATCACCACGGCGATCAGAGGGCGTTAGTCTCTCTTGAGATAGCGGCGCAAGATGCCAATACCTCCAAGTCCGCCACCGTTTATCTCGAGATAACCAACAGTAAACAGTAAGCACTCCCAGACCATTCCCAGACCACTCCACCACTCCCTCACACTTTCGCGCGTATCCGTCAGCCGCCTCCCCGCTGGCCTTTAGGAATACACATCATGACCACTGCTGCTAACAAGCCACATACTCACACCCCAAACAGCACCACACCCGCTGCTAGCAGCACCATGACCGCTACAGATACGCCGCAGACTACTACTACTACTACTGCTGCTAATGCAAAGCAAGGTAGCAGTAGCAGCAAGCACTATACTGGCCCGCGCCGCCATAGCCAGCTGCGCAATGCCCCCTCAAAGACCTTGGACGTCATGTCCTTTACGTTAGCGCAGCCAGCCTTAATTGAGGCCAGTGCCGGCACCGGTAAAACCTACACCATTACCAATCTGGTTTTGCGCGCCCTCTTAGGCTCAGGCACCGACCAAACCCGCTTAGAGCGCCCATTGCAACTTGACGAACTTTTAATCGTCACCTTTACCAATGCTGCGACCTCCGACTTGCGCCAGCGTATCTACAGCCGTATCCGTGAGGCACGCATCTACTTTGAGAACTTCCTCAACTACGCCTTAGTCTCTGTCGTCTCCGCCTTAGAGCAAAACCGCTCCTTAGAAGCAGCTCAAGCCAACCTCAAGGAGACCTTAGAGCGTCACAGCCAGAAAAAGCGCAGCAGCAAAAAGCAAAAGGCTGAGGAGATCATTGCCCGTAAGCAAGTCGAGACCATGCAGCGCCAGCAGCGTCATCAGTCTGTAGCTCTCCACGTAAAGGACGACTCATTAGGGGCTGGCGCTGTCAACGCCAGTGCAGCACAAAACAGTGGCACCTTGGACGTGTCCGTGTGGTCAACCCAGAGCTATACCGACGCGGAGCTTGACGACCTCTTAGTCGATTTAAACCTCGATAAGCTCTTACGTGAGGGCGGCTTTGATCACGACGCTATCCTCGCGGCGCTCTTACGCGAGCTCTTAAATCGTGCGGCCGCGCTGCCTGTGGGCAAAGGGGCGGGCGCTGCAAGCGACGACTTTGCCGACGAGGCCGCTACCGCGCCAGCTGGTCACAGCGACAGCAATGACTTGCAGGGCTCCCTCTTACGTAAGGCCATTTTGGTTCTCACCCGTGCCGAGCGCATGATTAACAGCGCTGCCATCTGCACCATCCACTCCTTCTGCAATAGCGCCTTAACGCAGATCTTCGCCTTAGAAGCCGGTGAGGCTTTCAACACCGAGCTGAAGCTCGACTTGCAGGACGTGATTCACGAGGCTTGCTATGGCGTCTGGCGCCGCCTCTTTTACAAAAAGGACAGCTCTGTGCAGCTGTTACAGCAGCTCACTGTACCCGCCCGCCGCGCCTTTGGAGCCGGTGCTAGCGCCGCTGCTGAGGAAGAGCAGGGCCCGCTTAACTTCTACCAGCACATCTCTGTGCTCAACTCGGTGCGCTTATCTGATCCACAGGCCGGTTTCTTTGGCTATCAGCTCTTAGGAATTGAGGACTTGCTTCATGACTGCAATCTCACCTTAGATGCCGAGCAGCCTTTAGAGCCGCAATTGGTGGCCTTTATTGGCACCATGGAGACGCAGCTTAACGCGTTGCAAGAGCAGCTGTATGCTATCGCTGTGGAGCAGCTGCCTAAATTTGATGCTGCTGCCTTAGCCCAGTTTTACGATAGCAACAGCGGTGACTTTACCGCCGCCGTCTTTGACAGCACCAACAAAAAGCAGCCTAAGCTCGTCGCCTCCGGTCGTGACTTCTTAGAAAACGTCCGCAGCTACTTTAGCAGCATCGAAGCAGTGCAAGCGGCACAAGTGCGCTTAGAGCAGGTCAAAGCAGCTGCCAGCAATGAGCAGCAAATTACTGTGGCCGAGGCTGACTATGCGGCCAGACGCCGTGAGTTCTTTGCTGCGGCGCAAAAGGTCGTTAAGTTTGATTTGGCTACCACGGCTCTTTACAACCGCCGCCTTAAGTATGACGCCGCCTTTATGCAGCCGCTGGTGCAGCCACTTATAGCGTTACAGGAGGCCTTAAATACGGTTTTAGCGCAAAACGACCAGCTGCTACAGCAGTTCCCGCTCTTAGTGCGCACCTTAGTCTCGATTGCCATGAACAACGAGATTGACCACCGCTGCCAAGAGCTGCATGTCATGAGCACCGATGACGTGCTGCGCCGCCTTGATTACGCCTTAAACGCCCGCGATAACTTAGGCTATCGCTTAGCGTGGCTTATTCGTACTCGCTATCCATTGGCGATGATCGATGAGTTCCAAGACACCGATCCGGTACAGTTTAGTATCTTCTCTAGCATCTACCTCAACTCACAAGCGCTGCGCGATAAGTCCTACTGCTACCTCATTGGCGATCCAAAGCAGTCGATTTACGCCTTCCGTGGTTCTGACATCAACTCCTACCTTAAAGCCAAACAGCGTATTGTCGAGCTGACCCAAGGCAGTGGTATTTACACCCTCGACACCAACTATCGCTCCTCGCCTGATGTGGTCTTTGCCAGCAATGCCATCTTCGGTACGGAGCTCAATCCAAACAACCTCAACCCTTTTGATGAGCAAAACATCTCCTTTGAGCCGGTGAAATCTGGTATCGAAAAAGGGCAGCGTGCAAAGCTCGCCGCGCAAATTGAGGCGGTGCAGCGTAAGACCAGTAAGGCCTCCCAGCAGCAGGCCTTAGCGCAATTACAGCCTCCACAGGCTGCCTTTACGCTGCACAACTTAGACGACCTCCTCTTAGTGCAGGATGCAGCCTCAGAGCAGGAGGAGGTAGTAAAGCCCGTAGCACCAGTAGGTGCTGCTGAAGTGGCCGCGCTGTCAGCGCAACTGCCACATGTGACGGCGTTATCTGAGTCGGAGCTGACTGGGGATGCGGCAAAAGCTGATGCCGAGGGTGTAGCAGGTGCCGAGGGGACAGCAGGTGATGCTGCCACGGGGGCAACTGCGGCTAAAGCCGCTGCAAGTGCAAAGAGCGAGGCCGCACCGCGCATAAAGCGCGAGCAATTGTGGCAACCGCTGCTTACGCCTGATGGCCACATCAAGCAGCAAGGCCGCGCTAACACCTACGTGGTCTCTATCTCTCGTGAGATCAAAAACAAAGATACCCTCAATGACTACTACGCCACCATTGGCGCGCAGCTGGTACGTAAGCTCTTAGACGACGGTGAGATTAACGACAAAGCGGGCCAGCGCCGCTTAAAGTCAGGAGACATCGCGATTTTAGTGCGCTCGGCCCGTGAGAGTGACCTCATGCAGCAAAAGCTGTGGGAGCTCTTAATCCCTAGCGTCTACTACTCCGATCGCTCTTCGGTACTCTCAGATGGCGAGGGTGGCCCATCAGCAGAGTGCTTAGAGTTGAGCTACCTCATGGAGGCGATGTGTGACTGCACTAACCGCCACAAGATTTCCCGTGTCTTAGGCTCACGCTTACTCTCGCTCTCAACTGAGGAGTTTAAGGTACTCACCAACGACGCCAACTTCGAGCAAGAAGTAAAGATCATGACGCAGTGTGCACAGGTCTGGGAAGATTATGGCTTTATGCCTGCCTTCTTACAGTGGGCCGCCGATCCGCGCCATGACCTGTGTGCGCGTCTTTTAGGCCTCAAGGACGGTGAGCGTCTTTACACCAACTACTGTCACATCAGTGAGATCATGCAGCGGGCGCACACGCAAAAGGGTGGCATTCAGGCGCAGCTGCACTGGTTCTATGAGCTCATTTACCAAAACCAAGCGCTCTTTGATCAGGACGTCACCAAAAAGCGCTTAGAGTCGGAGCAGGAGCAGGTCAAGATCATTACCGTGCACAAATCCAAGGGCTTGGAGTTCCCAGTGGTGATCATGCCGTTCCTGTGGACGAGCTTAAGTGTAGGTGAGGGCCGTGATGACTTCTACGGCGTCAGCAAGTACTACGATGCGGAGAAATATAAGCACATCGTGCTTGACTACCAACCGCATCACGATATCGAGGTGGTAAAGCTCTTTGCACAGCAGGCGGGAACAGCCTCTGCTGATATGGCGGCTGCAGCTGAAAGCGCCGCAGCAGAAGCAGCAACAGAAAACGCTGCTGACGCGTTGACCACAGCCGACACAGCCGATACAGAGGACGCAGAGGCTGTTGCGGTCAGCGCAGCTGCTGACAGCTCGGCAGCAGACAGCACGGTGGCGGTAAGTGGCAGCGGCAGTCGCTTAGTACCACGTACTATTAGGGTGCAAGCAAGCCAGCAGAGCGTCGATGACGATCGCCGTGAGCAAATGCGCTTACTCTACGTGGCGATCACTCGTGCGCGCTACGCCAACTTCTTTATCGTGGGTAACTTCTCTAGTAGCCGTGGTGCTCCTAGCGCTTTGGCCGCGATGCAGGGCGATCACTCACTGACGGCCTTTTTAAATGAAGAAGGCCGTCCTGAGGTACACGGTGTGGACTCCGCTGATGCGCAGCTCTTTATTGATGCTGCTGCCCAGCACCCTGAACTCTTTACCTTGCTCGATGGCGAGAAGTGGTTGCCACCTCTTGAGGATGAAGAGGGTAACCCTGAAGTGGGCAAGGTGCCGCAAAGCGCTAAGGTTGATCCTGATAGGCAGAGCTCTGGCCTTGAGGTCGATGCGGATCTTAATAACTTTAAGACCAAGTACGCTGCCGGTGAGCAGGGCCTTGAGGTGCTGCCATGCGCCATGTCATTCCTTTACAAGGATGCTATCGACACCAGCTTTAATATCTTCTCCTACACCAGCCTCGTTAAGGGTGATGCTACGGGCTTTATTGCCCAAAATGCTTCCGATCAGGAGGAAACGCACTTACATGATGGTGCTGACGACACCGCCTATAAGGATATGATCAGAGGCGGTGGGCACAATGCCAAGATCCGCTTTAATGCCGCCATGAAAGCTGAGGTCAATGCATTGCCTGAGCCTAACCTCGCGGCCAAGGGCGAGGTACTGTATCCGACCAACTTAACGGATGTGTGCTCCTTAGGTGATCCTGACTACTCCATTTCGGCGCTGGCACAGCAGTGTTACGAGGATGGGGGTATCTTCTACGCCAAAATGGTCAAGGAGAGAAAGGGCACGGCGGCGCGAGACTTCCCACGTGGTGCCCGTCCTGGTACCTTTGTCCACCTCATCATGCAAAACATTGATTTTCCGCAGCTGAGGGAGCGTGGCTGGGAGGACTATCTGATAAGCGACGTCATGTATCGCATGTCGCTTACCATGAGCTACAAGTACTTTGTCGATCAGACGATTGGCAAGATGACGGGCCTCGGTGACTCTCCTGCAACGCTGTTTAATCTCAGCATGAGTGAGTGGCTTAATGATGTGCTGGAGGCGCCAATTGTGCGTGGCCGCTACCACTGCTTAGCGCTTGCTGATATGGAGCCTTTGAGCTTTGAGCGGGAGATGGACTTTATGATGTCCAACTCGCGTTTTAACATCGCTAGCATCGATAAGATTTGCCAAGAGGTGGCCTATAAGATGTTGCCACCACAGGCGCATAACATCATTCCGTCGCTGCGCTTAGGCCGCAAAGAACTCATTGGCTATTGCCATGGCTCGATCGACCTTGCTTGCCGTTTTGACCTCAACACACGCTTGCCAATGCGCTTCCGCCAAGATCTGTTGCGCAACATTCCAGAGGAACTCAATGATGAGTTCCAAGAGAACCTGCTCACCTTAAGAGACGATCTTGAAGATGCTGGCAGCACGGCGCCAAAGCATTTGCTCGATGATTTGGAGCTCAACCCTGAGTACACCTTTAAGCAAATGGCGCGTATGCAGGCTGAGGAGCAGGCTGAGCATGATGGTGTTCCTTATGGCCCTGACTATAAGTACTTTGTGATTGACTACAAGACCAACTTCCTTGGCAACAAGACCAGTGACTACCAGCGTGGTGACTTGCTGGCCTCGATTTACACCCACCGCTATGATGTGCAGTTCTTGATTTACTCGCTGGCGCTGTATCGTTTCTTAAAGCGCCGTATGGCGGTGCCGTTTACGGCCACCTATGAGGAGCTGCGGGCTTTCTATGACAAGTACATTGGCGGTGTAATTTATCTGTACTTACGCGGTATGCGCGCCAATTACCTGCGTGATGCGATCTCCCCTGGTGTGTTTATGACCAAGCTCGACTTTGATGACATCTACCGTTTGGATGCCATCTTAGGCGGCGAAGAGCAGTAAGACCCACCGCGGGCACAGCAAGCCCTATGACGGGCAAAGACAACCTCAAGGGCGGTAAGACGCAGCGCATCACCGCCTTGTAAGGTGGTACCTTAATCCCGTTCCCGTTTTAATCTCGTTTCTTGGCAGCAGGTTGAGCATGAGCACGAACAGCAAGAGCAGCAACAAGCACGGTCACGATGCTTTGAAGACACAAGCCCACACGCCAGAGGCGGCTGCCCAAGAGGTGCGCTCTAATCAAGTGGGAGCAGCAGCGTCGGCACAGCAGCCAGAACAGCAGCCAGCACAGCACTGGCAGCAGCCTCTGCCGCCAGAGCAGGATCAGCCAGATGATTATCAGCAGGATCAGTATGCTGAGGACTACTATGGCCCTGAGGCGGAAGATGCTGCTTACGCTGAGGATGACAGGGGAAATAACGGCGCGCCAGATGGGGCTATGGCAGGTGCTGACGACGATCTTGAGCAGCAATTCATGGCCAGAGCTCAGAGCCTCTTTTATGGTGGCAGTCAGCACAATAATGCCAACAGTCAGAGCAATGCTGCTTACGATGATGGCTATGACGGTTATGATAGCGGCGATAGCGGCCATGACGGTGGCCATCCAGCGTATGGCTCTGCTGCGGGCGCAGCTGTTTCAAGGGATGAAGAGCCTGAACAGCATGAGGGCTTCTATGTCGCAGATCAGTATGAGACCGCACGCTCAAGATGGGGGCGGCGTGTCAGGGCGACGGCGCAGTTTAACCGTGAGCATCGCGGGGTGGTTGAGGCTACTGCGGCAGACGCAGAAGTTATGGCCACATATGGCCGTCACCATCAGCTGATCTGGGGCAGTGGCGAGCTGAAGAACGCGCTCGATGTGTCTATTCTGCGTGAGACAGTGCTGAAGTCAGAGTCGGTGTCGCCAGATGATGAACTAACCCCACTTAATCTAACACTAGCCTCGACTCCGGAGGAGAAGGACGCTGCACGTGTACATTTAGCCGCGCATGTGTATGCTCCGCAGCAGATCTTTGCTGATGAGAGGGTACTGACCCCAGTAAGCTCATGGGAGAAAGATGCGCCTGAGGAGGCGGTAGATGAGTATCAGGAGTTTGTCTGTGACGAGCGTAATGGCGGGTATGAAAACCTACTCTCCGTGCTTGATGTGGCGCTGAACAACACCGAGGTGGTGTCGCGCAGTACGATTGCTTACATTGACTATCTGCAGCTGCATTTTCCTCTGGCCAACAAGGAAGACCAAGAGCAGTTTAACGTGATCCTCTTGGCGCTCTTTGCCAAGATGCAAGAGGGCGATATCTGCATTAACTTAGGGAGCCTCGATAGCCTCTTTGGTGTGATTGCCGCGTGGCAAGAGGACATGGATAGCTTAAGTGACCGTAAGCGCACCCTCTCGGTTAATGTGTCAGAGCGCTACGAAATGCTCATGGTAGTTAAGCGCTACGCGCCTTATACAGTGCAGCAGGTGCGTGACTTATTGCAGCGTGCGATTGCCGTGGGTACTCCAGAGGAGAACAATGCGCCGCTGATCTTTGATATGGATCGCCTCTACCTGCGACGCTACTACCTCTATGAGAAGGGCATTGCTGACTATATCCGCGATGCGGGCGCATTAACTTTAAGTGCAGAACAGCAAGAGAAGTTGCAGCAGGCGATTGCGGTGCTCTTCCCTCCGAGCAAGGAGCTTGAAGAGCTTAACGTCGTTAACTGGCAGGAGGTGGCAGCGCTGATGTCTACCACCTCGAACTTTACCGTGATCTCAGGTGGCCCTGGTACGGGTAAGACCACGACTGTGCTGCGTATCCTGCTGTTGTTAATCTGCTTAGACCCAGAAAACCGCCTCATTGAGCTGTGTGCTCCTACAGGTAAGGCGGCAGCACGTATGGGCGAGTCGATCTTAAAGCAGATGAAAGATCCGCGCACGCAAGAGACCTTGGTGCAGTTAGGGCGCATCTTTGATTTGACGCCAGATGAGCTGCGTTCGTTTATTCCGAGCACGGCGGTAACGGTACAGCGCTTACTTAAAGTGATCCCTAACCATGCTACCCCGATCTTTAATCGCGACCATCGCTTGATTTGTGATGTGCTGGTGGTAGATGAAGTCTCGATGCTGGATCTGGCGCTCTTCTACAAGCTGCTGCAAGCGGTAGAGCCTCACTGCAAGCTGATCTTGTTAGGTGATAAGGATCAGCTGTCGTCGGTGGAAGCTGGTGCGGTGTTAGCGGAGTTATGTGCACGCTTAGAGTTACGAGAAACGCAGCGTATTGCCAGCAAGACTATCGACTTTATCAGTGAGATGTCGGGTATCAGCAAAGAGCGCCTGCTTGAAGGCAAGATTGCTGATCACGTGGCCTTACTGCAGTTTTCTTATCGCTCCAAGGATGTGCCAGAAATTGGCCAGTTAGCGTCTTTGGTGAACAACTCGCCGTCAGTGCCTGCAGGTGCGGCAGGTGCCATTAGTGCGGCTAATCGCGGCACGATGCCTCTGACCAATGTGCAAGAGGGTCATATCACTGAGTTTTTAAAGCATGAGTTAGGTTTTGGCCTGAGCGCAGAGGCTGCAGAGCCTGCTGAGCTTGCACCTACTAGCGTATCTGAGTTAGCGGCAGATGCGGCGGATGAAGTGGTGGCAGCAGAGGCTGAAGCTGCGGCGGCGGAAGTAGCAGACGTTGCTGCGGCGGTGGCCACTGCTGTAGACAAAGATAGTGCCGCTGCGGGAAATCAAGGTGATGCTACAACTGGGAGTGCAGCTGAAGCTGAAGCTGAGGCATCCGCGCTGGCGCAGCAAGCGCGCTTAGAGCGTGCGCAAAGTCAAGAGCAGGAGCTTCAGGGATTAGGCAGCGAGGGCAGTGCGGCGCAGCTTAAAAAGATACGTGAGCTCTTTGTCCGTTGCTATGATGAGGTGGTGCAGTCGCCACAAATGCAGCAGGTGGCAGCACTGGCTGTTGCAGCGGTGATGCAAAAGTCGCGAGCGCAGAAGCCTACCAAGGCGGCGCTGGCGGCTAGAGAACTGGCTATTGAGGCGAACATGCCTCCATTCAAGCCAGCCATTAGCTTTTACGAGATTGCCAATGAGAAATCACTGGTCTTAGAGGCGGAGATTGAGCGCTTAGGCATCGCCATTGATGAGGATATGACGTGGGATCAGCTTAACTTAGAGCGTGTGCGCCGCGTCGTAGCGCGCAAGGCTGTTGAGCCTGGCGTCAAGGACAATTACGCGCCGTTTTTAGAGAAGCTGGCGGCTAATGACTTTAAGGTGAGCCGTGATCCGCGTGAGCGGGAAGAGCTGTTTAAGCTGATGGATCGCTTCCGTTTGCTGTGCTCCAACCACAGCGGCGCCTTAGGTGATGTGGCTTTAAACGAGCAGATTGCCGCTGAGGTTAAGCGCACGTACTTACGTGGGCGTGGCTATTTTGGGCCGAAAGACTTTTTCCCAGGGCAGATCATTATCATTACCAAGAATGATCCGGTGCTGGGCTTGGTCAATGGCTATGTAGGCTTCTGTGCTTATGAGGAGTTTGAGCCTGCGGTAATGGTGGCAGAAAATAGCAACTCCACTACCACTACCACTACTGATGGCAGCCTTGCTGTAGGCAGCACAGCGGCAGATGCCCCTACATATACAGATAGCAGCTCTGCTGCTTTTACTGACACGTCTTTAGCGGAGGTAGAGCGCGCCAAAGTCTTGCGTGTCTTTATTCCGGTGGGCGTAGAAGAGGTCGATGGCGAAAGCTTTACCAAGGTTAATGTGATTAGCACCTTACTCTTGACGAACTATAGTACGGGCTATGCGATGTCAATTCACAAGTCGCAGGGCTCGGAGTATGACAAGGTAACGATGGTGCTCGCAGATAGGGTTAACCGCGTGTTAACCAAGGAGTTGGTGTACACAGGTATTACCCGTGCGAAGAAGTGTGTGGAGCTGGTGAGCTCGGTAGGTGCTTTGCTTTATGCGATTAGTCACTCTGTGGAGCGCGAGAGCGGCTTGGCGGCGCGCTTACAACTAAATGCCGAGCAGGCCCAACAGCAACAACCACAACAACAGCAGCAAGCTGAGCCTACAGCTAAGACAGCTACTAAGATAGCGGCAGCGCAGTCAGTACAGCCACAAGCTTTACAGACACCAGTAGAGACAGCGAAGATAGCCGCGTCAGTAGCGCCAACACCAGAAGAGACTGCTGTGAGGCAGTCTTCAGTTGCCGCGTCTGTAGCTGACACTGTAGAGACGACGGAGATCGCAGCAGTTGTGGTCAAGCCAAAGCGTAAGCGTCGTACCAAGGCGGAAATGGCAGCGGCCCGAGATGCTGAGGCAGCAACCAAAGCGGCAGCAGCACTGGATGCAGCAGCGACCTCTCAGAGCGCTCCTCCTGTAGCTGACAGCGCCGAGACGGCAGAGCTTGTGGTCAAGCCAAAGCGTAAGCGTCGTACCAAGGCGGAAATGGCAGCGGCACGAGAGGCTGAAGCTGCAACCCAAGTGGCAGCAGCACCGGACGCAGCAGAGACTTCTCAGAGCGTTCCTTCTGTAGCTGACAGCGTCGAGACGGCAGAGCCTGCTGTAAAGCCAAAGCGTAAGCGTCGTACCAAAGCAGAAATTGCAGCAGTGCGAGCTGCTGAGGCTGCGCAAGCAGCCACCAAGGAGCAGGGTAAGTAGTAGCTCCAGTGGCTCAGGAGGAGCTGCTGCCCCTGCGTACATAAAGAGGGAGCAGTGCAGACAGGTCTAGGGATAGAGGCCCTGCCTGCACTGCGTGGTGGCGTCTGCCGCTACAGGCAGGCACAGGTGACACCTTAAAGCTTCCCCAAGAAGCAACTTACGCCGAGAAAGCACATATTTACGCTCTTTGCTGACCAAAAAGCTGCTTACAGCCTACCCCTGACAATGGCCTTTCCTCCCTGAAGAAGTATCAGCTTATAAGTGTTGCTTATGAGTTATGGTGAGTTTTATAAGCAATGCTAATGAGTGGTAAAAGGCTTTTGGGGAGGAAAATTTAGCAAAAACTTGATATAAATCACGTTTTTGTGAGATATCTTTAGGTATTATGAAACTCCGCGCAAAACTTTTTTCAAAAATTTTTAAAAAAGTTGTTGACACGGGGTGGGAAATCCTTAAAATACGTCCCCGCTGCGACGCACTGAGCGACACAGCAAAGCAAAGCCACAGCGCTTTGTAGTTCTTTAAAAATTCGGATACGAACAATCTGTGTGGGTTCTTGAGAAAGAACTTTGAGATTAGCCAACATAGCAACGCAAGTTGCCAAGCAGCGTAAGC
>CASEBB010000052.1 GCA_949286015.1 uncultured Succinivibrionaceae bacterium | reverse complement strand
ATCAAATAGCTAAGCGCTTATATTCCTCAAATCTAGGCTATACATCTGCAAGATGTATGTCTGTAACAGCTTATACCCGTTTGGATGGTCTAAACATCAAATCTCTAATTATACTCCTTTATTACGTGCTTGGTACCACAAAACGATCCCTCAAAGGCTGAGGATGTGTGTACGCTATGCTTGGCTAAAGCCCCAATACTAAATGTCGGCTAACCCCACTCTTACGAGTGGGGCATGCGCCGACAACTCTAGGTCAAAGGTAATCACCAGCGATTACCCCAAACCAAACCAAACGAATGCCCTGCAAACGCCTCATCCCAGCACTCCATCCCTAAGGGTGGTCGTAAGACGCTTCGCGCCATCTGTTAAGCAGGCTAAATCTCGAGCACATTGCTATCTGTGTTAGCTTACGAGGGCATGATGCTACCCCTGCGTGCTAAGTACAAAGCTGACCTCAGGATGCTCTGGGAGCACCTGCAGCTTTGCGCGCAGAGAGAAAGCCAAGTGCAGCCGTATAGAGTGCAACAGAGTCGTGCCTTAAGAGATCGAGCCAAAGCCCACCACCATCATCTTGCGCTCCGGCTCCTCTTCCTCCTCGAGCTTATCATCAGCACTTGTCGTGAGCAGCGGAGACTGCTCTAAGGAAATACCCGTCAGCTGGGCATGTAAGGCCGCAATCTCTTGCGTTGCCTCCGCCATCACTGGCACCACACTCTGCTCTAAGCTTGGCTCTTGGTAAAGCAAGCGCAACTCACTACGAGCCCGCGACAGTGCCCCATACACCAGCTCAGGACTCACTTGCTCTCCCAATAAGAGCACCAAGACGCGCTCACTCTCACTGCCGAGAAAATCCGGAATAGTACTGAGGTTAACACCGGTATTACGCGGCATAATCGCGTGCTGCGCACTATCGCTACCTCTCCCCATGTCTACCTGCCACAAGCAGCGCTCTAAATACTGATGCAGCAGCGGCACCAGCTGCTGCAAAGCCGCCACCACCTCACTGTGCTGCGCCTTAGCAACAAAAGCCCGCAATAGCTGCCCACATTGGCTCTGTAGTGACGGCTCAGCTGCACTAAGCAGCCATGCGGCACAGAGCCGCACTAAGCGCAGGGCAATAAAAGGAGCCTGTAAGCGCTCGCGCCATGGGCCAATTAAAGATTGCACTGTACTCTCGCGCTCTGTAGACAGCTGTTGCGCGAGTACCAGCGCCATGAGTGCGACCTCAGGTGAGCGTGTCAGGATGGCCTGTGGTGGTAGCTTAAGCTCATGGCAGCGCTGTAACCACGAGCGCTGTTGCCATGGCTCCCATGAAAAGGTGAGCTTAGCCAGCTGCCCAAAACAAGAGCCCAGCCGCTCTTGCAGCTGCGCGGGCACGGAGCGTCTAATTTGCGCCTCTTGCTCAGGATAGCGCAGTATGGTCTGTACCGCCGTTACCAGAGGTAAGGACTCTTGCCACCATTGCCAGCGCTGCGGCGCATAATCTTGCCACTGTGACTGCACTATCTTTGAGAGTATAGGTAACTGCCGCCATAAGCGCTGCTCGTTACGCCCTTGCGTCACCAGCGCATGGTGTAAGCTGTTGATACTGGAGCGCACTAGGGTCGCGTGCGCTTGATCTTCGCTACTGACTTTATCCCCAGCTGGTAAGAGAAGCTGCGTCAGTGTTGTGAGAATCACCTCCTCAAGCGTCCCCATCAGCGCTTGTGTGCGCACATGTAAGCCCTGCTGTCGTAAGAGAAAATCGAGACAGTACAGAGCAGGTACACTGTTACCAATGATGCTGACACCACCCCATGCTTCATCACCATACGCCACGCCTTGCGCTGCGCTCTGCTCCCGTGCAATAGCTGCATTAGCCGCGAGTGCGCCACTACCAGTGCTGCCCTGACCACGCTGCTGTGCTGCTAGCGGTAAATCAAAGAGTGCCTCTTGGGTCTTAACAAAAGCCAGCGCCTCACGGCGTAAGAGTGGCAATAACTCCCAAAAATCCTTGCTGGTATCTAACGCCCGCCAAGTGATCTTACCGGCGCTGTTTTTTAAGCCCTGTGGAGTCGTGAGGTCATAGACACCACCAACACGCTGTGTCCAGCGCGCCAGCCATGCCTTTACCGCCAAAGCCGAGCCATCACGTGGAGCGAGAGGCGCTGCAGAAGAGGCATCGGTCGCAGTCGCTAGCATCGTGCGCTCGGGAGCGGCTGTACCGCCAGCGTTCGCAGCGGTAGCTGCTGTAGCACTGGCAGTAGCGCTGGCAACCGTCTCGGTCTCGTCCTCATCTTCCATCAGCGTAAAGTTATCGCAGAGTGTGCGCAGATCAAAGCCAATACGGGCGGTGCTAAACGCCTGTAGCTGGTACTTAAAGATCATGGCCGCCACCAACGGCGAGCCACGATAGGTCAGAGGTAAGAGGCGCTGCTCTGGTAAAGACGCTGGGTTTACTCCTTGGAGAATACGCCGCTCACTTAAGGACAAAAGCTGCGCTTGCACCTCTGGCCACAAGCCCCCATGCGCGGCACCGCGCAGTAAGGTAGCTTGCTCTTTTAGCCATGACCACAGCTGCGCACGTACCTCAGGCTGCTGGTAGCAGATACTGATATCCTGACAAAAGTCAGCACCTAAAAACAGCGCTTGTGGTTGGTGGTAGGCACAAAGCTCTTGTAAGGAGCTCAGTGGTAAATCCTGCGCATCATCAATGATGAGTACAGCACAGCGCGGTAATGTTGCGCGCGTGACGCTGCTCTGTGGTAATGGTGCTGCTGTCGATGCTGGCTCCTGTGTCTGCTTTTGTTGCTGTAAAGCAGGCCAGTACGACTCCCATGCCCACACCGCAAAGTCAGCCAAAGGCACCGCCGCAAAATGCTGCTGCAAGCTCTGCTGATACCACTGACCACGCGCGGCGTGATGATGTAAGAGCAGTACCCGTACTCCATCAGTGCCAGCAGCTGTAGCTGCAGCGGCACTGTCTGCACCAGCACCACTGCCACCACTCCCGCCACTCCCTGCGTTAGTAGCTGCAGGCGTGCTAGTAGCTGGCAGCGGCGCCGTGATAGCTGCACCGTCTGCCGTGCGAGCGCGGCCCCTAATAGTCAGAGCCGCCTGCTGCTTAGTGAGGCGGATATAGGTGTACACCGCCTTTTCTAGCAAGACAGCACTGCGTCCCGCACCAAAGACGCCATTAATGAGCAATACTGGCTCTGGGCTTAAGATCGCCTCTACCTGAAAGCCATCCAATTGTAAGAAGCTGAGCTCACCACTGTCTGTTACGCTCTCAGGGGCGCTCCGCTCTACAAGAGCAGGCGTCTCTGATGTGGCACTACTGTCTTTAGCTGCTGGTAGCTCCACCTCAGTGTGCTGCGGCTTTTGCCGCGCTGCAATTTCCAACTGAGTGTACTGTGGGGTAAAGACCTGCTGCGCAGAGGTAGGCTGGAAAGTAAAAGAAGCCTGCCTCATAAAACGCGCCCATTGCTGCCATTGACTACCAGTAAAGCCCAGCGGCTGGGGCCACGCAATACAGGCAAAGAGGTGCTTGTCCGGTGTTTGAGTAGACGCTGCCTCTTGTACTGCAGGTAGTGCTAAGGCACCACCAAAGAAGCTGGCAGGCCATGAGCTTACAGTACTGGCGGTCTCTACTTTAGTCGCCGTCGCTGCAGTGGCAACGTTTACAGCGCCCGCCCCTGCTGGCTCTGTGGCGCTGGCAGCGTTAGCTGCTGCCTCATGAGACAGCACTTGCGCGGGAGTAAGCCACAAAGGCGCGGTACTCTGCCCTTGAGCAAAGAAGTCCGTCTGTGGTTGCTGGTAGAGTGCTTGTAGGTGCTCTTGTAAGCGGGCACGGTTACTGGCGGCAACATAGCGAATTTGCACCTCAGGTAAGCGTCCGGTAAAGAGCTCTAAGAGCTCACGCCGCTCTTTGGAGTGCAGATGGTGGGGAGCACAGACTACATGCAGTAATTGCTTAATCTGCTCATGGGTACAAGAGACGAGACTTAAGAGAATCACTGTAGAGCGCTGAGCCGCTTGCTTTTGTGCGTCAGTCCAGTGCAAGGCGCGAGCGGAGGTATCCAGCAATTGCTGCTTGAGGTGTAAGAGGTTATGACGCCGCTGTAAGAGCTCCTCTAAGTGCTGCTGGAGATAGGAAGCGGGAGCGGTGTAGAGATCAATGAGCAACAGCCCATGAGGCCGGTGCAACACCACTAAGGGCACATGCGCAAAGCCTAAGCGCAGATCGTAAGAGAGGAGGTCATTACTACTTAGCAGTGGCCGATAAAGGTAGCGCAGGCAATACGCCGCAAAACTAAGGCAAGGCCCCTGAGTCTGAGGCGCAATGGGCACCGCTGCAGACACAGGAGCACGCAGCTGGTCAGGGACAGTAGCATACGCTGCATCAGCACCAGCATGCGCCCCTGCCGCTGATGCTGCTGACGCGGTCATAGCAGCATTACTCGTAGTAGCCGCTGCTGTTGGTAGCGGCCGTGAGAGCGGTGCGGACGCTGTAGTTGTCGCACCTCGCTCTGCCGCTAAAGAAGAACCATCAGCAGTAGCACCTGCTGTTGCTTGTGGAATTGGCCTTGGGCTGCTCTGTGGCGCCTGCCCCTGCAATTGGCTCTGACCACGCTGAGCTAAGGTCGCTTGCTGCTGCGACTCACGATAGTCACTGTAAACAGCGTAAAGATGGCGCAACCGTGGGGGCAGATTAGCTGGTATGGTCGGCAAAGAAGAAGAAGAAGAAGAAGAAGAGCGGCGGGAACTGCCAGCACCACCTTGGGCATTACTCCCAGCGGCAGCAGGTGCGAAAGCCGGAGACGTGGCTTGAGAGGCTGTAGGTGCTGACTTTGAGCTCAGGGCAGAGGATGAGTCCTGCGTATAGGACGCAGGTGACGGATGGCGAGACAAAGCTGCTGCTGTCATAACGGCCTCCTATGTGGTGTCCACCACGACACCCCTACTCTGCAAATGCTGACCAATGCTGTGCTCACACTGCGCTGCTACCATGGTAGCACCCAAGTGATCTGCGCCTAAAAAAATTTTTTTCTTCTGCGCGCCGCGTCTCTGTCCAAGGGTTACCAAAAGGTGACTGGGGTACTTTTTTGTGCCTACTTCAAGAGGGCGTCACACAGGTGTACACTGCAACCATACACACGAACACAGAGCCATCTCAGCGCAGAGTCTTGTCAGTAAAGATGAGTGAGAGCCCACGTGAGGTGTGGTTCTGTGACCGTAACCCTGCGGATTAATGGAAAATTACGATGAGCGCTTTTGCTAAATTCAGCATTCCTGCCGATGCCGCCCGTACCGAGCTGCACAATCAGATGAACTTAACCGGCTGCGAGGTCTCCTACAACCGTCTGCCAGCAGGTGCCGCCATTCCATTTGTGCACAAGCACAAGGAAAACGAGGAGCTCTACCTCATCACTGAGGGCTGCGGTGAATTCTACTTAGACGGCGAGATCGTTGCAGTAAAGGCCGGTGACTGCCTGCGTGTCGATCCATCCTGCGAGCGCTGCACAAAGGCCGGTGCCGAGGGCTTAGCTTACTTCTGCATCCAGACCAAGCAAGGCTCCTTACAGCACTTCACCATGGACGATGGTGTGATGTGTGAGACTAAGGCTTTTGCCTAAGCTGCAAGCACCAGCTACTGCGTCAGCAGTGGCGTAAGCCGTAGAAAAAGGGTTGGGGGCCGTTGGTTCCCAGCCCTTTTTGCGTTTGTCAGGTGTAAGCTGTAAGGACGCGCCCTGCTTTCCTTTTTCCTTGCTTGCCTGCGCCCGCCACCTTTGCTTTCTTGCGTCCCGCCTTGCTGCTAGCCTTTTATCTACCTTTTCCCGCTCCTGATCAGTGTCCTCACTGGAGCTAAGCGATCTCTCTACAAGCGGTGCCACTAAGTAACGACTTACCTAATAGATGACGTGTTTTATAGCAAGCATGCTTGCCTCACCTTAAAGTAGGCTCAAGTTAGACCACCCTTTATCTCGAGGTGTTGGTTATTGCCAGCACTTACCCCTGCATCCGCCAGTTATGAGAGCACTCATTCCTAAGATTAGCTGACCACCACTCAGCTCCTATGCCCCTCTCAGCTTCCCTGCACAGCCCCGCCTTGCTGTTTTGTCCCCGCATACTGTCCTTTACTGGCTTTTTGGCTATCCGCAGATTTTGGTGGATACCAAAAAGCAGTAGAGTCACTGTGCTCCAGCAGTTGTGCCGTTCGTAGTGATGGCTTTTAGCTTGACTAAACGTGGAGTAGCGTTGGTACCCTCTCCACCAAACTCAAAGTAACGCCCACTTTTTCCTCACCGCCATTGATCTTTTGGTGCTACATTAGCAGCGCTAAGAGACAAGCATTACCCGCAGCTTCAGTGCACTTCATGTGGATAGCAGCAGCGTGTTACTCTGGAAAAGAGACGGCTTGCCCCACATGGCAGCATGCGCTCGCTAAGCCCAGCGCGCTTATACCACCACGCCAAGACGGCACTTACTCTGCCACTAAGATCTGCAGTCACTTACAGCTGCTGTGGTTCCTCTCCCAGCGCTCCCGCAACGCAGCTGTAAAGGTGAGCGGCAGATACCACTACCAGAAGTAAGCTGGATGGGCGTATCTTGAGACCTCATTGAACTTTAGGGATGAGGTTATGATGCGCTCAGCAGACCACCTCTCTTGAGGTTTGTGGGTATGCCGACAGCGCTATGCACTTGCTTGCCAGCCTACCAGAGAGCATTTCAGTCCTCAAGCAGGGCTTGCCTCTACCGAGTTGTCCCCATTATCAGAGGAGAGTTTCATTATGGCCACCCCCAGCGCAACTGATCACACGCTCTCACCAGCCCTGAGCATTGCTGCCCATAAAAGCTCCTCTGGAGCAATCAGCTCCACCGCACCCCACACAAAAGCCCCAGCTGCCGCTACAGCTACAGCTACAGCCGCGACTGCTGCTGACTCTGCCAGTGCCACCACTGCCGCCCCTGACCATGGCCTTGCTGAGCATGTAGACATCCCCGAGAACATCGAGGTCTATGGCGCTCGTGTCCATAACCTCAAAAACGTCGACGTCAAAGTGCCACTACAAAAGATGGTGGCCATTGCTGGTGTCTCTGGCTCCGGCAAGTCCTCTCTGGCCTTAGGGACGCTCTATGCCGAGGGCTCACGGCGCTATCTGCAATCCCTCTCCACTTACACGCGGCGACGTATCAGCGAAGCGAGCAAACCAGATGTCGATGAGGTTATGTATGTGCCCGCCGCCTTAGCTTTAAGGCAGCGCCCTGGCGTGCCAAGCATGCGCAGCACCTTTGGTACCGGCACGGAGCTGTTAAACACCATCCGCCTCATCTTCTCGCGCCTTGCGACCCGTCATTGCAAAAATGGCCATGTGGTACCACCGACCATTGCCGTCGCGGCCATGCTCGACTACCGCTGTCCCGAGTGCGGGGAAGAGATTCCGGTCTACTCTGCCGAAGACTACGCTTTTAACGGCCGTGGTGCCTGCCCGCATTGCCATGGTACCGGTATGGTACGTGAGGTTGATGAGTCCACGCTGATTGATCCTGAGCTCACCATTGATGAGGGTGCCGTGCGCCCATGGGGTACGCTCATGTGGTCACTGATGACTGACGTCTGCCGTGCCATGGGCGTGCGAACAAATGTGCCTTACAAGGATCTCTCTGCCGACGAAAAAGAGATCGTGATGCACGGCCCTGCGCAAAAGAAACACATCCTCTACCACAACAAGACTACAGGACAGAGCACGGAGCTGGACTTTACTTTTTACAATGCAGTCTACACCGTAGAAAACGCGCTCTCAAAGGTCAAAGACGAAAAAGGCATGAAGCGAGTAGAGCGCTTCTTAAAAGTACAGCCCTGCCCCCACTGTGGCGGCTCGCGCTTTGCGCCTAAGCTCTTAGAGCCCACCATTAAGGGCAGCAACATTGCGCAGGTCTGTGCCCTCTCTTTGTATGAGTGCTATGACTGGGTACAGGGCTTACCAGAGGTCATGCCCGCTGACATGCGCGAGATGACGCGCAACATGGTAGAGGCCTTTAACCTCAATGCGCACCGCCTCTTAGAGCTGGGCTTAGGCTACTTAAGCTTAGACCGCGCAACTTCGACACTCTCTAATGGCGAGCGCCAGCGCATGCAGTTAGCGCGTGCCGTGCGTAACCGCACCACCGGTGTGCTCTACGTCTTAGACGAGCCCTCGATTGGTCTGCACCCTGCCAATCTTGTCGGCCTCTTAGGCGTGGTGCGCGACCTCCTCCATGATGGCAACTCCGTGATTGTGGTCGACCACGACACCCAAGTGCTGGTCGAAGCTGATTACATGATCGAAATGGGACCCGCTGCGGGTGCCAAGGGCGGCCAAATCTTCCACACTGGCACCATTGCAGAGATCATGGCGGCGCCAGACTCCACTATTGGCCATTTCCTCAAAGAAGCGTGGGAGATGCGTCAGGCGCTGCGCCAGACGGATGCAACCGTGGCCTCGTACTTAGAAGAGAATCAAGACTACGGCCGCCGCAACTTACAGGACTTACCAAACTCGGAGCAAGTGGCACAAATGGCTGCAGCGCGCCGCGAAATTGTGATGACCACACGGCCCAAGCACTCGGTAAATCCACTGGAGGTACACATTCCGCTGGGCAAGTTAACCGTTGTCACCGGCGTCTCGGGCTCGGGTAAAACCACCATGGTGCTGGAGAGCTTAATCCCTGCGCTGCAAGCCACCATTAATGGCACCATGCTCCCTGTGCATGTCGCGGCGATCAGTGCCCCGACTATTAAGCAGGTAAAGCTCATTGACGCTACCCCTATTGGCCTTAATGTACGCTCGACCTTAGCCACCTACGCCAATGTTTTAGATGAGCTACGTAAGGTCTATGCCCACACAGCTGAAGCCAAAGCGCTCGGCTACAAGGCAGGTGACTTCTCCTACAATACCGGCAAGCTGCGCTGCCCTTATTGCGATGGTACCGGCACCATTAGCCTTGATGTGCAATTCCTGCCTGATGTTGATATCCCGTGCCCACAGTGCCATGGCAAGCGCTACGCCCCTGAGGCACAAAAGGTAAGCTTTGAGTTTATCCCTGAGCAGCGCAATGACAAAGGCGAAGTGACCGCTCCTGCCCTGCGTTACACCCTACCGCAGCTGTTAGAGCTCGACATTGATTCGGCCTTAAAGCTCTGCCGCCTGCATAAGGCCTTTAAGCTGGTGGTAGCACGCTTAGAAGTACTGTCACAGCTGGGCTTAGGCTACCTCACTTTAGGTGAGGCCACGCCTAACCTCTCGGGTGGTGAGGCGCAGCGCTTAAAGCTGGCCAGTGAAATGGGGCGGGCCCAAGGTGATAGCGTCTTTATCTTTGATGAGCCTACGATTGGCTTACACCCGCTGGATGTGAAGTCGCTGCTCCAAGTGATAGACAGCCTTATTGCGCATCAGGCTACGGTGATTGTCATTGAGCACGATCGCGACTTGATTGCGCATGCTGACCACATCATTGATATGGGGCCTAGCGGCGGCCGCTATGGTGGCAACATCGTGGCAACGGGCACGCCTGAGGAGGTGGCCCACAATCCTCACAGCCTTACGGGCCGCTTCTTACACCTTGCTGCGCAGTAACAGGCACAAAGGTTGGCAGGTGGGCAGGTAAGGAAGGAGCGCTCTCATCGGTGCGGGGTAAAAGGTTGCGTGCTGGTACTGGCCACAATGCGAGATGCATGGTGCAGGCGAGCCTGAGCTTATCTTAAAGTGGGGCACACATGCTGGCCTTAAACCCCGCCAGCTCTTAAGTCAGTCGTTCCTTAGCTGTGTACGGCGCTATCCTGAGAGCAGCATCAGCAGCAGGCCAGAGAGCAGCTGGTGCCACTCCTCCGCCCCGCGCAGCTGCTTCGTTGTGGTTTCGCGAGAGCGTTTTCTACCTTGTGCCTGCAGAGTGGTTTTCCCCTAGGTGATTGGCTTAAACTCGGTCTTTTATGTGAGTTTAAGCCCCTTGCTGCAGCACCTGATATGGAGCAGCAAGCGTCGTCGCTACCGCGACGTATCTCTAAGGTAAGTTCATGGCCAGCAGCTGTGCTTACACATGGGGAACACGCCATCAGTTAAGCGGCGCCATAGGGTTGCCGTTATGAGCTCCAAGGATAGTGCCTTGCAAAAGGTTATCAAGGTATTGTGGCTGCAACATGCTATGATCAGCATACTCTGCTCGCGGGAAAAGCCCTTTGGTCAAGGCAAAGCAAGTGGTCTGTGCCCACCACAACAGCATGGAGCTGCCTCTCTGGTAGTGCATTACCTGTAAGCTGCGCTCACCACAAACAGGGCTTTGCCCTGTGCCCACAAGGGGACTTTTAGTCCCTTGCCCCTTACACATAGGCTCTAAACAGAGGCCCTAAGAACCTCAACCCTTTAACCTTCTTTCTCACCACGGCCAGTCGGGCCCCAACATTAGGGAGACCGCAATGCATCGCTCTACGATTCAAAGGGTCTTAGTCTTCGATACCGTCATGAGAATGCATGGTCACGCCACCGCTGACCAAATCCACGCCCAAATCTCCGAGCGCCACCCCCACTTAAGCCGCGCTACAGTCTACCGTAACCTCAATAACCTCGCCCAAGAGCACAAGATCCTCCGTATCTCTGTGCCAGGCAGCGCTGACTTCTACGAAGCTAACACCACCCCGCACTACCACCTCAAGTGCATCCACTGCCAGCGTATTTTTGATGTTACCCTGCCTTTTATGGACAACATTGAGCAGCGCATCAATGATACCCATGGCTTTAAGGTCTTAGGCCACAGTCTCACCTTCTATGGTGTCTGCCCCGCCTGCCAGCAGCCTAAGGCCTTGGAACAGCTCGAGCAACAGATTAAGGAGCCCCCAAAGAAGCGTGCCTCCAAGCAAACTGCTAAGCCTAAGCACAAGCGCTCAGCAGCTAAGCAGCACAGCAGTGAAGCCGAGGTAGCAGATAAGGCTTCTGTGCAGGAGCAGCCAAGCGCAGAGGTCACCACAACAGAGGTAGCGGTCATTCCCGCAGCTAAGTCTAAGACAAAGGCCAAAACCAAAGCCCAAACCGAGTCTAAGACCAAGACCAAGGCGCAAGCAGCGGCAAAAGCCGCAGAGGCCCCTGCCACTGCGACTAAGCGTATGCGCACTGCTACGCGTACCCGCAAAAAGGAACAAGCCAGCGAGTAAGTACAGTGCGCAACAACAGCGCACTCCCTACAGCCACTGCTTTCCTCAGCCACTCCAGATGCGGCTTACGCCGCTGCCGCACACGCGTCTTTTTCCGTTATTTCCCGCACGTTTCAGTGCTCTCTGCTCCCCCACACAGCAAAGCACGGCAGCCCCCGCATGAACCGCAGAGCGCAGTGGCTAACACCACAAGCACTACTACCTCTATACTTCTGAGGTGGCTCTGCGTACTCGCCACCCTCAAGGCAAACAGAAAACACCATGGTCAGGTAAACCTGTGGCTATGGAGGAGGAGGAGGTGGTGGTGGTGGTGGTGGTGGTGGTTTGGGCTGCTGATAAATAAGCTGTTTCTGCTTTAAGCCTCGCAACGATAGCCACCACACTCAAAGCTTGAGATGGGAGCACGCTCAGCTCTAAGGCTAATGCCTTACCCTTGAGGGGTAGTCGCAAGTCGATATCCGCTGTCACCGCTTGACACGCTATCCCCATTCCGCCCGCCTTTGCCACAACTACAGTTGCCACTTAACCGCATTTCCCACGCTCTGCACCGCCTCTCTAGATATTACCTTTGCTTCTCTCAGAAGAGCTTTGGCGCACGGCCCCATCCGCGCCCTTACCTGTAGCTTACCTGATTCTGCGTTTGATCAAGCGGCACCCTTTGTCCGTACAGATCTATGCTCTCCTCATTTCAGAGCAGAAAGCTCCCCAAAAGCTAAAGCAAAACTTGATGTTCTTCACAAAACGCTGTTTCGTTTGTATTAAGGGCGTTCTTTGGACATGGTTTTGCTTCGCCTCCTATGTCTGCAAGGCAAATACATGCAGCCAAGGAGATTTCTGCGATGGCACTATTTGTTAATGCCCCGAACGTGTCGTCCGTGAGCGTGCAACGACGGTTGGTAAGCTCGAGCACTTCCCTGAACCTCAGGTATCAGGGCATGTCCCCACGCTTCCAAATACAAAAGAACAGCAGCTCATCTGGCCTCCAAGTTTCAGCCCAGCTTAGTAGCCAAATCAGCAAACTGAGCGATCAAGCTCGCAGCGCCAATGACAACATTGCTCTAACGCAAACCATTCAGGGAGCGTTAAGCGATGCCTCAAAAATGCTGCAGCGCATTAGGCTCTTAGCCACCCAAGCAGCGACTGGCGCCACCAGCGATGAAGATCGCCAAGCACTGCAAGAGGAGGTCGCGGAGCTGTGCCGCGAGCTGTCGCGTATCGCTAACCAGACGACCTACGCTGGCTCTACCATGCTCAATCGCGTTGAGCCACAGATCCCACCAATGACCAGCATGCTGCAACACAACGAGGAAACGGGCAACGATGAGCTCTACTTCCCTGTTGGCGAAGACACCATGACGCTGGCCTTAAACGGCTTTACGCTCTCGCAAATCATGAGCGAGGTAAGCGGAGGGCTCAAGACCCAATTCGCCGGTGAGGATCAAGCCACCCATCACGATGGCCTCGACTACTCTGACGAGGAGCAGCTCAACGCCGCTGGTCTCATCAAAGACAACGATGAGCTCTTATGGGACGTCTCGACCCGCTCCAGCGCGCAACTGACCTTAGAGAACATCGATTCCTTTGTCAGCTACGTTGACGACTCGCGTCAGGCCTTAGACCAGATTCAAAGCCGCATTGAGAGTGCCATTCGCTCTGAGCAAGGTACCCCAACAGGGGCTTTAGGTGCGACCAATCCTCAAGCGGCGTCAAACAACAGCACGACCGCTGCCCCTATTGCCAAGGGCAACAGCCAGACAACTAAGGCGCAAGGCCAAAGCTCCGCGCACAGTGGATCCCGCACGCAAGGAGTCAGCTCTGGCTTGCAGCGCAATGGCCACATCGACACTACTGACGAAGGGGTACTGTTACCAAACAGCGGCACCTTAGCGGCGCTGGCCTCCCAAGAGTCAGCCAGTGCAGTCACGGCGGCCGCAGAGGCGGCACTGTTCTTTGCTGATGAAGGCAACATCACCGCTGCGGTGGAGGATCAGCAGCAAGAGCAGAACATTCTGCAAACGCCACGCGCTGACAGTGAAGAGCGGCCGCTGCGCGAGAGTGAGCTGCAGGTACTGACAGCTACGCCACAACAACAGCTACAAGGGCTCACCGCCAGTAGCATGTCAGCTGCAAGAGCGCTTAACCCTAACAGTCTTGATCCGACCTTAGCCCTGCGCACTGCCACGCAAACGGAAAAGGAAATCAGCAGCTTTGCCCCGCAGGCGGTACTGGCGCAAGCCAATCAGCGTCCTGCGATTGCGCAGACCCTGCTTAAGTAGCAACAACTCCTTAACCTTCAGCTGAAATCTCCAGATAACGCAACGCCGTGTAGCCGCGAGGTTAGACGGCGTTTTTGTTAGCGCGAGGATGTAAGGCCGGATCTTACAAGCAGCAACGCAACAGGTGGCGCAGTGCGGCGTTTTCCCTATGTGTGAGCACAGCTGCTGGCCACTAACCTACCTCAATACGGCAGCGACGCAGCGGAGGCCGCCTTTGTCAGCGTAAAAGCGCTTTCCCAGCGCGGCAAGGTCGTTTCTGCAGCAGTGGTCTTAACCTCACCTCAAAGGCCGAGTTTAAGCCAATAACCTAAAGGGAGCATACTCTGAAGGCCCCCTGAGAAAAACGATCTCAGCACAAGAGCGCATCATTAAGGGACTTCGTAGCTTACCTTAACCTACTTTTAGAGCCTCAGGTTCGTCCGAGTTTGGCGCCATTCATTCAGATTACTACTTTGGTGGCTGTGGCTGCGCCTGCCGTAAACGCCCCTCGAGCAAAATCTTACGGGTCACAAAGTTAAAGACCATTACCACAAAGGTCGCGACCAGCTTACCAATGATGTAGCTGATAGCAAGGATTTCCACGCTAAACCACATGATGGCGTTATTGATGAACAGGCCACAGGTCGCTAATACAAAGAAGAGAATGATCTTGAGGGTCGAATTGCGCTGCTTACTGCGATCAAAGACCCAGTACACACTGAGCACGTAATTGACCAGCACCGAGACAATAAAGGAAATGGTGGCTGACACCAAGTAGTTGATATGTGCTACCTCGGTGAGTAGTAAGAGCAGACCAAAGTCCACCACAAAAGCTAAACCGCCCACCACGGCAAAACGAAAGATTTGCCGCAGCAGCTTATTTGAGCGTAACGAGCTCAAGGTCATAAGGTGTTCCTCACACTACCCCCGCACCAGACAGTACTCCACAGCTGCATCAGCACCAAGTTACTGCCTACCACGCACCGCATCAAGACACCAGCGGCTAAGAACAAATGACCTCATAAGAGACGTACTTTGGGGCACGCATGCATCCCCTATCTGAGGAGAGGCTCAGTCTTACCTGACCGGTCATCACGAGGTATGGGACGTTGCCACCACGCAGCTCGTCCTCGGTTCTTTTGAGATCACTCATTTCCTATCAGCGGCGCAGTGAGTATCCCCAAAAAGCAAATCTCAAAGGAGGTAACTGCCTACAATCCGTGTTTTTACCCTGAGAGTAGGCGTTTTCTCAGGCACTACTCTCGATATAAAGCGCCGTCAGGCGCTTTTAGGATACCTACACCGCGCAGTAATACCAGCGCCCAGAGCAGCCTCTTACAGGATGTGGACACACAATCACAGCAAGGGCGCATCCTACACCGCGCCGCAGTGCCCGTATGAGCCACGTAATCAGCACATGGCGCCCACATCAACAAGAGAGCAGTCTGCGGAGCAATGCGCGCTACGCACCGCTGTTACCGCCATAGCCGCTAAAGAGAGCCAGTGCGCTTACTCTAGCGGCATCACCACAGAGGGAGCCTGTGATAGGCAGCACCTGCGGTGGCAGAGATGGCGGCAGTGCTCTACTTCTTGAATGGGTTCTTGTGGAGGCTACCCACCATAGACGAGAGCTGCGAGAACATCGAGCTGACTTGCTGATTAGGCTTAGACAGCATGGACTTCTTAGCAGGCGCTTCCTCAGCTGGCGCAGGAGCGGTAGGCTCCGCCTTGGCCGCAGGCGTTGGCGCAGCAGCAGCTGGATCAGGCTCGGCCTTAGCAGTAGCCTCCTGAGCTGCAGCGGCAGCAGGAGCGGTTGGAGCTTCTGGAGTGGCAGGAGTGGCTGCCTTAGTCGTCTCCTTCTTGGCCGCCGCTTCTTTCTTAGCCGCCGCAGTTGTGGCCTTCTTCGCCGCTGCTGCCTTAGCAGGCGTCGCTGCCTTGGCCTCTGGTGCAGGCTTAGCCTCCTCTGGGGCGGTCTCAGGGGCCGTAGCCTCTGGAGCAGGGCTTACCTCTTCTTCAGCAGCTGGTGCGCTAGCAGCAGCGGCGGCAACTGGAGCAGCTGGAGCCTCAGCTTGCTCTGGCGCTGCAGCGGCAGCAGGGGCTGGTGCAGGGGACGCCTCAGCGGCAGCTGGAGCAGCAGGAGCTGCCTCAGCTGCAGGAGCAGCAGGCGCAGCTTCGGCCTTAGGGGTAGCTTCAGTAGCAGCGGCCTCTTGCGCGACACTCTCGGTTTCGGCGGCGCTCGCCACAGGGGCTTCCTGCTCTACCTCGAGCTCAGCACTTGCTTTACCGCCCTTTGGTAAGTGGCTCTGACGGCGATCTAAGCCCTGCACAAATTCTTGGCGCAGCTTATCTTCGGCCAAAGGAGACGAGTTAAAGAGTCGGCCCTCGGTGCTCTCGGTTAAGAAGGCAGCGCTAGCGTAAGTGAGAGCACTGCTGTACAGCTCAGGCGTGCAGACGTAAGTGCTGTTCACATTGCTGCAGATGCTGCGCACGGTATCCAATGGGCGGCAATCAAACAGACCATTACGCACACTCTCGGAGAGCTTGAACACCTGTGGGCTCATGTTCTCGGCAAAGCGTGCTACCACAAAGTCACGCACTTGGCCCTCTTGCTGGCGTAACTTACCAAAGACCTCACGTACCTTATCGCAGGCCTCTCGCATCGTGGACACGCCTTGTAAGGTCTCAACAATATTGACCGTGTCGTAACCCCACACCCGCTCAGTAAAGAGGAAGTTTTGAATCGAGAGCAGGTCGTAAAGCGGCAAGCACATGTAACTTGCTTGTGGCAGCTTTGGCTCGACGATGTCCCCCACAGGGGCGATTAAGCTCGAGGAGAAGACGAACATCAGGTTCTTGAAGTTGTACTGACTCAGTTCGTCCACCATCTGGGCCGTGAGCTGACGGAAGACCTGACGATAGTGCGGATGCAGCGAATACAGCAAGTACTCACTGGCGGAGTCTAACGCTACCTTACGGCCGTTGCGATCATAGAGGTTATCCTGACTTACCTCGATCTTATTGGCCTTGAGGATCTCATCGTAAGCCTGAGCAAAGGCAAAAATCGGGTAGTCTACATGAAGAGCTGAGCGGAAGGTCTTCTTAAACTTGATGGCCTGATCGTAGTTCTTACGGAAGACCTCACAGGTCTCACGGAAAATGTCATCAGGGTCAGAGCCGTAATCAAAGTCACGCAGATATTGCGCATCTTTGAGCACATCACCCGTTGGGCGTGGCACACCCTCGGCTTGCGGATGTCCCCAGCGGTCGTACTTAACTGGGGTGTAGAGCTTCTGGATGCCAGGGAAGACCACATCCTCACTGACCTCAATAGGATGCGTCAACACCTTGATTGGCATGTACAGATGCGTCTTCTCATCTAAGGCCGCTGCCGTATAGGCATAGAAGTAGTGAATACGGCCTTGAGAGTCGTACTGACTAATGAGCTCCATTTGCAGCGTCAGCACACGGCACTTGGCTGCGACATCCTCAAGAGGGATCTGCACCGATTGCAGCTCCTTAAGCGGGTCTGCAAAAAGGTGCTCGTTTAAGTAAGAATTGACATCCTTAAAGCCAGGGGCAGGCAGGTTGGTGGTGTAGTACTGCATGATGGCCTTAATGTCGTCAATCGAGAGATGACAGACAATAAGGCTGGCCGTCAGGGCTTTTGCGATCTGGTCTACCGTGAGGTTTTTATCCGACACTAAACCGCTAAGCTGGTTAGTGACATGCGCAAAGTTAAATTTGCGGGTGTAACGATCAGGCACATGCAGATGGTTGTGGAACTGATCAATGACCCAGCTAAAAGGCACATCATACTGGCCCATACCAAAAAAGGCGCACAGCAGCTCGGTGGTATCGGAGCCAAACTTATCATCGAGGGTAATGGTATCCGCTACCTTTTGGCGTAAGGTATTGAGGTGCTCATCAATGGCTGGTTGCACAAAGATGTCAAAGAAGTTCTCCACCTGGCCATAGGCGTTTTGCTTGAACTTCTCGAGGAACTCCTCATCGCTAAGTCCTTGGGCAATCAGGCTATCGGCCTTATTGCGCGCGGTAGCTTGGCTCGGGGCAAACTTATCCACAGCCAGCTTTAAGCGCACATCAAAAGGGCGATCTTTGAGCTTCTTTGGCTTTTTCTTGCCATAGAGCGCGTTGATGCTGCGCATGATGTACTGCCGCGACATATCAGCGACTTGCTCTTGGAAGTAGTCGATACTCATTTCAGGCAGATTCTCTTTTAACAGAGTAATCGGCATATCACCTGAGCTAATCTTGAGTTTGTCCAGCTCGTACATAATGGCTCCACAAGCGTTTTTATCAATAATCTGTGCGGCAGCGGCAGGCGCAATCTCTGTACCATGCCAAAGTATACTGAGCGCAGGCGGTATACACTGGCGCGCATGTGTACAGTGTACAATAGACCACATCTGAGCAGCGCTTCATCGCAGCTGAGGCTTACCGCCTCCGCCTAGAATAAAAGTGCATGCCCTACACCGACAACTCCACATAATAGCAAATCCCTCAGGTCTTAATCCCCTCATGACACAACAAAGTCAGATTATGCCATCTCCAACCACTGCTTTTGCCATACTGCCGCGCTTAGGCCGCAAGCTTTGCGGTGCGCTTTTTGTGCTGGCTCTGCCCCTCCTGCCACTGTCTGCGCAGGCCAATGGCTTTATGCTGCAAGGCACAGTAAACGTTTGCGCCAGCTACCAAAAGGCCGATAAATCGTGGTCGCCACGCTATCGCGCCATGGTGGCCTATATGGATGGTGCACACCTTAATAAGCTCATGTATGGCCGGATACACGCTGCTGATGACGATCTCTTTGCGATCATTGTCTGGAGACGAGGCGAGCCCACCGTCATTGATCTCCAGCAGCGTCAAGGACTCTCGACGGCCGCCACGGAGCTAAAGGACATGAAGGGCAAAACGTGGCAAATCAGTCGTACATGGCGGCGCTGCTCTGATCACTTCTAAGGGACTGTCCTCAAGGACGTAAGGGGAGTGGTGCCATGGTAAAGGCGTCAGGGAGTGGCGTCAGGTAGCAGCGTCTGTACCGCCAAAAGCGTCTTATCCCCATAAAGGCTGGGGCTTCCCATGTATGAGCAAAGCTACTTGCCATGAGCCCACCTTAGCGTAAGTCGCGGTAGCGACGCTTGCTGCTCTCTATCAGGTTCCGCCTCAAAGGGCTTAAACCCACCAAAGGCCGATTTTAAGACAATCACCTAAGGGGAAATACTCTTAAGGCACACGAGAAAAACGCTCTCCAAGATAAGGGCGGCGGGCAAACAACTACCTACCACCTACTACCTACCTACCAACCTACCTACCTACCTACCTACCTACCTGATGAGTGCAACCACTTACGGTATAACATCGCCCGCAATGAAAAAGGCCATACCCCAACGCTCGTCAAGGTATGGCCTTTTTCTGCTACGCGCTCAACCGTCGCCTTAGCCACATGTGCTGCACTACGCGGCGTAACGCCTCTGCGCTAAGCTGCAGCTGTGGATCACTCTTAGCAGAGGAACTGCTGGTAAGCCACGTTGTCGGTAACCTCACGGTAAGGGTACTTAATGGAGTCTAAGAACTCCTTCATCTCCTTACCCTCAGGATCCTTAGAAACGTCAAAGCCGCACAGCACGCTGCAGTACTCTAAGCCCGAGATACGGAAGTGGAACAGCGAAATACTGAAGCTGCCACCTAACTGCGTTAAGAAGTTGCTGAGCGCGCCCTTGCTCTCTGGGAACTCAAAGAGGAACAGACGCTCCTTGCTGCCTTGATTTAAGTGACCACCGATCATGTAGCGGATGTGATCCTTAGCGAGGTTGTCCTCAGTAAGATCCGTTACCTGATAGCCCGCATGGCGCAGCGAAGCGCAGATATCATCAAGCTCACTTCGGCCATTGGTCAGCTCGACCGAGGCAAAGATGCGAGCACGCTCAGCACCGTGGACACGGTAGCTGAACTCCGTCACGTGACGGCCACCAATGGTGTTGCAGAAGGTTAAGAACGAGCCCTTAGCCTCAGGGATATCTACCGAGAGGATGCCCTCTGCCATTTCACCGACGTCGCAACGCTCCGCCACTAAACGTAAGGTGTGGAACTTAACATTGGCACCGGACATGATGGCAATATGATTGCCCTCTTTGAGGCCGTGCTCACGCACGTACTTCTTTAAGCCCGCTAACGATAAGGCACCACTAGGCTCGGCAATCGCGCGCGTGTCATCAAAGATGTCCTTCATGGCTGCGCAGATTTCGTCGTTGGAGCAGGTGACGATATCGTCCAAGTACTCCTTGCACAGTCTAAAGGTCTCATCACCAGCACGGCTTACCGCCACACCATCGGCAAAGTGCGAGACAAAGCCGATATCACAAGGCTCCCCCATATCGACAGCTGCCTTCATGCAGGCCGAGCCTTCTGCCTCAACACCGATTACCTTAACGTTAGGGATGAGGTTCTTGATGTAAACCGCAACACCGGCTGCTAAGCCACCGCCACCAATCTGCACAAAGATGGTGTCAATGTCATTGCATTGGCCCATGATCTCATGGGCAATGGTGCCCTGACCGGCGATCACATCTGGATCATCGTATGGTGGAATCATGGTCAGACCCTGAGTGCGGGATAACTCCTTAGCGTGCTCGTAAGCCTCGTTAAAGCTGTCACCGTAGAGCACGATTTCCGCGCCAAAGCGACGCACCGCATCCACCTTTAAATCAGGGGTGGTGGTTGGCATCACGATCACGGCACGGGTGCCTAAGTTCTTGGCAGAGAGAGCCACGCCTTGCGCATGGTTACCTGCAGAAGCAGCCACGACACCGCAGGCCTTTTGATCCTGCGATAACTGACGCATCTTGTTGTAGGCACCACGGATCTTAAAAGAGTGAATGGTCTGGTAATCTTCACGCTTTAAGTAGATCTTGCCAATGCCCAGCTTATCGCTGAGCTTTTCTAACTTGTGGAGTGGGGTCAGACGGGCTACAGGGTAAATGCGAGCAAGGAGGATCTTGCGTAAGTACTCCTGCCCACTAATTTGATTGTCTGCAGCCATGACCACACTCCTTAAGAATCAAAGAAAAATACATTGTGCACACTGACCAAACCTGCCGTTCACAGCGCCATGCTTAATTAGAACAGGACGGTCAGCTCCATCAGAAAACAAGGCCTCTATCCTAGCACTGGCCTGCATCTTTGGCCGGATAATTGGTGCAGAGCGTGACGGGGTGCACCAAACAGGTGCTCACATGCGCTAAAACGGGGCCTTAGAGCCCAGCCAGCCTTAGAGCCATGGAAGTAAGGCTTACTGGGCATAACCGCGCATCTAAGAGCTGTCTACTCAGCTCAGAGCATCAGCAACTTATCACCTCAGGGTGGTTAGATGCGCCAAACCAGCTTGTAAGCGCTATATCTGCCACTTACAGCACTAAGCTCCAGAGGGCATGGGAACACACCAAGAGCAACATAAAGCCGTGGTGGTGGTGGTAAGTTCGTGGTAGCTTGCTGGGGCGTGTCTGTTTTTCCGTGCCAATCGAGTAGCCGCTGCTGATTTCTTGTCAGCAGCCGACTCTCACACCACCTAGTGGGAGATTCGACTTGCTTTTTTAGTTTACTGGGGACAGTAGAACCCCAGACACAAGCACTTTTATCACAAGAGAGAGTGGCCTTTTAGCTAAAA
>CASEBB010000051.1 GCA_949286015.1 uncultured Succinivibrionaceae bacterium | reverse complement strand
TGAGGACGTGTGTACGCTGTGCTTGGCTAAAGCCCCAAAACTAACTGTCGGCTAACCCCACTCTTACGAATGGGGCATGCGCCGACAACTCTAGGTCAAAAAGACCTTGTGCAAGTAGACGCCATTAGTCTCACCAACCCGCAAATACCCGTGGCTAAGAGTGAGATTTGCAAACGGTTTCCTCAGGTGCAGAGTCTGATCTGCTGTACGACGGTGGGCGAGGCAACTTTCTACAGCCCCAACAGTCCAGAAAAGCAGGTGCAGCACTTTTACCTCACCACCCTCGATGTGGCTGTGCCAGAGAACTTTTATAGGGTGCTGTGCGCGCTCAATGAGCACTGGCTGCACCGGAAGTGCTACCGCTCCTTAGAAGGGAGCATGAGCATGGTGATCAGAAGAGGGCTGGCCGGTGAAACTGATTATGAGAACGTGCAAGAGCTGACGCACATCGACTTTGTCGCTATCACCACTGACTTTTTGCAATGGGTACGCGCGCAGCTGCTGTCTCAAGCCACGGACACAGAGCAGAGTGACACCAGCACTGGTACAGGCAGTAAAAGCAGCAAGGCCGCACGCCAGCTCTCGTACAAAGAGATCTGCACCTCACTACAGGACGCCCCTCAGGACTACTTGCAGTTCTTAGCTGCCTACTTTGAGCAGCGCACCAGCGGTGAGGCCACAGCCGAGAGCTAAGCTCAGGAGCGACTGACTTTATAGCTGACGTACTTTAGGTTAATAGAGGTGCACTGTCCTAAGGTAGGATTAGCCTCACCTGCACCCTGCATCTCGAGAGGTATTACCTTGCCAGCTCACATCCCATCTTCAGTCATTTAGCAGATCACTCATTCCTCACTGCTCCTGTCATCGCAGTAGCAGCAAAGACGAAAGCAAAGAAGAAGAAGAAGAAGAAGAAGAAGGCGATTATGATGATGATGTTGTTGGTGGTGGTGGTGGTGGCGTAAACGGAGACAGATGTGAGAGCGCGGTCCTTTACCGCAAAAGAGCTGAGCCCCTCTCTTGCGACCTTAGGGGAAGCTACAGCGGCAACCACCCCACCACTGGCTGTAATGCACGTAATCACAGGGCATCATCTGCTGTGCTGAGAGCAGACCTCCTGACCATCCTTTCTCCTCAGCTTTAGCGCGTGGCTACGCCCGCAAGCGGCCACAACCACACAAGAGCAACGCTGCCCTGTGCGCATAACCGCACCAACATCACATTCCCCCAATGCTCAGGGATGATTTTTGCAGAGCGATTGGCTATAATTTTTCCTATTCACTGGTGAGATCGCTTTTTGTTACGCGACGGTCTCTCGCTCTTACGCTTTTATCTCCTGCCCCCTCGCTGCTGCGCAAACAGCAGTGCCCTTAATAATCGAGCTTTACACAGGCACCAAAAAAGACGCACTTATCTTTGCCAGCTGCCCTAGTCCGCAAAATAGAGCAGTCGTTCCGTGATTAAACGCGGAACTTACCCGTTACAAGCCCACACATGGTACACGTGGTCACGCAGTAAACGATCACGCGCTGGGGTAATGGCGCTTATTCTTTTCCCTCTGGGTTTCTGCAATCTGCACCTGCTGTAGATTGAGCCTGTCCTTCTGTGCTCTTAAGGCAAGAGATCCCTACAGTCAGCCTGAATCGCTGCTGACGCCCACCTGCTGTTGCCACTGACGCTACTGCTGCAAGCCTCCACGCTTGACGGTACACTTAGTTGTGCATGCACGGTGGGGTGTTTTTTCCCCTATATCACGCCGTTTGGCAAAGAACTCGTACAGTGACGGCAGTACCCTCATGGCGGCGCAAGCCAGTAAAGACAAAGCGGCAGCGCTTTAGCTGCTAGCTGCTTCAGCTTCGCTTGTTGTCCCAGTATCAGTGTCAAGTGTACCTGCCCCTACTCATCATAACTGTCTGCTCGCCACTGGGCCTTGTAGGCCAGTGAGCAACCAAGGCTAAGTAGAGCCTTTGTGCCCATCGAGATGGCCGCACAGCCACCGCGCACACCAACGCACCCCGCGCCTGCCTCCATAAAGCTTTTGGGCGCTACTTAAAGTTTGGTGGATACCACAACGTAACCTCACACCTTTAGGCAAGCACATGAGCCGTGGTTATGGCCTTTCATGTTAGCCCCCTAAAAGTATTGTGGGTGATATATTCACCAACCTCTGAGTAGATCCAGCTTTGCTTAAGCCCCAAGCCAGCTGCGCCCCCGAGTGGCAGCAGCACTTAAATACGCAGGCCGCCTCCACAGCAAAGAGCAGACAGTATAAGCACCTCATTTTTGGCTGCTGCCTGTTACCAGCAGCAAGTAGTACGAGTTTCTTTGTAGTCGTAACGATAACGGCTGACGACATAGCGGGGATGGCGGCATGCCTGTACTTACAGGGCCGCTTGTCAGCAGTACTTTCAGAAGGTATTAGCCTCACTGACCGCACCATGTTTTCAAAGTAAGCCCTTGACCAGACGTTGCTTGTCACAGGCGTGGTGTCTCCTGCACCCCCCAGTGCTTCACAGCCTCTTTGGAGGCAAACGGCGTTTAGCGCCACGCGGTGTTAGTGCCCAGCGGCGTTAACGCCCTATTGCAGGCAGACCACCTCCGGCATTACCAGCTTTTGCCAAGAAAGCGCCTCTGGCACTTGCGCGCTGAGCCTCGCCTCAAGTTTACATTACAGCGGCCGTAGCGCCGCCACGAGGCAAGTAATGACGCGCCACACACCACGGCTTACTTTACAACACAGCAAGCTTGCTTTTATTTACCAGTAGTCTCTACAGGGACTACCCACGGTAGGTTGCGGACGCTTACCGGCTCATTGAGCACACGATACCAAACTGCTTGTAGGCAGCATCAACAGTTACCCTCTCTTTTCCCTTCCCTCTGCCCCACCCACGACCTTAGGACAAGACGTGAGTGGACTGGTAACTGCGCTGAAGCGTATTTAGTTTCACCATGATGCTATGTCGCAGTTATCGTTACTTATGCAGAGCTTTCGTCAAGAGGCGAAAGCCAAGCTCAACACCGACGAAATCTTCTTTTTAGACAACCCAAGTACTCTTGACTTAGGCTTTCGTGTCAAGCTCCTCCCTTACAGCACGCAGGACAAAAACGTCTTCAGCCGCCTCGCCGCCCACCCTTTAAGTGCGAAGTTAAGTGAGGCTAATGCGGCTATTGATAAGCGCCTGACTGTCTTTAGCCATGACTTGCAGCAGCTTACTACCCACCCAGAAAAGGTGCAGGTAGACTTGCTGGCTGCCACCACCGGCATAGGCGCAGCAGCTAACAGCGTGGGCGGTGCGGAACTGACAGCACAATTGCGCCTGACGCAGAGCAATGTGCTCTTGGCGGAGCAAAACAAGCTCAAGCTGAGTATGCTCTTTTTACAGGCGATTAAGAGCTACTTCGACCTCTTTGTCCTCATGTTCTTCCTGCGTCACTACAAGTTTGACGCTCGTAAATTAGCCCTTAACCACCCTATTTTTGCCGGTGTTGATGCGCGCAAAAAAGAGCGCTTACAGCTCTTTGCGACCTTAATGAGCGAGTATGAAGCGGGTCTTGAGCGGATGGAGGCCATTGCCGACTTTGCGCTGCGCCTGTGCCAGCTGCGTGATAGCGGTGCCTGCTATGGCTTTGCTCTCTATGGTCTCGATCCTAGTATGGATGCCTTACAGGCGCTGCACACCTTAAATCCAAGCAAGAGCATGGAAGAGCTGATGCAGTCGCTGGCGTACACCCTCTCCAATCAGCCACAGGCGGCCCTTATCACCTTTGATGAGTTCTGCCATAGCCCTGCGTTTTTACGGCAGCGTGTGAAGACCTCGCTTACTAGCGGCCGCCGTGGAGCGCAGGTCAGCAACAAAGAGCCACCAACGCTGGAACTCACTGCCGTCTCCTTAGCAGCTGTCAGCAGCGAGCAGCACAAGCAACAGCAGCAAAAGCAGCAAGGACAGCAGGCGCAGAAGGCAGAGACCACCGCAAGCAGTGACACGCCAGCCTCGCCACAGTCCCCTGCGGCAGCCACAGCGGCAACAGAGAGCGCGTCTTTTGCCAGCAATGCTTTTAGCCTCAATTCACTTAACCACAACCCTTTCAGCAACAGCAACAGCTCGAGCTTCTCGTGGGATCAGGATAACGGCAGCATCTTTTTGACTGGCACAGCGACAATGAGTACGCAGCCAGCGCAGCTCACTACTATTGCCCTGACACCGGCCTCGGCTCTCAACACCGGTGCCACGGTGATCAGTGCTGAGTCTGAGCCAGAGCCTAAGCCTGCAGCTGCCAACACCTCAAGCAACACCAGCGCTGCGCACAGTGCCGCTGCAGATACTGCTGCAACGACGTCTGCTGAGAGTAGCGCTCACGCTGCTACTCCTACGGCTAAGAGCACAGAGGCCGAGCCTGCTGCGGCAAAAGAGCCAGAACAGGCCACGTCCGCGTCAGAGCCAGAGCCAGCCGCTGCTGCAACCGCTGCTGCAGCCGCAGCAACTAAGGCACAGACAAAGGCCAGCACAACCAAGCGGCAGACGCGCACTAAGCGCAGCAAGAGTAAAGAGCAGCTGAGCTCTGAGCGCGATGCTACCAGCGATGCGGAGCTCGCGGCGCAAGCCGCTGCGGCGCTGGCAGTGGTCGCCACGCAAGCTTCTGCAGAAACGGCACTCACCCGTGCGCAAGCGCAACAGGCTACCAGCAAGAAAGAACGCCAAGCCGCACTTAAAGCCAGCAAAAACGTCCGCACCCAAGCGGCTAAAGCTGCTGACAGCCTCATGCATGAGGCTATGGCTAAGGGCCTGTCGGTAAATCAAGTAGCACAGGCGGTGCTCTTTGCTCAGGACACAGACACTGCGGAGGCATCTGACACTAGTACTGCCTCTGCTACTAACGCTACTAATGACGCTGAGGCCACGACTACTGAGGGGAGTAAGGACAGCGGCGTAAAGAGCATCAAGGGCGGTACCGTGCACCCTGTGCAAGCACCAAAGGTGCTCACCACAGAGGAAATTGCGGAGCAACAGCGCAAGGAAGCTGCAGCGCGCTTAGGTCAAGCTGAGGTGCAAGCGGCACCTACAGCAAAGGACATTGCTGAGGCCAAAAAGAATGCGGCCGCTCTGGCAGCTCTGCGCAAAAAGCAAATCGAGATCGAGAACTCCTTTAATAACATCCCTGATGTGCACTATCTGCGAGCCACAGAGATCCTAGGCAAGGCGGAGCAAGTCATGGCCAGCAAGAGCTTAGGCACCCACGCCTATGGCAACACCGTAGTGCCAGTGCTCTTACGCTCAGACGCAGCTGAGGGCGCCGCGTCATCATGGTCGCGTCCGGAGCAGGATGTGGCCGAGCAAATTGGTCTCTTGCAGGCGCTGGACACCAGCCCAGAACTGATGCGCCTGAAGTACTGCATGCTCTTTGGGCAGTACTTTTTACTCAATGAGCAAGCGTGGTACACGCTGCTGCGTACTCCCGCACCAGAGGATAACGACGCTGCGGATACGGCCGCCTCTGCTGAGGCAACAGCAGAGCAGGAGGCCCCTCTAAGTGGCGAGACTGACGCTCAGGATGCGGGCACGCTAGAGCCTGGTGACAGTGCCGACCATGCGGCGCAATTGTCACCGCAGATGTTGCAAGTGAGTCTCAAGCCGGAGCAAAAGGAGCTGCACCAGCTCAAGCGCTCACTGCTCGGCAAATACCTCCAGTCCAGTGCTGAGCTTAATATCATGCGGCAAGTACTCACGGAAATGGTAGGCTCGGCGCAAGAGCAGCAAAGCACGCTGAAGATGCAGGCGGCGAAGTTTAACTACTACGCACAGATTCTGGGGCGTGACTTTACGGTTATTGCCAATGCCCAGCGCACGGCTGAGTCGGATCGCTCCTTAGTGGCAACGAATCTGGGGGAGTATGAGCAGAACATGCCGGTGCAATTTATCTTAGGGAGCATGCTTTTAAGTGCGTACAACCTGTACTTTAAGGTGAACAAGAACACGCTGTTTGACGCGTATGAGAAGCTGCACTTAGCGCTGCCACTGTAAGTGCAGCGAAGCTACGCTGGGCTGGCAAAAAGGATGAGGGCCGGAGCCTGTCATCTATGATCACGGGACTGCAAGTCCAGCTCTACTTTGAGATTGGTGGCTACCAGCACATAGCCTCACTCCTGCCAGCAAGCACCTGAGATGCAGTAATGGCTGGTGCCGTTAGACACCAATCGCAGATGAGAACCGCAAGGCCTTGCGGGCTTGTGCGTATCCCAAAAAAGCAAATCTCACAGGAGGTAACTGCCTACGAGCAGGTGTTTTACCCTGAGAGGCGGTGTTTGCTCCGGCACTACTCTCGAGATAAGGCGCCGTCAGGCGCTTTTAGGTTACCTACTGGGCTCAGGGTGCCACCTCAGGGCTGCTCCCTGTTAAGAGTGCGCGAGGCAAGTCACAAGTATGGGAGCATGCATCGAGACTATCTCGAGGTAAAGCTTGAGCGCAAAGAGCGGCACTTGCCTATGTTTTGTGGCATAAGCCCCCTTGTTTTAGCCTACATTACCCTTAAGTAAGTGACCAAGAAACGCCTTATTTATGCGCTTTGTAACAATTAACCTAGACCTCCTCACGGTCGGGTTTTACCTTGAGAAGAGGTGTTTGCTCAGGCGCTACGCATCCTGCCAAATAAATTTGCCCTCGCTTGGGGCATCTTGGGGCAAAAAGTGTAAAATACGCCCCAAATTTTTTGACCTAGCTCACTATTTGTGGTGAGCCCGTCGCTAACGCTTGTTAGGAAGTGGCAATGGCAGATAACGCGCAGCACAAGTCCGATGAGGTGGACGTAACTTATCACGAGCCCAATGGTACCGTCCAAGAGATGCGTACTGAGCTGATCTACGGACTGAATGATCGCCCACCAGTAAAAGATGCCCTCTTTGCCGCTTTGCAGCACTTGCTGGCCATCTTTGTGGCTATCGTCACCCCACCGCTGATTATCGCCGGTGCCTTAAACTTTGACCTTGAGACTACCTCCTTTTTAGTCTCCATGTCCCTCTTTGCCTCGGGTATCTCCACCTATATCCAGTGCAAGCGCTTAGGCCCTATCGGTTGCGGCCTGCTCTGCATTCAAGGCACCTCCTTCTCCTTTATCTCCCCTATCATCGCGGCAGGTGCCACCGGTGGCCTCTCCATGATCTTTGGTGCCGTCATCGCTGGCTCCTTTGTGGAAATGGCCGTGAGCCGCGTTCTGCGATTTACCCGCCGTATCATTACCCCGCTGGTATCAGGTATCGTTGTGACCTTAATCGGTCTCTCCCTGATCAAGGTCGGTATCGTCTCTTGCGGCGGTGGCTATGGCGCCATGAGCAATGGCACCTTTGGTAGCATGGAAAACTTAGGCTTAGCAGCCTTAGTACTGGTGTCGATCTTAATCTTCAACCGCAGCTCCAATCGCTACCTGCGTATGAGCTCCATCGTCATCGGCTTAGTCATCGGCTATGCTGTGGCTTTCTTTATGGGGCGCGTCGACTTTAGCCAGATTCAAGGCTATGGCAGCCTCAATGTGCCGCTGCCATTTAAGTACGGCATCGACTTTGATATCTCTGCCATCATTGCCTTAGGTATCGTTTACCTCATCACCGCCATTGAGGCCTATGGCGATATCACCGCTAACTCGCTGATCTCCGGTGAGCCCGTACAAGGCCCAACCTTTATCAAGCGCGCCTCCGGAGGCATCTTAGCTGACGGCTTTAACTCGATGTTAGCAGGCGTCTTAAACTCCTTCCCGAACTCGATCTTTGCCCAAAACAACGGCATGATTCAGTTAACGGGTGTGGCCTCGCGCTATGTGGGCTACTTCATTGCCCTCTTCCTCATCATTCTGGGTATCTTCCCTGTGGTGGGCAATGTCTTCTCCCTCATTCCTGACCCAGTGTTAGGCGGTGCTACGTTGCTGATGTTTGGTACTGTGGCGGCCTCTGGTATCCGTATCATTGCCTCGCAGCATATCAACCGTAAGGCCATTTTAGTCATGGCTATTGCCTTCTCCTTTGGCCTGTCAGTGGAGCTGGTGCCTGACATCTTAAAGCAGATGCCAGAGATCATACGTAACATCTTTACCTCGGGTATCACCACCGGTGGCGTGGCGGCTATTCTGGCCAACATCCTGATTCAGATCAAGGAAGAAAAGGTCGAAGACGGCCAGAGTGCGGTTAGCGCCCCAGCAGCTGCTACTAAGACCGAGAAAAAGAGCACCACTGACAACAACACCAAGCGCATCTAAGAGCGCGCTACCTTGCGGCAGAGACAGCGACTGCCGGCTCTCCACAGATGCTTGTGGTGATGGCAGTCACTGCCAGCGCCGCGTGAAGTGAGTGGTTCCTTTCTACAGAAACAGGCGGCCACCCTTGTGTGCTAACAACAGGGGCGGCCGCTTGCGTTTGGCGGGGAATCAAGCTGCAGAGGCGCCAGCTACTACCATTGCACCGCTGCTACATCCACAGCACAGCACCGCAGCAACCATCCTTGAGACCGGTAGCGCACTTAGCGCCAAAATAGCGACCTATGCGGTCGACTACCACTTAGAGGTAGGGGGTTGCTACTCACCCCATCGGTTATCGTGCTCTCTGCCCTGTTTACGCCTCTGGTGGCACCATTACCACAAAGAGCTGGAGCTTATGACAGAAACCACGTCAAGAGTCGGCCTTTGCGCTGGGCAACCCTAAGCGTCGCTACCGTATCTCTGAGGTAGCACGCGAGCGCACAGGTCGCTCTTGCTTATTTTTGCCTCTGTCTTACTCCCAGCCAGCCGCTTAGCTATCAGCTTGTGCATGCTCTTGCGCAATTTTATCGGCCCCCCAGAGCCAGCACAGCCTGCTTTTCCTGCCTCTAGGCGCCACCGCACCTTATAGCGCAAAGTACTCTCCCCCTCTGCCCCGCTTCTCAACATAGCTTCCCAAAATAGGGCGCGCTCTGCCCAAAAAATTTTTCGTGCGTATCTGGCTTATATTAGCCGCGCAGCAACATCTGTGGACGCGTGCACCGCAACTTAACCTAAACCTAATGATACTGAGCCCTCTCTTCACTACAATATGCGCCAACTTAAGGAGCGCAGAAAAAGCGTCACGACCTACAACAAGACAGGCGTCGCTGTCACCATCCGCGTAAAGCTCACTTACAGACGCGGCAGTGCTCATCATAGTTTTGCCCGTCCCAGCGCTTTGAGGTGGCTAACCTTAAATGCCACAACCGCAGCTCATGTGCTTGCCTCAAGGTATGAGGCTGCGTTGTGGTATTCACCATCCCCTGAGCAGAGCAGAAGCGACCACCTGCTGGGGACTATTTCATGCCCCGTTTGCATCAGAAGAAACCTATGGCCTATAACGACTTCCACCAACTCACTGCCAAAAAGCACCACCAATTTGCCGTGCAGAACACGCGCTTGCTGATCCTCTTTTCCCTCATGATGTGCCTAATCGTCATGACCTTGCTCAGCATGGGCTAAGGCTACCCCCTTACCAGCACATTTCCCTGCTCCACGGCCACATCCCACCTTTGGGGTAAGCGCCGCCTGCCTTGGGAGCCTTGCTCTTAGCGCCGAGTGCTCCGGTATTTAGCGCGCTATCTGCAAATCTTTGCCGACCGCCATCTCTGTGGAGATGTGTCGTTTGCCTCCCGCTGTGTTTCTTCTTCTTCTTCTTCTTCTTCTGCAGCACATCCTGCCACATTCCAGCCTCAGCAGCGCCATCCCAGACCTCAAGGCGTCCTCATCCTCACCGCTCGTACCTGCCGCCAACAGCTGCCCTGCTCTTTTCCCACAAGCTCTTGCGCTTATTGCACCCTATTTGCATAAAACAAGATACAAGCTGCACTCATAGGCGCGCGGCGCCCTAGCTGTTGTCCACGCCACACCCTTGCAGTTTTCTTTAGTTAGTGCTCCCACAGATCAGCGCCGCTATCGCTCAACGGTGCCGTGCCGTGGCTGCTTATGGCCTCGAACTTTCTCTGTTGGTTATTGTTGCTATGCTTCACCGCTACTTTCGCCTGCATACTGCACTGCACCAGCCTCTATCTTTGCTCCTAGCTGTCAGCTTCCCTGTACTCATAGGCAGCAGCTTGATGTATAGCCCTGCGACCACCGCCGCGATACGCAGCACGGTGCATGTAGCGCCAGCCAATGAAAATGCCGCGCAGAGTGACAGTGATCCTTACGCTCTGCCACCGCCGCTTCATGCTACAGAGCCACGTGCCCCGAGCAATCAAGAGCAACAGCCAGCAGAGACCTTAAACCCTGAGGATATCCCTACCGTCTTTGCCCCGACTAATGACAGCACCACCTCTGACTCGTGGCGCAGCCAAGTGGAAAGCTTGCAGCTACGCCATGGCAGCTATGACGGCGCGGCTAATATTAGTCCCGAGCTCTCTGCTCCTGCTACCAATGCACAGAGCGTGTTTGCCAATCACCCTCAAGACCAAAGAGCAGCACAGGGTACACGAGCACAGCCACCGCAAATGGCGGCTCCAGTAGGCAATGGGCAAAACTCCCAGACAGCAAACGCCCATGTCTTAGACCGCCAGCAGATTCGCGAGCAAACGAGCAAGTGCGAAACCGGCCGCGACATGGAAGCCTGCAACACCTTAGGCATGCACTACCTGATCTTAGCGGTCGATCAAGGTGTGGATGTCGCGCTCAATATGCGCCTTGCATCCCACAATCTCGAAAAAGCCTGTGCCGGTGGTGTGAAGAGTGCCTGTGGCTTTTGGACTAATGCCTTAGCCATGTATGGCAACTACCTCATCTCGCCACTTAATCCGCAACCAAACTTTGCGCTGGGCCAAGAGCTCTTAGCGCAATCCTGTGAGCAGAACTCACCTTATGGCTGTGCGCAGTTAGGCCGCCTCTACGCTGAGGGCTATAACCAAAAGGCCGATCAAGCCAAGGCCATGGAGCTCTATACCAAGAGCTGCAACTTAGCGCAAAAGCCTGAGTATGTGCTGGCGAGCAAAACGGACAACAATGTGGGCTTAGGCTGCTTCTACTTAGGACAGGCTTACCACAAAGACCGCAAGCTGGATCCTGATTACTCCAAGTCCATGGCGGTGCTGAATATTGCCTGTGACCTCAACTCGGCTGATGCCTGCAGCACCTTAGCGCATATCTACAACCACCGTGGTGATTTTGTGGCGGCCAAGCAGTTTAGCGAGCGCTCCTGCTATGCCGGTAAGACCGACGAGTGCTTAGCGCAAGCGGTGCAATTTCACCAAGCGGGCAATGACTTTGAGGCAAACCGTCTGCTGACAGTGGGCTGTAAGCTCAACAACCTTGATGCCTGCACGCTGTTAGCCTCTAACCTCTTAAGCGGCATTGGTATTGAGCAAGATCCGGTAAAGGCTTTGGACATCGTGCGCCATGCCTGCTCCCTCAACTCGTCCATGGCGTGCTTCTACTTAGCGCAGCTGTATCACACGGGTGTGACTAACATCCCTAACTACAATTTAGCGCAGAACATCAAGATGGCCTACAACCTCTATCGGCGGGCCTGTGCCTTAGGCAGCAATGCCGCTTGCAGTGAGATGCAGCGCTTAGTGCCAAACTCGCCGCTGCCACAACCACAGGTAGCTGCGCCAGCTACTAATCAGCAATAAGCACCAGCACCGCGCCACCACTAAAGCGCTGGTTGGCAGGCGCGGAGCCAAGACTGCCTCGTGCCTGTACTGAAGCCTTAAGATGCGCCCGCATACCAATAACAGCTCTTAAGGTAACGCTTACCCGCAAGCTCCGCACGGCCTCACTCTTAAGTAAGCAGGCATCCTCTAAGGTTGATGGATGCTCACAAGCGGCTCTACTCAGAGTTTGGTGGATACCACACCATAGCCTCACACCTTGAGGCAAGCACATGCGCCGTGGTTATGGCGTTTCATGTTAGCCACCAAAAGTAGTGTGTGTGTGTGTGTGCTCTATCCACCAAACGCAGAGGCATGCCCAGAAATGGGCATCACCACCAAGTCGGCTGACCTGCTGACGATGCCTACCCCCTCGTGCTACAGCTGCACATTGTCATTGATGTTCTGCGCCACCCACAGACTGAGGTCTTGCTTGTTAATGACCGCGCCCATTAAGTCAGGGAACTTATCCGGCGTGCAAGCAAAGGCACAGATACCCAAACTGGCTAAGAACTGCGCTGCCTCCTGATCGTAAAAAGGCGCGCCATCATCGCTTAAGGCCAGTAAGACCACAACCTGCACACCACTGGCAACCAAGTCCGCAAAGCGCTTAAACATCCGCTTGCGGTTGCCGCCCTCGTACAGATCAGTGATCACCACCATAATGGTGTCATCAGGACGATGCACTAAGCCCTGGCAATAGGTCAGCGCCTGATTGATGTCCGTGCCACCGCCTAATTGCACGCCTAAGAGCACATCCACAGGGTCGTGCAGCTTATCGGAGAGGTCGACCACGCTGGTATCAAAGACAACCATGCGCGTGCTTACCGCCGGAATGGAGGCTAAGACCGCACCAAAGACCGCCGAGTACACTACCGAGGTGCCCATCGAGCCGCTTTGGTCAATGCAGAGGATGATGTCCTTGAGCTTGCGGCCCTTACGGCCATAACCTACCAGCTCCTCAGGGATAATGGTGTGCAAGTCGCGCTGGTAATGGCGCAGATTCTTGCGAATCGTGGCATCCCAGTTAATCTCATTGGCACGCGGATTACGCTTACGTGCCGACTTGTTCAGAGCACCAGTGACCGCTTGCTCGGTGGACATACGCAGCTTTTGTAACAGCTGCTCTACCACGGTCGCAATGACTTGGCGTACCAGCTCTTTGTTCTTTTCAGGGATCAGCTGGCCTAAGCTCATAATGGTCGCCACTAAGTGCACATCCGGCACCACGTTCTCGAGCATCTCTGGCTCTAAGAGCAGCTCCCTAAGATGCAGGCGGTCAATGGCATCCTGCTGCAGCACCTTGACCATGCTCTGTGGGAAGAGCTCACGGATTTCACCCAGCCATGTCGCTACATAAGGTGCCGAAGACTCAGAGCCACCCTTACGGCCTTTGCCTTTACCCTTGCCCTTCATGCGCTTATAGCGCGACATATCTCCATCATACAAAGCCGCCAGCGCCATATCGAGGCGCTCTTGCTCCTCGCTTAAATCAGCACCAGTGCCATCAGTTTTATTATCACCACCTAAGGCCAAACGCCAGCGCGTCAGATTCTCTCCTTCCATCGCCTACTCCTTTGCCGCCGTAGTGGCGTTGCCTGCTATATTGGCGTTTGCAGCCGTGGCGGTGTTTTCTGCCATCGAGGCCGCATGATTCAGATCAAGTCCTAAGAGCATGGCCACAACGCCGATGACCGGACGTGCGTAGCTATCATCAGGCAGATCACCACGTTGTGACTTCTTGCCAGCGGCCCCTGCTCCTTGCGCCTGCTCAGGGTCAAATTCTCTGGCCTTTTGGCCCAGCTGGGTGCGCTCATGCTGCTCAAAGGTAGAGAAGGTGCGGCGCATGATCGGCAGAATTTGCTTGAAGCTCTCCTCATCAAGGCCACACATAAAGTCGTTCACTAAGCCCCAGAGCACATCATCAAGCAACAGTACCGTGCCGGAGTTCTCAAGGAAGCCCTCAAACCAAAAGGCCATATCGTTCGGGGTGTTACCCACCGACGAGTAGTAGCTTAAGGCCTGCAAGATGAGCTCATTGGTCATGGTGTGGTGATCACGCATTAAGCGGGTCGTTGCACCGGAGAGCAGCGGATGCACCTTGCTGGAGGCTTGAATGGCAGCAATGTACTCCTGCCAAATCTTATTACAGGCCTCATTGTTTAAGGTGGCAATGGCGACGTTGACGGCTACCAAGACTTGCTTTAACGAGCGCGCCGCATCATCGTTAATGTTGCAGCACAAGAGCAAGCCACCTACTCTGATGCGCACCAGCATGGTCTCAAGGAGGTCACGCACGGAGCTGAAGTCAAACTTGCGCACATTGCCATAGCGCACGATGGAGCACAGTGGCGCCACCGTCTTTAAGAGCACCAGCAAGTCTGTCGTTTGCGTAGCCAGATCATTGATACGCGCACTCATGATCGCGACCAAGTCTGGTAAATCGCAAGCCATTACTTGCTCAAGGATCTTGGTGATGAACTCAAGGTCAGGATGCTCGCGCATCTGCGTGGTGACGTAATTGGTCACAGCCTCGACTAAGGTGTTGCCATACACCGCATGCTCGACGATCACCACCACATGCTCAGGGCTGTAGTTTAGCTGCCAGCCCTCTTTGAAGGTACCCTGACCCGATATCTCTTGCTCTTTGGCCCAATCAAGGCCCAAGAGCCGCAGGCGATGGAAAAAGATACTGCGCTCAAGGTCAAGCGGCTTGCGCAGATCCAACACCACGTCCTTTATGCCTGCCACAAAAGGTTGGCGCAGGTGCTTTTGCTGTGCCGTGATGTCAGCAAGCAGCGGCACCATTGGCACGGTGCTCGGGATAGTGCCGAGGCGGTCGGCGATCACCAACTGGCTTGCCACTGAGCGCAGGATGATGTCATCACCCATGCCCATGACGGTGGTGACAGCCTCATTGAACTCGGCTAAGGACGGGTGCTCCAGCTGCCGCAGCGCCGCAAGCATCCGTGCTAAGCGCACCGCTTCCATGACATGCGCCACGGAGATGTCATAGCCCTGCTGGCGTAACACCGAGGCGACGTGCGTAAGCCACAGCGTGCCGTCGTCATCAGGATGCAAGAACATATGGTGGTACCAGCCAGGGGAATTGATACCAGCACCATAGCCTGAGTAATAGGACAGGCGGCCATATGTCCATGGAATCCACGTGATGCCGACCTTGTTCTTAGCAAGAGGCTTCGGCAGCGTCTTGAGCAAGGCGTTGTCGTCTTTGACCTTGTAGCGAGAGAGATCATTGAGGGCAGGGACGTGCCACGCACCGCAGACTACGACCACTAAGCCCTCGCTTTTCTTGCTCTGAGCTTTGGTCGTGGACGCAGGTGCGGTCTCTGCGATAGCCTCTGGCTCTGCCGCCGCAGCCGCCGTGGCAGCAGCAGCTGGAGCAGATTCTTGCTCTCGGGCACTGGCCAGAGCATTGGCGTCCTTAATGGCAGCGCGCAGCTCTTTGCGCATCCACGCCTCACGCATGAGGTCTTGGTCGCTGGAGTGCTCCGGTAAAGCCTCACGTAAGGCGCTGACTGCCAGCTCTACTGCCGCAAAGATATCCTTGCTATCGCAGCGCTGCTCGATGCGGTTCTCCCACCACTGCTCGCCATCTGGGAGGCCCTCCAGCTGCGCCAAGTAATCAAAGGGATCACGCGCGAGCGCGGCCTTTTTGGCCTCATCCGCCTCGCTCTCAGCAGCAGAAGCTGGAGCCTCATCCTGTATAGCATCAGGAGCGACAGACGCCGCAGCAGGCGCCGCAGCAGGAGCAGCCTCTTGCTCCGCCGCTTGCGTTGCTGCTTCTTGGGCGGCTTCCGCTTGTGCCATTTTCTCTGCCCGCACCGCTAAGCTATAGCTTAGAGGCAGATCAAAAGGGCGCACCTCAATGCCATGCTCTTTGCCATAGAGCATGGTCTGCCACTCAGGAGAAAACTCAGCAAAAGGATAAAAGGCCGCATTGCTGGGCTTATCACTCTGATAGGCCATGAGCGCTACAGGCGGCCGCAAGAGCTCAGGCAGCTCCGCTACAGCGGCGTATTTGTCCTTGTCAGCATCTTGCGCATCTTGAGCTTTCTTAGTGCTCGGCGCAGCCTGAGACTGTGCTTGCGCCTTATCCTGCTCCGCCTCCACCTTTGGTGGTGGCAACGGACTTTGCTGCGCTTGGGTTAAGGTAGGCACAAAGTCTAAAAGCGGCGCCACATCGCTGGGAGCCTCCAGCAAGATGAGGTCGGGCTTGAGCGCTTGCAGATACTCGACCACATGGCGACAGGATCCTGGGCCGTGGTGTCTTATCCCTAACAAGGTGACGGGCATGGCTACCCCCTAAAGCAAAGTGACGGCGCAAAGAGTACAGGCGCCAAAATCCAAGATGATGACGGACGAGGGTGTGGTTACAGCGCTCCACGCTCACCTCAAGGCAGCTACCTTAGCCACCGCCAAAGAAGTGTGAGCCTTGGCCCAGCCCTACCCTATCACAAGATAGAGCGCGGCACCGCGCCACAGCTCAAGCAAAGCAAAGGCAAGGTAAGACCACAGCGTGGTGCCGAAGGCAGGCACACCTACTGTAGAGTGAGAGCCTTGTCCCCCTTGTTACTTCAGAGTATTGCCCACCTATGTATTGGCTTAAAATCGGCCGTTTAGGTGGGGTGATGCCCATTGATGCAGAAACATGATATGGAGCATCAAGCGTCGCTACCGCGACGTATCTCTAAGGTAAGTTAAGGGCAAGTAGCTTTTCACACATGGAGAAAACGCTCTCTGTAGAGCACTGCTCCACGCCCTACTCTAAATCACGCGCAGCACGGTAGATATCGTTCCACTCCTCACGACGCTTGACGACAGTCTCGAGGTACTCGTCCCACACCACCTTATCTTGCACAGGGTCTTTTACCACCGCACCATAGAGGCCAGATACTAAGTCCGAGGCTCTGATAACACCATCACCAAAGTAACCGGCCATAGCCAGACCATTGTTTACCACCGAGATAGCCTCTGCCGTGCTTAAGGTGCCAGATGGGCTCTTGAGCTTAGCCTTGCTATCAGTGGTCTTGCCCTCACGCAGCTCACGAAAGATAGTCACCACGCGCTCGATCTCTGCTAAGGCAGGCTTCTCTGCTGGCATCTGCATCACGGTCGCAAAGCTCTCTACGCGACGGCGGACAATGTCGACTTCTTCCTTAGCGGTCGCTGGCAGTGGCAAGATCACGGTATTGAAACGGCGCTTTAAGGCGCTGGAGAGGTCATTGACGCCCTTATCGCGATTGTTAGCAGTGGCAATAACGTTAAAGCCACGGATAGCTTGCACCTCCTCATTGAGCTCTGGCACCGGCAGCGCCTTTTCTGAGAGGATGGTGATGAGGGTGTCCTGCACATCAGAGCCAATGCGGGTAAGCTCCTCAATACGGGCAATCTTGCCTTGCTGCATGGCAGTAAAGACAGGGGTACGCACTAAAGCGCCCTCAGATGGGCCTTCAGCGATGAGCTTGGCGTAATTCCAGCCATAGCGAATCGCTTCCTCACCGGTACCAGCAGTACCTTGCACGATAAGGGTAGAGTTACCCGAGATGGCTGCGGCTAAGTGCTCAGAAACCCAGCTCTTGGCAGTACCTGGCAGGCCGTATAAGAGCAGAGCACGGTCGGTCACTAAGGTCGCAACTGCGATCTCGATGAGGCGGCGATTGCCAATGTACTTTGGGGTCACCTCAAAGCCATTAGGCATGGTGCCACCCATGATGTAGGTCACCACCGATTGCGGCGAGAGCTCCCAGTTCTCTGGCACTTGATTCTTTTCAGCCTGCTTGAGCTCATGCAGCTCCTCTGCAAATTGCTGCTCGGCATGCTGCCGAAGTAAGTTGCTCATCACTTTTCCCCTTGAAAATTGAAAATCAGCCGCTGTCAACGCCACACGTGGCCAGCAAACCTAATCGCTGAAGAGCTTACTGATGTTAAGTGGCAGGAAGCGTCCCTCATAGACAATGCCGCATAAGACTGTCTGCACATCATTGAGCAGCACGATAGCGGTAAACTCATAGCCGCCGGTAAGAGCCAGACAAGACACAACTTGCTCGTGCAACTTTTCTTTGTCTTTGCCATCACAGCTCAATTGCCGCGCATGTCCCTCAGGATCACACAAAAACCACGTGCCATCATGGGGACTCCCCTGCTGGGCAAAGTTAGCATGCTCCATGACCACAGGATACAAATCAGCAAAAGGGTTTTGTGTGAAGTACTGGGCCATGGCCTGTAACGCCGCTGGCATATCAGGCACACCGCGTAACTGCGACCAGAGTGATCCCGCAGCATCCTCTGCGGCAGGCGAAGCTGCATCAGCACTAAGTGCTGCTGCACTCACAGGAGCCGCTTCACTTACAGTGACAGCGCCCGTCCCTGTGTCAGCACTAACATCAGTCCCCGCCGCGCTCTGTGGATTCTTCCCCTGTAAGACCCGCTCCTCAAGGAGCACGCGTGGCACCTGTGGCAGCCCTGGGAAAGGATAGACCTTGGCCGAGAACACTGCACCTACAGGCAACGGCGATTCCACTTGCAGGGCTGCTTGGGCATTGTTTGGCACAAAGGTGAAGTAGGAGACAAAGTCCTGCTGCGCTAAGCGATAGCAATACTGCTTGTGGTTGGTGCCATTAGCCACCTTATAAGGCAAGTCGGCACATACCAGCACCGTTTCTGGGGTAACGTCCTGACCACCATTGGCGACCATGGCTGCGGCCATGACCTCTTCTTTGGGGGTAGGGATACCCACGAGGCGGGCAATCTCGCTTTGCCACTCAGGGGTTAAGCTCTCACGGCGCTCAAAAGATGAAGCCACCAAGTACACGCGCGACAGCTGCTTTAAGTACTGTCTGCGCCCCTCATTAGTGGAGCAATCGATTGCCTTAGCCTCTTGCAGCATGTTAGCAAGTGCTGGCGCTTTAGCATCGACTAAGCGCTTGGAGAGACGTTTAATGTCGCTCTCGCGCTGCGGCATTACCTGCATGAGGCCGATACGCAGACAATCCTTGAGCCACATTTTAAGCTCGGCGATACCCTCTGCAATGGCCGCCTCACGCTTTAATAGGGTCGCACTTTTGGTCTGAACCTGCCCCTCTGCCGCTTGCTGTGCTGCTTGCTGTGCTTTTTCTAAAGCAGCCTTGGCTTTGTCGATCTTCTCTTGGCTGCGTTGCTCCTTTTTCTGCGCATTGGCAGCACGCTTATCCAGCCATTCCGTCACATTTTGTGGCTCAGGAGCGGCCTTAAACCAGTCTTGGTGCTCAACAAAGTTGAAAAGCAAGGCAAGGCCGTGCTTGCACGGGAATTTGCGGCTCGGACAGGAGCACTTAAAGGCGATATCAGGCTGGGTCAGATCGACCATAGCCACATAAGGGTTCTTGCCACTGCCTTGGCAATGGCCCCACAAGGCATGATCTGAGTACTCTAACAGCGGCCACTTCGCTTGCTTGATGAGGCCGCGTGCCGCTTTTAGTGAAGAGGCATCAGGTGCCAGCGACTCGACCTCACTTGAGGTTAACTTGACCTCACTTCCCATTATCTCCTCTCCTTGAGCCAATAAGCTTTCACGCTAGAGTAATCCTTTGTCCCTACGAGGCCAGAGCTTGTGACTAAGTCACAGCCTGCGCGTTACTGTGTCTGGGCACAGAGCAGCTGCACGCGCTCGGCTTGGGCAATACTTTCTAGGAACTGGTCTAAAACCTTAATGCCATTCTGCCGCTCGTCAATTTCACGCTCCAGACGCTGCAGCTTGGCTTTGTCCTCACGGGCCTTAGCATCTTGCAGCTGCTGTGCTTCTTGCTCGCGCGTGGCAATGTCCGCTTGCACCTTAGAGCGCAGCTCCTTGATCCGTGTCACGGCTTGCGCACGCACCTGCGGTGCCAGCACCCATGCAATGGTATCAAGGTTGTTACGGGTGGCTACGCCCGAGTAAAAGTACATATGCGCCCACTGCTCACGGTCATAATTGCGCAGCAACAAGTCGAGGTAAAACTGACTGAAGTTAGGCCCCCAGCTCTGCGCAGGCTCAGTACACAGCTTAAAAGCAAACGATAAGAGCTCATAGAGTGATCGTGCCTGCTGCATAAAGACCAAAGGGAAACGCTGTGGGGCGAGCACTAAAGGCAGGGTCTCGCGCTCAGCATAACTCGCTTGCGTAATTATGGCTATCACCACATCATAAGGCAGACTCTCTGCGCAGTGCTGATAGAAAGCGGCGCGATACACGTCTCCCAACTCAGGGCCGATGCGGTTGATAAAATACAACACCGCTGTATCACGCAGGGAATGAGGATACTTGGCCGTTATGGCCTCCATGCCTGGAAAAGCTTTTACAAAGGTCGTAAACAGCAGCTCTGCATCTTGCGCCGTATCTCCACTACGCTCCAGCGCCAAGAGCTCAAACCATAGCGCAGGCGACACATACCAGCACAGCTCCGTAAAGGCTAAGCGCGCGTCCTTTTGGAGATACCTGATATCAATCTCAGGAAGCAAGGTACTCATGGCTTGCACGATCTCATCAGTGGTGACATCGGCTAAGGAGTAAGAGCGCTTACCGTTCTTTTCTTTGACCGTGAAGACCTGCCGCACCAGCGCCACGATTTGCTCTTCTAGAGGCGAATAAGGAACGCAGCGCAACAGGGCCGTAGCCTTGGCTTTAACGTCTTTGGAGCGATCAGTTTGGATTAGCCCCAACAGCCACGAGGTTACGCGCTGTAGTGGTGTTGACTCAGCATGCACGGTAGTATCAGCATCTACCGCAGTTGAGGCTGGCACTGCTACTGCTGACGCAGTAGGATCGGCTGCCGTTACTTGCCCCTGAGAGGAGTCCTCATACCAATAATGGCGCTGCGTTAACCAATGAGCGCTAATCAGCCCCACAAGGTTAGCGCGCTCCGGTGCTGCGAGGGTCTTAAAGTCAGCTTCGATAAGATCAAGAAGGAAACCTAAATTATCATGGCGCAGCAAAGCAGCAACTGCACCCTTTCGCTCTAAGGCACTACCGTGGCGCCATTGGTCACGCACCTGAGAAAACCACTCCGTTGTGCCCACCTCGGCACTAAATCTTGCGGTGTCATCATCGTCATCGCTCTCCTCATCATCAGAGCGAGACTTGGCCATGGACGCACTCACATACGGCAACAGGTAGCGACCACGTGCACTTAAAAACTCCAAAGGCAAGGCTTGATAGAGCTGATTAAGCACGGACTTGAGCCGCCGATAGGTTTGCAAGAACGTCAGGAGATACTCTGCAGGCACCTTTAGGCCCATGCCTTGGAGACGGGCCAGAATATCAAGCCAGACCACAGCATTAGAGCTGTAAGCATCCAGTGCGGATATGAGCTGCGGCGAAAGATAGCGCTGGTTCTCAGGCTCTGGAGGGCATGAGGATACAGGCAAAGGCCCGTGGAGTAACTGCACCCGCGCCACCAATTGGGCCGCCGCACTTGCAGCGCCCGCCCCTGCATCAGCATCTGTACTGGCAGCTGCGCTGGCACTTACGTCCGAGGAAAGGGCCGCCGCTGCTTCCTGTTCTTGCTGCGCCAGTGCTTGACGGTACAACGCCATGTCAGAGACAGAGATGCTGTTGACGGGGCAATCTACATACGCTGATTCGTAGGCAAACACAAGGCTCACGAGCGACCACGCGACATCAGCAGAATCTAAGTCTGGGGCGTTTAGAGCAGCACTGGCTGGAGCTACAGCCACAGGAAGGACACTTGGCGTGATGTTTTTGTGGTTAAGGCCAATTAATGCCACTTTCAACACGCCATCGCTAACGTAAAAAGGACGTTCCATGAGCACACTCCCCCACTCCTGTCGCCAAGCCCTAAAATAGGGCACTATGTGCTCACACGCAAGTTGTTAGCCAACAAGCAGCCCCCACCCCATTCGAGCGTACAGGTCACTTGAGGTCGGTGCCATATTGCGCTTGGAGTTGCGCGCACAGGTGCTGCACCCGCGCAGCATCCTCCATGTAGCCTAAAAGCTGCTTAAGGCAGAGACACATTCTCTGCTGTGATGTCCCTTGAAAACCATCATCCACAATGGCGCCGCTATCTTCCTGCGGCAAATCTACCTGCATCGTGCTCAGATGCTTCTTAAGCTGAGCTATCGCCACTGCTCTCACCTGCGGATCAAGCATCCATGCCACGATGTTGAGATGCTTACACAAGTACGATAGACGGATATGACTAAAAGCATCCCATGCTTTTGGCACAAACAGCCCTGCAAGCAGTTGCCAATAAAACTGGCTAAACTTTGGCCCCCAGCAAACATCTGAATCTAAAACACAAGGAAGAGCCAAATCACATAAAGCTGTACGCAAATCACGAAATGGCGCTAACAGCTCCTGATAGCGCTCCGGTGCCACCACAAAAGGCAATTGCTCCCGCTCGTCATTACCCACTTGCGCAAAGAGCCCTACAGCAATGGCAAAAGCATGCTTATCGTAATCATGCAAAAGTGCACCACAATGCCGATAAAAGGCATCGCTATACACCGCACCGAGCTCACAACCAACACGGGCAATGAAGTAGAGCACACAATCTATTCCAGGTTTGCACTTTGACCAAGAAGCTCCCCTATACTCCCAACCACCATCATCGAACGCAAACACCGCCCACCCTGGAAAGCTACGCGCAAAGCACGTGAAGAGCCGCTCGGCATCTTGCTCTTCATCTCCTGTGCGCTCCAGCTGAAATAGCTCAAACCACAAAGCAGGCGGCACAAACCATGTAAGCTCGGCAAAAAGCAAATTTGGTGGCATTTCGTCACCATGGTGCTTTAAGATACGGCGTTATGATACACATGTGACTAACGTCACAAAATTTAAGTGACTGATCCCATATAGGCCATAGCCCATGTAACATCAAAGGTATTAGTTTGA
>CASEBB010000050.1 GCA_949286015.1 uncultured Succinivibrionaceae bacterium | reverse complement strand
CGTACCACCTATATCCCAAGTGCCAAACAACGGTCTCAACCCCTACGTTTGCTCACCATGCTGCTAATGCCTCAGCACCAAAAAAATCGCAAGGACCAATTTTTCGTGCTCAGCTGTTGCGCTGGCTACTTATGCCAGTCATAGCACACACGCTCACCCCAGCCTTCATAGGTGACCTTGCCGCAATACGCAAAACCCAGAGAGGTGAGCAGGCGGCGCATGGTGGCATTAGCCTCATGCGTGTCGACTCTAATGTACGGGTGCTTGGCCATGATCTCGGTAAAGATGAAACGGCCCGCGCCCTGACGTGGTAAGGTGCCCATACGGTGCACCACGACATAAGGCTCGTCATAATGCCACTTGCCGTCGTAGAGCTTATCGTACTGCTCCTCGTAAGAAGTTAAGGCAAAAGAGCCAATGACCTCATCATGATCATTAGCGCAGACGTAGCCAGTACCGGCGGTAATGTCTTGGGCAACTAATTTGGCAGTAGGGTAGGTTTCATTCCACTGGGTGGGATTACCCTCGGCGGCCATGTAAGCACGGCAGCCATCAAAGAGAGCATCGAGGAATGGCAGGTCAGCTTGCGTGGTAAGGCGAATGCGCATGGTATTGGTAGTCGTAGTTGTAGTAGATAAGGGGCGTGGTAGGGTGTTTCTGCTGGCAGCGACTGTAAGCCAGCGCTACTGCTGTGTTAATGGGCAGAAGTTGCGAGCGGCCGCTAATAGCAGCTTACTTTGAGTGGTGGTAGCTTACTACATGCTCAAGGTAGCTGCTAATCTATTAGCAGTTGCAGATCCTCACCTCAGTAGTTTGGTGATAACTGTACCCTGCAGGAAGCGTTTACATGGGAGGAGTGGTTGCGTTTGTTAGCGGTGCCAATCAAATGCCAGACCACTGTAGCCTGGGTAGTGCACATGGCCACAGCGTACAAAGCCATACTGCGTTAAGAGGTGCTGCATGGTGCGATTGCAATCATGGGTGTCGAGGCGCACGTAAGCATAATGCTGCTGTAACCAATGCAACACAAACTTGCCTACGCCACGGCCGCTCTTGGTCGCTAAGCGATGAATCACCACATAGGGCTCGGCAAAGCGCCACACACCATCAGTAATGCGGTCGTAAGCTTCCTCATAAGTGCTCAAAGCAAAGGTGCCTACCACCTCATCACCATCAAGGCACATCAGAGCCGTGCCCGCCTCGATGTCAGCAGCCACGACTTTAGCAGTGGGGTAGTCATCACGCCATTGGTGAGGATTTCCCTCAGCGCGCATATAGGCCTTACACTGTGCAAAGATGTGCTCAATCTCCGGTAAGGCTTCGGTGGTAGTGGGCACAATGGTCAGCATCAGTGCGCTCCTATCTTAGTGGTATGTGGAGAGAGGCGTTAGTGCCGCTGCCGCTGCTGCTGTTCCTGCTCTGCATCTTTGTCCTTACTCTGTGGTGCGGTGATGCTGCCTTGCTCGGCATTAGCAGCCACTTCTGCTGCTGCTGCCGCTGCTTCGTCCTTTGCCTCCGCCGCCTTGCGCGCCTTTAGCACCTGAATGCGGTTGTACATGCAGAAGAAGCAAAACACCAGCGCAAAGACATAGCCGCCAGTCGAGAGGATAAAGCTCTGGTGAATCGAAGCACTGAGCTCCCGCACATAGAGCGTGGTGCCCACTTCCGCATTAATGGCGTAATGCAGCAGGGCTGTAAGAATAGCCATTGATGTAGCCTGACCTACAGTACGAGACAGGGCCTGCACAGCAGAGGCTATAGCAAAGTGCTGCCGCTCTACCGAGCTCATAACAATCATGGTATTAGGCGCGGAGAAGAGGCCAAAGCCCGAGCCGCATAACACCTGTGACACAAAGATAAGCGTAAGCGAGCTCTTTGGCTCTAATGGCAGTAAGGTCATGATGCCGCAAATGCAGAGGGTCAAGCCCACAATAGTGAGGTACTGCGGCCCAAAGCGGTGTGCCAGCTTGCCCGATAGCGCCGAAAACACCACCATTAAGATCGGTTGCACGATCAGCATTAAGCCGGTAGTCGCCGCCTGATACCCCCAAATCAGTTGCAAGTGCATCGACAGGAGCAGGGTGTAGATAAAGCTTGAGAGGTAGTGAAAGAGCGAGGCCAGCAGGGCAAAGAGCAAGACCTTATTGCTCAGGATAAACTTAAGCGGCAGCAGTGGCTGCGCAGCGCGGTACTCACCGATTAAGAAGCCCACTACAAACACAAGGCCCAAGCACATGGTGCTCACAAAGAAGTGCTCGGTGGTATAGCCCGAAATGGATATCAACGTCACGAGGCCAATGACAAAGGATAAGCCCATACGCACTAGCGGTAAGCGCTGCGTTAGGGGCTGATCACGTGGCTCGGCGCGGCATAACAAGAACGAAACGATGAGGCCAGCTGCCGCAAAGTAGAAGATAGTACGCCACCCTAAGGTATCGACAATGATGCCAGCCAATACTGGAGAAAAGGAGAGGCCGGAGTACACTGCGGCGGTGTTAAGGGCAATAGCAAAGGCGCGAGCTGGGCCGCTGATACGCTGTGAGATTAAGGCAACAGCTGTACAGAACACCAGTGACATGGCCATGCCTTGGCAAATGCGCATCACGATGCACAACATAAAGTTGGTCGTGAGGGCGACGGCCAGAGAAAAGATAGCGCTACCTAAGGCGCCGGTGATGTAGATACGCAGATAGCCAAAGCGGTCGGCTAAGGCGCTGGCGGAGAGTAAAAATGAGGAAGAAGCGGCGGTAAAGGCGCTAATCATCCACGCCACATTCTCTGGAGAGCAAGAGAAGTCCACCGCAATAAAAGGCAGAGCTACGTTTAGTGACGAGCCCATAAAGGCGGTCAAAAAGGAGGTGAGACAAAGTGCCACCTGCAAGCGGACGAGAGGCATGAGGCTTTACTCCAGAGTGTCGGACGGCGTTGGCGCTAGCGTTACCACGTGGCTTACCATCCGTGTCAGGACTGCTATCCCGCAGCTTACCTTGGCAAGAGCGAGCGCTGGTGTGGCGCTTTGCTTGTGGTGCAGATGCTGAGCGGAGTCTGAGTCTTACAGGGTGGTCGCAGTGGTGGTAGCGTGCTCTAAGAGAGTGGAGCCATTGTGGCCTGTGCATTTTACGCTTTTTGGCCACGCGGCGTAAGAATAGGGGCGGGCGTTTTCACAAGGAGCAGGGCTGCTGCTTTGCTTTGCAGCGTGATTCTCAGGGGTGTCGGTCATGCCCACGAACCTAAGAGTGGCCCGCGTAACACAGAGCGGCATCACCGCATTCCTCATGGTGATGAAGCTGGGCAAAGCCCGCTTGTAAGCGCTATAGATGGCACCCGCAGCACTAAGCACACACAGGGGCATTGCTGCACACCAAGAGCACCAGCGTCTAACGGCACCATGCGCTTATGTGCCGAGCACGATATTAATCATCATCATCATCACTCGGAGTAAGGACGGCTGCCGGTGAACGGCCGCCGGTAAGCTTGAGTTATGGAACGTAACTGCAACCACCAATCAGCAGCACCATGAGCAGCAGCACCATCATCAGGGAGTGATGCAGAGCTAAACCTGAGAGATTGCCCATAAAAAGGTAAAAATAGATAGCACGCAGCAAGCTGAAGAGGCGTATAGAAAGCGCCCTTGCCTTGGATCTTGTCATCTTCTTGGCAGCGACCTTTGGCACATATTTGGAAACAGGCCCCAGTTGGGGAAAGCTACGAACCGCCACTGCTGCTAACCGTAGTTGTGGCCATAAGTTTTCACTCCCGCGCAGCTTGCTCCGACCCAGTGGTGAGTGCACGCCACCACGGCGTGTGTAGCCTCGCTTTTTGGAAAAAACCTATGCGTTCTTTGAAAATCTTTTTCTTGTCACTGCTTGCCGCTGTCTCTTTACTGGTTACCGCTTGTGGAGAGGATAAGGTCGAAATTACCGCAACGGAGTTTGTTACGGCCTTTACCAGCGGCGATGTCGATGGTGTCCTCAAACACATCGAAGGCGGCGATGAGCTCTCGGAGAATGATCTCAAGGCAGCCAAAGGCAAATTGAAACTGGTGGTGACAGCAGTCGCCGATGAAGTCAAAGCCAAAGGCGGTATGGCCAAGTTTGAGATTGTTTCCCGTCAGGAGCAAAACGACGGCGCCACAGTGATCTTGAAAACTAAGACCACCTTTGGTGACGGCTCCTCAGAAGACGGTGAGATGACCTTAGTACGTAACGCCAATGGCGATTACAAGATTAAGGGCTAAGCCACAGCCGTTCTCACTCCCGCTGCTCTTACGTCATTGGCTGCTCTTAGGTTGCTGTGCCTTGCTTTTGGCGTTGCTCCCAGCGGCCAATGACGTGCGTCCCACAGGCTTGTTACTACCCTTGCTGCCACCGCTACCGAAGCTCCAGATTGGCGATTTGGTCTTTCGTCAGGGCTTAGGTCAGGACAGCGCCCTCATCTGCGCTCTATCAGAGAGTGCTTACTCCCATGTGGGTATGGTAGTCGAGGTCACTCCTGAGGTCTTGGTGGTGCACGCCACTACCGATGACGATCACTCCCACCCCGATCAGGTCATTGTGAGCACCTTAGCCGCTTACGTCCATCAAGGGCGGCGCTTGCTTATCAAGCGCTATCCCTTGACGGCGGGGCAAAAGCATCAGGTGCAACAGAGTCTGTGGGCACAACAGGGTAAGCCCTTTATGCTCACCGGTAAGCGCGATGAGCTCTATTGCTCGACCTTGGTAAGCAGAGTTTTAGCTCCTTTTATCGAGCCGCGCTGGCCGTATTCGCAGGTGCAAATGGTGGGGTTTAGCGGAGAGTTCCTCTTTCCTGAAACCCTAGTGCAAGATCAGCGTAGTCAGACGGTATTTGCCTATCCGCAAGAGGGCTAAAAAGTCAGTACAGATCTTTGCCGCATGCACTAAGTCAAATACGGTGCACCCTGTGCATAATAATGGGGAGTTTATTGGCGATAAGGGCACTGATAACAGCCTTACAGCCACTTTTAGGTGGTGCCTGAGGCTGATTTTTGCGTGCTTTTAGGCCTAACCATAGTATGTGCCTTGAGGTGGTGCAGTGAAATATAGGCAGCAGTCTGGAGACTGCTCTTATGGTACGCTGTGACCACCTCTGTCGCCAACCACGATAACACTAGAGACCGCTTAAAATAGCCTTACAAGGCTGAAACTACGGCTCTTTTTTCAGCGACGCTGCGATCAGGGTAAGGAGCAGATAGGGTGACAAAAACAAAACTAAGCCTCAAGGATGCCGCGCAAAGCTTGCATCTGAAGTGGGATGACCACCAACTTACCCTCGACTTAGAAATCAGCGGTACCTCCTTAGATTTACAGGCTTTATTGCCTCTGCAATTAGAGCTGGTGGATTTAAACCGTAACGAGAAGTATGCGGACTTACCTGAGGAGTTGTCAGGACAGGCTAAGCGCGTGCGGCAGATTAACGCGGGCGATGTCATGATCTTTGCGGGCAACTGCTTAGTGATCTTTTACGAGAGTTTTAGTACGCCTTACGCCTACGTGCGTTTGGGCAGTATTAGAGAAAAGGAGCAGCTTGCGGACTTGATTGGCTCTAAGGTACGGCGTTTTACTGCTACGTTAGAGGTCGCTTCATAAGAGTCTTCACTCTGTGTTAGCCCTGCATTCACCACCATCACTATCATCTCTCTGGCGCAATTCACCCCCAGCAAAAGCTCCCTGCGCTCCCACGCTGCGCTGCTTTTTTCTCCCGCATCTTCTTCTTCTTCTTCTTCTTTCCCGCCTTTATTACCCCCATCTTCTTGCGCCACGCACACCCCGAATCAGCTCGCATACATCTCAAAGCGCAGTGTAGCTGTAGGTGGCTACGCACGCCCTTAATCCGTGTATGGGGGCTGGTGCTTCTTGCCGTAGAGACTCTTAGCTGCTGACGTCCAGCCAGCCAGCGCCTGCACTTGCCCAATAATGCCCAGCCCTGTTAAGTTCAGCTCAGTTAGTGCGCGCGGCCGTGCCTTAGCGAAAGGCGCCGACAGGCTTAAGGAGCGCGTTTTGGCGTTGCTGCTTCGCTGTGGCGCTGTGTTATTGCTGCGTTAGCTCTGTGCCTTACGGTGAGGCGCTGCTGCATTGCACATCGTACCTGCTACCCTGAGGGGAGGCATCACCAGTAACCAGTAGTAATGGGCGTTGGTAGCAGTAGGTTGCGTAGAGTAGGGGCTACCTAAGATAGCGCGCTGTGAGGCGCTTTGCTGCAGCCGTTACTGTTGCTGCTCTGTGGCGTGGTTGCGCGCAAGCGCTGGCACCAGTACCACAAGTGGTAGTAGTCATCTTGAAAAGAGGCACTGTCAGGAGCCCTGAGGCGTGGCTGGTTCTGGCTCCTCCCGCGCAAAGAGCCGATCAAAGTAAGATGGTTCCTTTGTGGAGTGCAGCGCCTGCTTATTGTGTGACGCTTGCACCTCACGGGGACTCACATGAAAGCGCTCCTTAAACAGCCGGTAAAACTTCTTTGTGTTGGTATAGCCATGCCGCTGCAAAATGGTCGAGATGGGTAATTTGCTCTCAGCCAAATCGTAGTACACATGGCACATGCGAATCTCGCTTAAGTAGCTCATCGGGCTCATTCCCACCGCATCCTTAAACACCGAGCAGAAGTAGCCAGGATGTAAGTGCGCTAAGGCTGCCAGCTGCTCAAGCTTCAGTGGCTCGTGGTAGTGGTCACGTAAGAAGTCAAACACCGGCTGTAAGCGCTTTAAGTTTGCACTGCGGCTAGGTTCCAGCTTTAGCTGTTGCAGCGCATGCCCCGATACCACTAGTGGCAGCAAGCTCTCTAAAAGTGAGTACAGCGCATGGTTGAAGTACACCTTAAAGCCGTCTTGGTCTTGGAGGCACTCATGTACCACGATAAGCCGCCAAAAGGCCCGTGTCAGGTGCTTGAGATCCTGTTCCGAGGCTTGGTGTAAGTCCAAGTACAGAGGAAAGGACTGGTGGTAGTTAATGCTCTCGGCTAAAAAGGTCTCAGGAATCTGCAGCACATAAGCTTCGTTGTAATGCTGGCAACTGGAGGCGTGCATCTCATTGGAGTTAATGAGCGCAAAGTTATAGCCGTTAGCTTGCAGCGCACAGGTGTACTCACCACCACTGAGGCCCGATCCTAAGAGCATGCTGTTATGGGCAAAAGTAGGGTCAGTAAAGTCGGTGTCAGCAGCAGAGCGCGGGTGGTTGCGCGGTGGGATATCCGCTGCAAGGCGTGATGAGGAAAAAGGAGTCTGCGCCGAGTGTTCTTGGCCGCCGCAAATAGCATCATGCTGATTCTTACTTCCGTGGGAAGAGCTGTGCGCAGAGCAGCTATTTTCTGGGGCGGGCGCTGCTAACGCACCTGTTGCAGCTGTGTCCTTAGACTCAGAAGACTCAAGGATAGGGCTTGTCTCTGGAGTTAAGGACGCGGTGTTGGTGTTAGTGGCGCTGGCGTGGTTAGCCTCTGCCTCTGCCTCATGGTCACTAGCAGCCGGTGTCGCCTGCTCCGTGTGAGCTGTGGTCGCTGCAGCCGTTGCTGCTGCGGTTGCTGCAGCTGAGGCCGCCGTCGCTCTCTGTGCCGCATACTCGGGGGCACTCATGACCTTGTGCGTGTCTACAGCAGGTAGAGGTATGGCTTGCAAAGAATCTAAATCCCGAGGCAAATGCTCCGGTATCTGCGGTAGGCTTGCAAGGCAATACGCCAGTGCCCCCGACTGCGCTGGGGCGCTTAAAGTCATGGCGCCATTCTTAATAAAGATCAGTTCCCACGCCGCATGATAGTGGTAGGGAACATAGGAGCCGTGATCTACAGATCTAAAGAATCGCACCGGATATTGCTCACTGGTAACGATGACTTCTAAGAGATGATGCTGGCGCTTCACGGGCATAAACAAGCCTCAACTACTCTTCAAGACAATTGGCTGCAAAAATTTGAACTGCATCACTGTCTGCACGTAATCTGAAAATTGACCAAATTCTACTGAGAAATGGCTATAGGCAACAAGCAGGGTAAAGCTTACTATGGCAACTGTAGCCAAGCTATAGCACTAAGAGCCACGCTACAGTCTCTTTACCTGTGCTCAGGCGTTTGAGGAAGCGCTGACACCCAGAGGTGGAGACGTAGTGGTCTGGCCCTGCTCTGAGGGAAAAGCTTTAGTGGTATGAGGATGCCGCTTAAGCTAAGGGGAGGGCCAGCACAGGGCGTGACGACAGTTACTGTAGGGGCGTAAGTGGAGAGGACTACCTCTAGAGGCAAAAGCTTAAGGATGGGCGGTATTGCAAGGCCGCAACATCACAGCAAACGATCCTTGAGGAGCCACTTACCAGAGCACAGTAGAGCCGCTGTTCAAGCGCCTTTAAGCACCGCTCGAGGAAAAGCGGTGTGACTGTGCTCTTAGTGTTATGGCGTTGTGCTGTGGCGGCGAGAAGCCATGTGGCCTGTAGCCACTAAAGACAGCAGTAAAACTTCACTGTCTAACGGCGCCACAGCACTATGGTTATGCCTTTTTCGCTTTAGTACTCAGGGGCTTAAGCCCGCGAGCTTTATCGCTCATTCGTGCACGTGCACACTAGGGATGACACGGAGGTGTACCCAGTGCTGTGATGTGACACTTGAGATTACCCGCTGTGCACTCAGCTGCTTTTGCGGAAGAGCAGTGCTTTTGGTTTTTGGTTGCTGTTCTGGTTGTTGCGTTGCTCAAGGAGAGATTAGTCGATGGCTTTCATTAACGGTGCAAACTTTGGCAATTGGTTGGTGCTTGAAAAGTGGATGAGTCCCCAGACTTTCGCTCAGTCTGACTCTACTGATGAGTTCTACCTGCCACAGACTCTTAGTGAAGATGCCTATCGCAATCGCATCGCTCAGCACCGTGCCGAGTACATCAGTGAGCGTGACTTTGTGCTCTTAAAGGGCATGGGCATCAACAGCGTGCGCATCCCTGTGCCTTACTTCATCTTTGGTGACCGCCCACCATTTATCGGCTGCACTGCAGAGCTGGATAACGCCTTAAATTGGGCAGCACATTACGGGCTGACGGTCTTAATCGACCTGCACACCGCACCTTTAGGCCAAAATGGTTTTGATAATGGCGGTATCCAAGGTGTCTGCCAGTGGAGCCAGCACCCTGAAGAGGTTGAGTTTGTGCTCACGGTGTTAGAGCGCTTAGCGCAGCGTTACGGTCAGCACCCAGCCTTATACGGCATTGAGATCCTAAACGAGCCAGTCACCGAGAACATGTGGAAGATGATGGATCTGCAAAAGCGCTATCCAGCGCGTGATCCCGCCCTCGGTGCTGCCTCTAAGCCAAATACTCTCGAGTTTCTGCGTGAGTTCTATCTGCAGGCCTATGCGCGCATGCGTCCACATCTGCCACAGGGCAAAAAGATCGTCTTCCATGATGGCTTTGAGCTCATGGCATGGCAGGACTTTATGTGCGATCAGACTAAGTACCCAGATGTGGTGCTCGACACCCACCAATATCTGATGATGGCGGAAATGACGGGTGTGGAGCAAAAGCTTGAGACTTACTTAAGCTATCTGCAACAGCAGCTGATGCCACAATACCGTGAGGTGTGCGCTAAGCACGAGGTCATTTGCGGTGAGTGGTGCCTCTTTAATTCGCTTGCTTGCGGCTATGACACCAAGGGTGGACAGAGCATCTTAAACGGCGTGGTGGCAGCTGATGATGCGCCACGTATGAGTGATAATGAGCACCGTGAGATTTACCGTGAGCTCTGCCGTGCGCAAATGGCCATTTGGCAGTTAGGTGCGGGCCATTATTACTGGAACTACAAGATCCTCTTTGATACGGTGAGCACCAATACGTGGCAGGGCTGGGACAGCTGGGATTTAGGCCGCTGTGCTGCTTTTGGCTGGTTTGTTGGACCAGACGCCAAATAAATTAAGCCCAGCATCAGCGTTATGAGCGCTGCCTGCTTGTTTGCGCTGCCAGTAATGCCAACGCCACCAAAATGAGGAAACGGTGGAGTTGTGGCTACCGTAGAGATACGCGCGCTGCGCGGCAGATATGCGAGCGCCGTGATGCTGGCTTCTCCGCCCTTACCACAAGATAAGTCACCGCACGCCTGACGCAGGCAGAGTAGGGTGGTGTAGCTACCTCATTGGTTTGGGCAGGGGTAGTACTTTGAGCGCTGGCACCAGTGCACCGCCACATTAAGTGGCTGCGACCAGACAGGGTAGGTAAGAAGCGCGCTCAGAGAGATGAGAGGAAAAGAGGAAAATGATCACTAACCCAATCTTTAAGGGCTTTAACCCAGACCCATGCATTTGCCGTAAGGGCGATGACTATTATTGCGCCGTGTCGTCCTTTGAGTGGCTGCCAGGCATTCCTGTCTACCACTCCCGCGATCTTGTGCACTGGGAGCTCTTAACCCACGTGATTACCGATCAGGTCGACTTAAAGCGCCTGCCAAGTGCTAAGGGCATTTGGGCTCCATGCCTCACCTACTGCGAGGCCGAGGATCGCTTCTACGTTGTCTATGGCGTCATGAATTCCATGAATTCGCGCTACTTCGACGTGGATAACTACGTGATCTCTGCTGCTGATATCTGCGGCCCATGGTCAGAGCCAGTCTATCTGCACTCTGCAGGCTTTGATGCTTCCATGCTGCATGATGACGATGGCCGTAAGTACGTAGTGTCCTTAGAGTGGGAAACCCGCGAAGGCTATGAAAAGCCAGGCGTCATCTGTGTCTGCGAATACGATCCTGTGCAAAAGCACATCGTGGGCTATCCGCAGCGTATTTGGCGTGGTAGCACCGATCGTGGTTGCATTGAGGCGCCACACCTCACCAAGCGTAATGGCTATTACTACCTCATGTGCGCTGAGGGCGGTACTGGCTATAACCACTGCGCTACCATGGCGCGCTCGCGTCAGGTCTTTGGCCCTTATGAAGCTGATCCACAGGGCTATTTTCTTACCTCGACCCTTAACAACTCCAATGAGCGTGCTGACCCTGATCACTGGAAGTTTAAGTACTACAATCCAGAGTCGGTGCTGCAAAAGTCTGGTCACGCCTCCTACGTCGATCTGCCAAATGGCGAAACCTATGTCGTGCACTTAACGGCCCGTCCATTTGTGCCTGATCTGCGCTGCACCTTAGGCCGTGAGACGGCCATCCAAAAGGCACAGTGGTCAGATGACGGCTGGCTGCGCCTTACAGGTGACTCTCCTTTAGCGCAATTAGAGGTGCTAGGGCCAAACTTACCAGCCTGCCCATTACCAGAGATGCCAGCGTGGGATGACTTTGATGATGACAAGCTGCATCTCTGCTACTACGCTCCACGCATTCTGCCTGAGTCCTTTGCCTCGGTGACAGCGCGTCCTGGTTATGTGCGCTTACGCGGTCAAGAGTCACGCACCTCGCTTCATAAGGTCAGCATTTTGGCCCGCAAGCTTACCTCGGTCTATACCACGGTGACCACGGCGGTAGATTTCCATCCTGAGGTCTATCAGCACAGCGCTGGTTTAATCGTGTACTACGATAACCAGAACTACGTCAATCTGCGTAAGACCTACTCCCAGACCTTAGGGGGCAGCGCGCTGTCGCTGGTGCACCTTGAGAATGGCACTAAGACCGAGATGCTGGATACGCGCACGGCTGTAGACGATAGCAAAGAGATCGTGATGCAGGTGGTCTTTAGCGGCCGTAAGTTCCACTTTGCGTGGGCTTACAAGTGCACTGATGGCAGCGGTGACGCTTGCCACGGTAAGCTCAAGACCAGTGAGCTTAAGCAGATTGGCCCTGACTTCGATACCTCCAAGTTCTCGGACGAGTACTGCAAGTTTGGTGAGTTTACGGGCCTCTTTGTGGGTATCACCTGTGCTGACCGCCTGCTGCACGAGCGCTGCGCGGACTTCGACTTCTTTGATTACGAGGCCGACGAGACCAAGGGCGTCGAGTAGAGCGTGGCGTAACAGTTTTCCTCTCACACTCAGGTAAGCTTGTAGCAAACGCGCTTACCGCTACTTTTGCGTTGGCAAAAAAGTGATTACCAAGCGCTGTCAGAGTCGGTGGTTACCCACTGATTGTGGCAGCGCTTTTTTGTTGGTCATGGCGACCTTATCATGGCGACCTAAGCATGAGTTCACATCAATTGCGGTCACAAAGAAGCTAAGCGAGCGTAGCCTTAGCTCTGAAGCAGCTGCTAGCATAGCGGTACAAGCTGAAATAGGAGGCTGAGCCTAATGGAATTTGATGTGAAGAAGCTGGTGTGGACGCATGAGCCACCGCATTTTGTCATTACCCCTGAGCGCATCGAGATTGAGACCGTACCTCACACCGATTTGTGGCAGCGCACTTACTACCACTTCCGCAATGACAATGCACCAGTGTTGCAAATGACTACTGAGGAGCAGTACTTCTCCTTTGTGGTGAAGACAGATTTTGCTTCCAGTCATCACCGCTTCGATCAATGTGGTGTCGTGCTGTACCTCGATAGCGAAAACTGGCTAAAGGGCTCGATTGAGTACGAGAATGAGCGCTTCCAGCACTTAGGCAGCGTGGTCACTAGTCAGGGCTATTCCGATTGGGCTACTACCGAGATTCCGGCTACGATTAAGTCCATGTGGTACCGCTTAAGCCGCCGTGCTGATGACTTCCGCATTGAGTGCTCGGAGGATGGCAAGGGGTTTAAGCAAATGCGTGTCTGCCACCTCCATAAGGCTACAGGTGCGGTTTCCTTTGGTGTGTACGCTTGCAGTCCAGAGGACTCATCTTTTAAGGCGGTTTTCACTAACATGGAGCTTTTGCCTTGCCAGTGGCAGGCGCATGATGGTCAGCAGCCAGATAAGGACTAAGTGGTAGTTTGCACGTGGTGCACAGAGAGGCCTGAGCTTACGCAGTAAGCTCGGGCTTTTCTTTTGGGGCGGTGCTAAAAGTAGTTTGCTACGTGCTGCTGTAATCAGAAGAACCGACGTTGCCTTTGAGGTGGGATGAGAGAGCTAAGGTGAGGTTGAGGTGGGGTGGTGGCTTTACCGGCGCGCTGTAAGGAGCCGTACAGAGGCCACTCTTATGGTTGGCTCCTTACAGAGTCTAGTGCCAGAGCTGTCCCTACAGCCATACCCACACCCCTAAGAGAGGGCACAATAACCCAGAGCGCCATTGCATTACCTTGAGGATGGAGCCAAGACGGCACAGCCAGCGGGTAGACGGGATAGCCGTTATTTACAGCGTGCATCACCATGAGGATCTTGAGGTGGGGTAGGTATGTGGTGATGGTGATGGTGATTGTGGTGGCCTTACAGATGCCGCCCGTGAGGTGGTCTTAAGGTAGTGGGTGGTTTAACTACCAAGACAGCAAAGCCCCCAGCGTATGCGGCGTACAGCGGAAGCTCACTCTGACTCTTTTTTCTGAGGCTGTCAGACAAGTGACAGAAAGCAACCAACCTCATTTCGTCGCTACCAGCTTATTTACGGCGCTTTGCCTAGTGCCCACAGCATTTTCGTAATTTGCCACCTCTGTCACGATCATCATGGGCAAAACTACAGTAGCGCGCCTGCAATTTGCTATCAAAGCCCGTACACACAAGCTTGTATGCTACTTCCCGCCTTGCTCTTTTTTGCCCAGCAAAAAGGGCAAATACGTGAGAAAGTAGCCATTACTTGCGATTTTTTCTTGCTTTTGCGCTGCATAGCAAGGACAATATTGTGTTTGGGAACGCGTGGCTATTGCTGCCCCGATCTGTCTCGAGCAACAAAGCCGTAACTGGGGACTTAGTTTTCTAAGCCTGTGTTGCAGGTGCTTGGTGGCTGTAGCTGCTAAGTGGTGTGGAGCCTGCCTGGGCACAAGGAATTCCAGCATCACCGTGAGGTGAGGTTGGCTCGCCTTGGGTTCGGCCCTTGTCAAAGCCCAGTGCAACCGGTGCCACCGGTAAGGCCCAGAAGCGTTGCACTCTCTTAAGTCTTGCACTTAAGTCTGTGTAGCGCTTGTGGGAAAGGTGTCTGAGCGCCAGCTCAGATCAGTGTTAGGTAGGAATAAGTTATGTCGACAATTCCTTTTTTAACGCTGGCAATCTCCATTGCCGCCGTTTTAGGAATTCTGCTCGGCGAGGTGCGCTATCGCGGTATCGGCTTAGGTATCGGCGGTGTTCTCTTCTCTGGCATTCTCGTCGGTCACTTCAGCCACGAGTGGTTTGGTTTAACCATTCGTACTGCTGAAGGACTTACTACAGCAGAAGGTAGCATTTTAGGCTACGTGCAAGAGTTTGGTCTGATCTTGTTCGTCTACGCCATTGGTGTGCAAGTAGGTCCAAGCTTCTTCTCATCGCTCCGTTCCATGGGTGCGAAGTTAGTGGGTTGGGTGCTCGTGATTATTGTCATGGGCTGCTCCATCGCCATGATTCTGCACTTCGTTGGTGTCGTCAAGATTGACGCCATGGTGGGTATGTACTCTGGTGCTATCACCAATACGCCTGCTTTAGGGGCGGCCAATCAGATGATTCTGGATATGCGCGCGGTGCTCGATCCAGGCGTTGCTGATGAGTTAGGCTTTGACTCCTTTGTCGTGCCTTCGGCCTATGCTATGGCCTATCCATTCGGTGTGTGCGGCATCCTGCTGACGATGATCTTAATCCGTATCATTTTCCGCGTGAACATCGAAGAAGCTGGCAGACAGTACCTCGAATCCAAGGTCAAGGGCCCACGCATCGAGACGGCTAACATCACTGTCTCTGAAGGTCACTTCGCTGGCCAAGAGCTTGAAGATGTACCAGGCGTGCGTGAAGAGCTCGTGGTGTGCTCGCGTATTAAGCGCGGCGACGACCTGATCGTGCCTCACTTACAGACCAAGCTTGAGGCTGGTGACGTGCTGCACTTCGTCGGCCCTAAGAGCGAGCTTGACAAGGTAGCTAACGCTATCGGCACCATGGTGCAAAGCGCCTTTTCCACTACCACCCGTGGTACCAACAAGATCGTACAGCGTATTGTGGTGACCAAGCGTGACGTGATCGGCAAGGAGCTGGGCGATCTGCACTTAGAAGAGCGCTTTGATCTTGCGGTGTCGCGTCTCATTCGTGCTGGTGTGCAATTCCTGCCATCGCACCACATGAAGCTGCAATTTGGTGACTACTTAAACGTCATCGGTACCAAAGAGAGCATTGCCGCTGCCGAGAAGGCTATTGGTAACTCCTCGGTGGAGTTACACAAAGTGGCCATGCTGCCATTATTCATTGGCTTAATCTTAGGTATCCTCTTAGGTAGCATCCCAATTCCAGTGTCGGGCGTGCCTGCACCTATGAAGTTAGGTGTGGCTGGCGGACCACTGGTGATGGCTATTTTATTATCGCGCTTCGGTGCTCCTTTAACTGGCAACCGTCTGCGTTGGTCGATGCCAGCTGCCGGTCTCTCGGCTTTACGTGAGATTGGTATTACCCTGTTCTTATCGATCGTGGGTATCTGCGCTGGTGCTAACGGCTTCTGGGAGACCTTAACCAATGGCCCTGGTTTAACTTGGGTGTGGTGCGGTCTGTTAGTTACCTTTATTCCTCTGTTCACTGTGGGCTTCTTAGCGTACAAGTTCTCCAAGGTTAACTACTTGGTGCTGTGCGGTATGATCGCCGGTTCGCAGACTGATCCTCCAGCCTTAGCTTTTGCTAATGGTTTATACTCCAATCCAGAGGCATCGTCTTTAGGTTACGCCACGGTGTACCCAATCACTATGTTCTTACGTATTCTGTCGCCACAGGTAATGATCATCATTGCGGTGTTGGTTGCCGGAGTGTAAGAGAGTTTAGTGCTGTAATGTAGCGGTGTCCCACACCACCGCGCCAAAGCCGCAGTTGCTGAGAAGTGATTGCGGCTTTGTTGTTTTTGGGCCCCTGCAAAGAGAGTAGCCCCAAAAGCAAATCCCAAAGAGGGTAACTGCCTACAATCAGGTGTTTTACCCTGAGAGGAGGTGTTGGCTGCGGCGCTACTTTGGAGGTAAGACGTCGTCAGGAGCTTGAGGTTAGGAAGGAGTAATCTAATCACTGACGGATGCAGGGGAAGTGCTGGCAACAACCTACACCTCGAGATAAAGGTGGTTCTAGCCAGAGCCTATCTAAAGGTGAGGCCAGCATGATTGCCATAAATCCCGTCAGCTATTAAGTAAGGCGGTGGCTTAAAGGCGGCAGCGTCGCCCTGTACAGTCCTGTACAGCGCCCGCCCCCGCGCTTAGCGCCAGCCGCCGCTCTCGTAGTAGCAGCGCCCGCCCATGTGCATCCATCCATTCATTTGACCGCTCTTTGTCTTGCCAAAGACCGCCCTCTTTGCTTAAGCTTAGCGCCACAGTGTGCAGCCCACTCCTGCTGTGTCGTGCTGAGCTCTGTCGCTTAAGCTGCGTACACCGAAGCGAGCACTGCTTTTCCCGTATTCCTTTACTCCTCAGGTGCACAAAAGAGCCACTATGGAACAAAAGGTCGCATCTCTCTATGCAAGGTTTTTCATGATCCCTGTGTCTATTGGCATTGGCGGCCCCTTAGCCTCCTTAGTGATGGCCCTGACTGGTTATAGCCGTGTGATGCCATGGTGGGTATTGTGCCCCGTGTGGGGCATGCTTGCGGTGCTCTTAGTGTTCCTCTGCCCCGTGCTACTGCCACTGTATGTGCTGTGGGCCTTACAGCGCAGCTGTAGACAGCGCTACGCTTTACAGCTTTTAGCAGAGGAAACAGAGCAGCTTTACGCGACGGCCGATGCCTTAGAGGAGAAAGCGCGCACTGCTCCGCAAGAGGATAAAGATCAGGATAGTGCGGCCGCTGCTACAGTTACGACCAACGAAAGCACTTCAGCTTCAGCTGCTGCTACCACCACTACTACTGACACCAAGGCCACGGCAGAGAGTACTGAGCAGGCTGACAGCAGCAATATCGTGGATGACAATGGCTTTGGTGATGGTAAGCAGCACTTAATCTCCTCTCAGGTGGTCTTTAACGAGGCAGAGGAAAAGATCAAATTAGAGCGCAACTATGAGCGCATGTGCTTACACTTAGCCCGTTTACACCTCGGGGCGGAGATCAAGAGCCACCTCGGCACCATTCTCCTTGCTTTATGCGGCTATTACGCAGTAGCGGTAGCAGTGTTCTATGGCGTTACCTCCGCTAGTGCCGTGGCTCTTAATGAGTACATGGCAAAGGCTAAAGAAAATCCGGTGCTCCAGATTGCTACCCCCGAGCAGATTGCTTACGCCAATAACATGACCGCGATCTTTACGATAGGCATTCTGGTCTTAATGGTGGCGATGCTGCTGTGCTTTACGATTACCACGGTAAGTGTGCTGTGCATGCCAGCCGTGGGCTTGCGCGTCCTCATGGTGATCATCAAGAACCTGCCTGGCTTTGCCATGATCTTGGCGCTGTTTTATGGTGTGGTGATGATCATGGAGCGCTACTATGCTCACTTTAGAGTGATAGCTGTAGAGGCGATGATTCGTGGTACCTCGTACTTTGACCCGAGTATCACCTTCATTGTGCTGCGTCTGTATGTGGCACAAGCACTGGTGCTGACCTTAGTGCTAATGGTGCTGATGTCCCTGAACTTACTGCCACAGCGTTTTTCCTCTAAGCGCTCGGCCTTTGCTCCGCAGTAGTAGGTGGTGGTAGAGGGTACGACGTCAGCTCAGCTCAGCTCAGCTCAGCTCTGCTCCTTTCCCTTTGCTCCCCCTTTGTTACCGGCTTTTCTCTGTAGATTCCCCATAGCCTCGAGGTTAATCGCCATGTTTGTGAAGTCTCCATGTGCGTAAGCACATGGAGACTTCACATTAAGCGCACGGATCTTGAGTCCTTAGTGCAGGAGAGTGGGCACACCATTACCAAGGTTGAGGGCACGCTGAAGTAGCTGCTAAACACAGGGGGTATGGTCAGACAGCATGATTATCTCAAGGTAAAACTTGGGCGCAAAGTGCGGCGCTGATCTCATTTGTGGCATAAGCCCCCTGTTTTAGACCACGTTACCCTGAGGTTAGTGCCCAAGAAACTCCTTATTTATGCGCTTTGTAAGCATGAAGCTAGACCTCATCGTGGTCGGATTGCCATTACTCTTGTGTTTGTAAGAGGATCCCTGTTCCATGAGTGCGCGTCAGCGTCAGTCAGCAGCCGCAGCAACGCCAAAAGCAGTATCCCAAGAGCCAGCTGTAGCAGAGCGCACTGCGCGTGCTGAGAGCACCAAGCGCATTGTCGGCTTTGCTCCTTTTATTCCACCCCAGCCACGAGTGCTGATCTTAGGCTCGATGCCCTCAGTAAAGTCCTTAGAGCAGGGCTTTTACTACGCCCATCCCCGCAATCGCTTTTTCCGCATCATCGGTCATTTCCTCTTTTTGCAGCGCCATCCCCAGTACCCACCTGTGGATTTGGACTCACCACAAGCAAGTGAGCTCATAGCGGAGCAGACCATTGCTTTGCCTACCGTAGCGGCGCGTCAAGAGGCCCTCAGCTCACTGGGTATCGCTCTCTATGACGTCATTTACAGTTGTGTGCGTCCTGGATCCTTAGACAGCAACATTAGGGATGTAGAGTACAGCGATATCCTTGGCCTCTTGCAAGAGCATCCGCACATTCAGCTGCTGGCTACTAATGGCTCCTTTGCCGCGCAAGCCTTACAGCGCTCCACCTTGCGCCCTCTGCAAAAGCAAGCGGCCAGCTTGCCTTGCTCTTATCTGGCATTGCCTTCGACCTCTCCTGCCAACACTGTAAAGCTTCCGGTGCTGTTACACTCTTACTACCAGCTGCTACCTGCTTTAGGCTTAAGCCGCGCGAAGTCTTGAGCCACGAGTGCCAATAAACTGTGCACGAGAGTAGGGCGTTGCTGGCAAATAGAGCAAATCATGGCAAGTCTTGAGAGCAGTGATTCTGGGGTGTATGCTCTGAGCATTGTCTATTAGAGGTCTGCCCCTATGGTCGAATTCAATCAGCTGCGCCATCTGCGTTACCAATGCCACAATGATCCCCAGCCCTTACCTGACGAGGCCGCGCTTAGCGCGCAAGCGCGTCTTGTTAACTGCCATGGCCACAATGGATGGGCCTTTACGCTACCACAGGGTGAGATCTTTATCCGTAAGGCACAGCTTGAAGATGCCCCGCGTTTAAGAGAAATCTACGCCCCCTATGTAACGAACACCGCCGTTAGCTTTGAGCTCCAGACCCCATCCCTTGAGGAGTTTAGGGAGCGTATGATCTCCCGTATGGAGCGCTACCCTTACATCGTGGTAGAAGAGCAGGGTACCATCATTGGCTACGCCTATGCCAGTGCCTTCCATGAGCGTGAGGCCTATGCCCACTGTGCAGAGATCACTATCTACCTGCAACCCACACGGCGTCACAGTGGTATCGGCACCACCCTCTATCGGGTCTTAGAGCTCTTTTTACAAGAGCAGCATTTCCTCAATCTCTACGCCTGCATTGCCTATTTGCCAGAGGAGGAGTTACAGGCCATAACCGCCAGCGGCGCTGATCCCCACCTCACCTTAGATAGCGTCCACTTCCATGCCCATATGGGCTATGAGCTTAATGCCTACTTTGCCCACAGCGGTTATAAGTTTGGTCGTTGGTACGATATGGTGTGGATGGAAAAGATGATCGGCAGCCACGGTGCCGCACCTGAGCCACTGTTACCAGCTGCGACTATCTATCGCGCATGGGGTTGGTGCTAACTTCAGCGGAGCAGTAGTGGTGATGTGACTAAGCGTAATAGCGGTAGGGAGCAGCGCAAGTCACCACAAGAGTAAAGCTGCAGACAACGTGATGGCGGAGCTCAAGGTCTATCGTTAAGATAAAGCGCCGCAGAGCGGCGCAAAGACGCGCAGCGCGCTATCTTAAGGATGGATGTGAGCATACGCAGCACTTGGCGGTCACTACTTACAGGGAATTGCCACCGCCATATCCTGTACCCCAAGGGGCTTTTTACCAGCTGGCTATGAGGCGAGAGTAGGGAGTAGGGCATACGCTGCAGCGCGTTACAGGGGCGGGCGCTGTTAACGCCACGCCAGTCTGTAGCCAGACTTTATCCAGAGTGTAGAGCTCACCGCACTCTGTAAAGATTGCACTGTAGCTAAGCTGAGGCTATGGCAAGCGCGCTATACTGAGAGTATCGTCATTGCTGCTCTTTGCGGCCCTCTTTTTCTGTGGAATTGCCGTTGCTGCCATCAGTGTCTGTACGGCTGACAGTGCGTGCTGCGCTTGATGACGGTGACGCCACTCCTATCGTAAGGAGGCTCTGTGCACAATCTGCTTTCTCTGCGCTCTGTGCTTCATGCGCGCACTGTGCTGCTCTTACCTGTACGCTACCTCGTAACCGGCGCCCTCTTGTGCGCTCTCTTGTCTGTAAGCGCCGTTTTGCCCTCGGCGCATGCCAAAGAGCTGGTTATCGACCGCTCCTTTAGCACCTCCTATATCGACGTCCCGCAAACCTGTGAGCTGGACGCCTTTAAGACCACCTGTACCCGTCTTGTAAACTACTACGCCCGCCGCTTTGAGCGGGAAATGGTCAGTCACCTCAACTACCTCTATGAGGGAGAGGATGACCTCACTACCAGTACGGTACTCTTTAATAGCCGCTCCCGCCCAAAGTCCGTACAGCACGTCAAGATGAGTATTTACTCTCAACCTGGCGATCCGGTGCTGACCATGTTCAGCATCTTTAAGCAGCGCATTGCCGGTTCCAACAAAGAGAACCTCATCGTTGAGACCATTAACTTTGAGGCTGAAACGGGTAAGGCCATTCGCTTTAACCAGCTCTTTGAAAACCACGAGCTGGCGGCCATGCTCTGTGCCCGCGCCATCGAGGCTAAGTACACTCAGTTCAATTCCCCACTGCTCTCGATTGTGCTCTCGGCTACGGAGCTGAGTCCTACCAACTTTATCATCACCCCTAAGGGCTTACGCTTCTTCTTTGCCCCAGGCTTAGTTAAGCCTAACACCACTGTTGCTGACAGCATGTTAATCCGTCTGGAGCTCTTACAGTCAGCAAAGCCTGTTGAGAAGTGGTGGGCCCATAAGGACGATCACGTCATTACAGCTGAGGAGCGGGCTGCTTTAGCTGCCTCTGATTTGCGTGATGTCATCAACTTAGATGAGGATGGCGCGGATATGGCGCCAGTGCAGCGTTTAGCTGATGCTAAGCGTGCCGAGCAAGATGCGGCTAATGCTGCCGCAGCGATTCAGGATAAGTCCCCAACAGATGCGGTGGCAGCGCCACAGCGCTCGCCACAGGTCACTGCTGAGGGCAACCAGCGTCAGCGCTAAGAGCGCGGCGCTCTCGCGCTGATCTTAAAGCTGAGCGCTTCTGACTACGGCCGCCAGTGGGGTTACTGCTGGCGGCCGTTGTTATCTTGGATGCCAAAAAGCAGCAGCGCTCATGCGATCAAGCTTGGGGCCCATGTGATGGTGTTTGGCGTCCTTGCGTGGGAGCACGTTGAGGAGTTGCTTTCCACCACCACCACCACCACCACTTTCGAGATCATAGCCCGTAAGTCGCTTACGCCTGCACTTCCATGTTGACGCGCGGCATGATGCGGCATACCAGCTCATAGGGA
>CASEBB010000049.1 GCA_949286015.1 uncultured Succinivibrionaceae bacterium | reverse complement strand
TGTTTGGAACGGTGCTGAGGTAGGATTGTATTCTTGTTCAGGACCCTCCCTATTAAAACGGGAGGAAGCCATGTGCGTAAGCACATGGAGACTTCACGCGCGACGCTGAGGTAGAAACAGAAGGGGAGATAGAACTAGAAGTAGCTGCGGACTGGGATGCGGCCTCGTGCTGCGCAGCTTGCACTCGGTGCACTTCATCTTCATCAAGGTGCAGCGATTTTTGAGGATCGTATTGCACCAGCAACGAATCCAAGCCCTCATTAGACCCTTGATCCACAAGGCGAAACTTCCATTGTTTCTTGTGGCGGTAAAGCTCACCTAAGAGCAAAGCACGTTCACTACGCTGCGCTACGCTGATCCTCGCCTGAAACAAATGTGGCCCATACACCGCCTCAACTGTTTCAGCGGCCACAGAAAGATAGGAAAAGTCAGAGAGTTTGTGGCCAAAAGTGGAGAGCAAGAAAACTACTTTATGCACATCAGTGGGCAGCTTATCTAAATCCACGGCAAATTGCGCCTGCACTCCAGCGTCACCCGTCCGATACTGCACACTCCCGTCGGCAGAGCTAGGATGCACTAATGAGATGCAGTCATCAGCACTGCGCATCACGCCAGAGCTTGCTAAGCTCAGCGCGTAAGCGGCGAAAATGCCGCCTTCACCCCTAATAGCAACGTAGATTTTGCTGGTTGGCACAACAAGATTTTGCCCAGCAACCAAGGTGGGTACCATGAAAAGAGCTCCACTAAAGTTCTCGGACTTCCGGTACCACAGCACGTGCTCTGCGCAGGCTTGCTCTTTTTAACTGCTTGTAACGAGCAGATATACCCAATTAACATAATCAGTCAGCAGCACATAGCATTCATCTACAAGGGCACAGACACCAACGCAGCACCGCAAACTCCTAGAGCCCATTGTAGAGTTTTTTTTTTTTTTTTTTTTAACCCCCATGCCAAAGTAGCTTAAATATCAGCTTTTTACCCATTTTATAGATACAACAAAAACACCCACAAACCCCTGTGAATTTGTTGCAAACTCATCCCATCGTTTTGCTCGTATGAGCGCCTAGCTCTACCGCCTGTAATGCGCTGCACCGAGGGCGCCCCAGCGCTCCACTAAACGCGCTGAGCACAAAAAGGCTCAGCCCTCCCGCATGTAGTCACTAATGACAGTGCCAGCACCGCGCTGCTGGTGCAGATCTGCTGATGCAGCGCAGCTGGCTGGGCCGATAGCGCGCTCTTACATTTGATCGCGATCGGTCATGTCACCAATGTTGCGGTCAGCAAAGACACGCTTGCCGCTAATGATGTTGCCCACGTAGCTCTCGATAATGGCACGTGCGGCGTTGTTGTACTCACCGGTAAGCTCAATCAAGTAGAGATTGTCGGCCTCACCAATGACAATGGCGTAGGTGTTAATACCTAAGCAGGACGCGGTGTAAAAGCCCGTACCCTCTTTTACCTTTGGATTGCAGGCGTTAGTAGCCACATACTCGTCCATCACCGCTGCCGCATCCTTATGCATGGTCTTGCGGGTGTACTGCATGCGAATCGTGGTCGTAGCCCGAGGGTTATCCGGATCAACCTTGCTCGGAATTTCCGTGTTTTCGTTGCGATCGTAGAGATAGCTGACCGTATTGTCCTGTACCAGCACATTCCAGCCAAAAGGCACCGCTGGGAAATACACAGGGACAATGTTGCGCATGTAGGCGTCGTTACGAGCCTTTTCCTCTGGCGTCAGAGCTAGCAGTGGGCTTGCTGGTGCAGCAGAGCCATTTGCCGCAGGTGCTGCTGGAGCTTCATCAGCGGCTGTAGCCAGCTGCTGCATGCCACCACAGCATAAAGCCGACAGTAATAACAGCTTAGAGCCAAGGGAGGCATACTTACGTAATGATTTAATCATGTGACCACACCACCAACTTAGAAGTCGCAGGCAAAACCGGTTTCTTCTCTACACCCTACCCTCAGCAACTAACAAGAGCAGAGCACACCCTCGCTAAGCTTAAACATCAAGCCCTTTGCTCTTACCGTCCCGTGATCTTTGCGTGCACCATACCAAAAAGCACAACACAAGCACCCTCAAGACACTAAGCAAGCGGGCATAAAGAGCTACTTTAAGCCATTTCGCGCTGCGCTTTTTCCAGCAAATTCTGTGCCTCTAACAGTTGTTGGGAGCGGCAGAAGACCTTGAAAAACTCACTGAGGCGCTCATCGTACTTATGGGCATACCCCATAAACTGCTTGAGGCGATCGAGCACCGACTTCTCTGGCACATTACGGCTTTGCAGCTCTGAGGCAAACTCTAAAGCCACCGCTAAGACCTCAGGCAGCGGCATCGGCTCCTCTTGCTCTCGCATCACCTGTGGCAGATTAGGCGTCGCAATCGCCGCACGACCGACCATTTGCCTCTTAGCTCCGGTCTGCTGGAAGCACTCTTGTGAGGAAGCCAGTGAGGTAATGTCACCATTCGCCACCACAGGGATGTGCAAGGCCAGATCACTATCAACTACTGGGGCGATCGCAGGCCAGTTTAAGGCGTCCTTTTTGTAAAGATCCTTACGGGTGCGCGCATGGATAATGAGCTCATTAACGCCAAGCACTGCCACCGCTTTGACAATCTCTGGCAGCTCATCGGCCGAAAGGAAGCCTAAGCGGAATTTGACGGACAAAAAGATCGCGTCATCCAAAGCATCACGGGTGCGGGCCACAATCTCGTGAATCAGCTCAGGCTCTTTTAAGAGCATGGCACCACCGTGATGGACAAAGCGCGAAGGGCAGCCAAAGTTTAAGTCGATGCCCTTAGCCCCTAACTCTACGGCACGTAAGGCTGTTTGCGCCACCGGCTCCGGCTCGTCTCCTAACAATTGCACACGGCACAGGCAGCCATAGTCAGTGCAACAGTCGTTTTGCAGCTCAGGCACCTCACGCAGCAGCGTCTTGTAAGGTAAGACCTCGGTAGTGACGCGGATAAACTCAGAGAAGCACTCATCGTACTTACCGTAGTGGGTGAGTACTTTGCGCATTGGGGGATCGCACACCCCATCCATGGGGGCTAAATAGACTTTCTCTAAGTTAGACATCGCGCACCAACACCAAAGAAAAGAAAGACAGAAGAAAAGATCAGTAATACCAGCCTCTGGGCAGCTGCTTGCGCCAGCGCTGTATACCCTCAAGCAGGCGGGTAAAGGACAAAAGAGCACATGCCGCCACTTGCAGCTACAGCACCGCTATGATCAGCGCCCGCAGGCTGCTACCACTACGGCACCCTACGCCGTATCCGTGTGGTGATACCTCGCTCTCATGGTAACCACTCTGTGGTTAGCCCTCGTGAGCAGAAAAGCTCACGGGCAAAGCGCACGAGCATCAGCGCGAGCAACACTTGAGCGGTGAGGCTTCCACCGGCCGCTGCCAAAAGGCCGCTCATTGTACCGCAAGCCTACGCAAAGCGCCAAAGCGCCTGACAGCACTCTCTTACACAGAGCAGCGCCCGCCCCGATCAGTGCTCAGGGCAACAACACACTGGCAACAGCTAATGCCTGCTTATGACCTCTTGCGGTATCTGTTGACTTCACTGTAAGTTGCTCGTTTGCGCTTTTTTATCGCAATCTTCGTCACTGTAACGCCGAGAGCGCATGCTTAGGGTTATAATTTTGCGCAGTTGCGTCTTTACTTTCCTGACTGACGCTACGCACTTAACGCTCCAGCCAGTGCTTGGATGCTTGGTTCTTTGTAGAAGGGGATGTCCTTTGTTAGTTGCAACCCACGACGGCAGTTTCCACGCTGATGAAACCCTTGCTTGTGCCATTATCTCTTACGTGTTTGACAACACGGAAGTGATTCGCACGCGCGATCCACAGCTTCTTGAAACCGCTGACATCGTAATTGACGTCTCTGGCCTCAATGATGACAAGCACTTCGACCACCACTCGCCTGCCTTTAACTTACGCCGTCCTAACGGTATCAACTACGCTACTGCTGGCCTCATGTGGCAAAAGTTTGGTCTCAAGTACCTCAAGAAGATCACTCAGCAGTACATCACCTACCCACTGCGTAAGGACATTAACGACGCGGTCTTACAGGCAGCCTTAGAGCGCATTGACCGCGAGGTCATGTACGCCGTCGATCTGAACGACAATGGCCAGCTTAACTCCTATCTGCGCGAGACCATCCCTGCTCACAATGAGGGGGAGCAGCAGATCATGGATGCGTTAAACGAGTTTTACCGCAACACTCCAGACATCCCTTACCTCGTGGCAATGCAAAACCTGCCAAACGTCACGGGTGAAGAGCAAGACAAGAACTTTATGAACACCGTAAAGTATCTCAAGTCCATGCTCATCAATGTGGCCATCAATGCCTTAAGCACCGAGGCGGGGGTACTTAAGGTCTTAGCCTTATACGACGGCGGCCCGCTTCTGATCATGCACGAGAAACTGCCTTGGACACAGGCAGTGCTCGCGAATTTTGACCACTTTAAGGATTGCAAGCTGGCAATTTACCCAGACCGCAAGCGCGGCTGGCGTATTCAGTCACTGCCTTACTCAACGGCCGAGCGCTTTAAGAACAAGCTCAATGCCCCTGTGGCATGGCGCGGCTTAAACGATAAGGATCTTGACGCGGTGACGGGCTTAACTGGCACCATCTTTATCCACCGCGCGGGCTTTACGGGAGGTGCCTTAGAGTTTGACACCGTTATGGAGATGGCTCAGAAGTGGTTAGATGAGGGCGAGCCTGCCAGCGATTAAGCCCTTAGGGCACAGGGCATGGAGCGCTGCCGACAGAGCGCTCCGCTTGCCTCTCTGTCGCCCTACTCCGCACAGCCACGCACCTTTCTCCCTTCCGCTGATCAGCTCCTACCACTGATACGCGCAGCGCCGCACTTTCTCCCGCACCCAGCCCCTACATCTTCCCACGCATCAGCTCGCAAGCGTTTTTCCCTTGCGTGAGCACAGCTTATTGCTCTGAATCTACCTTAGAGATACGTCGCGGTAGCGCCGCTTGCTGCCACTATCAGGTTTCGCACAAAGGGTCTTAAGCCCACCGCAAAGGCCGATTTGAAGCCAATAACAAAGGGGAAGCGGAATAGCCCCTACTCGCGGCTATAGGCAGCAGCGAAAGCGTGGCCATGGTGGCAGCAGGATAGCCCGCAGCAACAACCGCAAGGGCGCTTATAGTGGGCCAAAGGAAATCTGCGCTACACCCTTGGAGGCCACACCGCGCACAAAGGAAGCGGAGCGATCAGGTGGCAAGCTCACCTGCCCCTGCACGTACTTAAAAGTACGGTAGTAAATAGGCAGGCTCAGACTGCCACTACCGCCAGCCACCTCACTGCCGTTAGAAAACTCACCAAAGATGTAAAAGATGTCATTGGAGCTGTCGAGCTCGATGTTAGCGCGCTCGCCTGGCTCAAAGTTATACCAGCCCTCCACCAGCCACGTCTTGCCGTCGTAGTCTAAGTAAGACACCGCCACCGCAATCGGGACATTGGCCAGATTTTTACACTCCAAGGTTAAAGCTTGGACTTGAAAACTCACTGCGGCTGCACATACGGTCAGCACGGCCACGATCTTCTTTAGCATCGGAAAACTCTCCACAGCCTGCAACTGTTTTTAGCTCTGCCCCCTACCACCACTACCACCGATGGTGGTGGTGGTGCTTAGCCCCACGCTCTGCTTTGCAGCAGGCTAAGGCATAAAGCTGCTGTCTTCACCCTTAGCTCCACGCTGGACATGAGACGCCGCATTGTTTTGCGGTGCGTTTGTCCCTTGTGGCGTGGTGCCTTGAGGTGCGGCTTGCTGATTTTGTTGGGCAGCTGAGCCAGCTTGCGGCGCGGCAGTAGACTGCGTCTGCTGTTGCCCCTGCTGTTGCTCGTTTTGCTGCTGTTGCGGCGAATTGGTTGCATCCTGCTCAGGGTGATAGAAGCGATCTGGTTGCGTGGAGTTAGGATCGTCTGAGTCGAGATCCATAAAGCGTGGTTTACGCTCCGGATCGTCAGGGATATCAAGAGGTGGCTCCTCAGGAGGTGGCGGTGGGGTCACCTCATGGATATCACGCGATAAGCCTTGCTCGGCGCGCTCTCTAAACCACTGCTGATAGGCCGCCAGCCACTGCTCCATCGAGATGTTAATCACGCGGGAGAGATTGCTCTCACGCTCGGCTTGCTGCTCAGGATCAAGCTCGTGGTAATCAGGGCCTTGGATAATAGTGTTATCAGGACGCACACGGCTCTGGCGCTCAAACCACTTATAGAAAGGGTTCTGTAAACTCAGGGCGTACTTTGGGTCTTTTAAGCTGTGATCTAACACGCCCCGCACATGGGCTAAAAAGGCCATGGTGTAGATGATAGGGATAGCACACAGCACCAGCGTCGATAAGACCAGAGGAAAGAAGAACTGCACCGCCAATAACACGGCCACTAAGGTCGAACCAAAGGCACTTAAGCGTAAGGACAGACCAAAGGAGATGCGCATCTTCATTAAGATCAGGCCTAAGACCTTAGTAAAGAGGGCACCGACTAAGGCGACAAAGCCTAAGCTGGTAAAGAGCCACAGCGTCAGCACGCTCCAGATGGAGAAGAATGAGGAGTGGAACATCTTCTCAAAGAGCTGTGCAATCTGTAACGGCTCAAAGCTGACCGCCTCGTTACCATAGAGGTCTGACCAGCGCAGATGCACCACGCTATCTTGCAGATGAAAGGTCATACCATCAGCGGTGAGCATCACTAAAGGCGTAGGCGCGCCTGCAGGCAGTGGCATGTCATTAACGTTATAGGCCACCACCAATTGCTGATGGGAGTTGTAAATCAGCTTAGGCTGGGCTTCGTCAGCAGGATTCACGGCACCTAAGCGTCCGCTTGCGGAGATGGTGCTGGGTGGAATTTGCGCCACGACGCGGCTTAATTCCAGCTGCTGCCAGTTAGTAAAGTAGCGCTGCATCTGCACAGTGCAGGGAAGAGCCAAGACGATGCAGAGCATAAACAGATAGGCTAAGCCCACACCCTTCATGTCGAACATGACATTGTAGTAGAAGCGGCGGGAGATGATAGCCTTAAAAGGATATTGCAGTAGAGGCCAAATGTTTTGCACTTGCATGGTGTGACCGTTCCAAAAAACCTAAGCCCCATTATAGCAGCAAAGAAAAGCAGGGCATGTTTCGCGGGGCGTCTGCCTCTATTCTGCCTCTTATAGTAGACAGTAGGCGCTGGCATTTACCACAAGAGGGCTCGCCGCAGAGCTTGAGGGAGGCCAAAAGCGAGCGTTTGCCACCTTGTTTCTGCTGAGGATTTCCCCCCTATGTTATTGGCTTAAAATCGGCCTTTGCAGTGGGTTGAAGAACCTTGATGCAGAAACCATATGGAGCAGCAAGCGTCGCTACCGCGACGTATCTCTAAGGTAGGCTAATGGCAAGTAGCTTTGCTGCCTCATGGGGAAGACGCCCTCGGGCAAAAGCAGCAGCAGCTGCAGCGCCACTGCGTTCAATCATGGGGGCCCAAGTGATAGCGTTTGGCGTGACCTATCTTGAAGAAAGGTGATGCCCTATCCTGCTCTGACGTCGTGGAGTTGAGCCTGATTTTCCAAAAACCGCTAATATACGGCCCTAAAGCAGTGAGTATGCTTGAGATCGTTTAGAGGTGTAAAGCAGAAACGGCTTATTTATCAGGAAAAATAAATACGAGCCAACTCCCCGATGTCAGCTGCTAACTCTGTAGGGAGCCAGCTGGGCTCTACTCAAAGGTTGAGTGAATACCACAACATAGCCTCACACCTGTAAGCAAGCACCTAAGCCGTGGTGCTGGCGTTTACTTTTATTCACCTAAGAGTATTCTGGGGACTGACTTTATCCACCAAGACCTGCGAAGAACCGCGTTGGCGCTACCCCGCGCCGCGCTCCCCCGCACGCACTGCATGCCCTGCACAGCAAGCAACGCTTTGGCTGTGCCCCGCTGACCGAGTGCAGCGCACATCACAGCAAAGCGCAGCCCGAAACCGTAAAACGCCGCCTCCAGCACGTCAGAGGTGCGCGCTGCTTATGGTGCTACTTTGCGGTCATAACCCGCGACCGGCGCGCTGTGCGGCACCTTCAGGGCAGCCCTATCTTCAGGGAAATCATAGGGTACAGACAGAACCTCTCAGGAGAGCCTACAAGGTAAGGCATGCGTGATCTTAAATGACGTCTTATGGGTTGCGTGCAGGCAAATACACCTCTCGAGATGCATGGTGCAGGTAAGTCGCATCCTATCTTCAGCCGGTGCACCTTGCTTCCCCTAAAGTCCGGCATCACTTAAGGCAGTCGCTCCTCAGAGATACCATCTCAAGACGCCCTCAGCAGCCCCTCCAGCGCAACCTGTGGTAGAGCGCAAGTCCATGGTAGCACCACGGCAATGACACAGCTTAATACAATGACGCCACTGACGCCACTCCCCAGCAGCGGCAGAATGTGATCCTACCGCATCTTTGCGCTCACCAGCGCTCTGGTCTCTGTTGCTACGAGCGTGGATGCAGGTGGTGGTTTAAGCGCAGGGGCAGTCATGACTGCCCCTCTTTAAGGCAATCAGCGCTTAATCCTTCGCAGGCTCCGTCACCGAGAACAAACGCGCCAGCACAATACGGCAGATATCGCGGTTGGCGTAGCAGACAATGGCGATCTTACGCACCCGTAAGTGCTTAATGTGCTCATAATGCACACCAAAAGCGTTCTCCAGAGGCGTCTGCGCCTCACGTAAGCGCTGGCACACCTGCGCTAAGGCCAAAGGCACCGCCCCTAAAGTACGCACCACCTCAATCTCCAGAACGATTGCCTCTTTATTGTTCACCACAAAGGTAATGTTCTGGTGCTCTGGCGAGTAAAACTCAGGGCAGTAAGGAATCTGCTCAGGCTTCAGGTTAAAGCCCATCTTCTGCGCATGCTCTAAGGCTAAGGCCGCCGCTAAGATGTCCGGCCGTGGTTGCGCAATCGGACGCGTCGAAATGCGCAGCACATAGCTGGTCATCATCGACTCTTCCATATTGAGCGCAAACCACATCGCAAAGAGCTGGCAAAGCAGCGCCGGAGTGACCTCCGTGGGCACCAAGATGGTAAAGGACTCCAAAATGGCGTTGAGAAACTTCAGCAACTGCTGCATGTCAAGCTTAGCCAGGAAGTCCCGATCACGGATCTTATGCAGGGTCGCGTCCCACACCTCAAGATACTTGTCAGGATGAAAGAAGCTGCGCATCATCACGTAGCGCAGCGTGAGGCGGCTCTCATCATTGTGCACATAAGCGCGCAGATACTTGTTCTGCTCACGACGCATGCGGACATAGCCTAAAGCCGCCAGCATCTGGTAGAGATTGAGCTCACCATAGCCCAGCTGCGTCAGCTCCCGTTCATGCGGACGGTTCTCCAGCAGTTGCACCTTAGCGCCCATCGCTAGATAAAAAGCACGGGCTTGCATCAGCACTTCTTCTCTGGACTCAACGGCCATGACCTCAATGGCATGCTCAATCTGCTCTTGCGACAGGTGCATCAGCGTGCTTTCAGCTGCCGTCACCTTAGGCGTGCCGCCACTATCAGCCATCTGCTTAGCCTCAGCGGTCATGTCCACTTCATGCGCGAGGCTTTGCTGTAAGGCCTTATTGAGCGCATCGTCTTCAGCTTGATAGCGCTTTAGCCTATCCTGAGCCGCTTTTTTGGCCGCAGCACCACTGGCCTCAGCAGAGGCAGCCGAGGCTGTGGTTGAGGCTGAGGCCTCGGGGGCAGCCTGCGCTGTCGCTGTAGCAGCAGAAGCAGAAGCAGCCTCCTTGCTCACAGCGCTGGCTTTCTTAGTACGGGCTTTACGGCCACGGCCAGTGCCTTTTTTGGCTTTATCCTCTGCCTCTCTCTTCAGCGTAATCGGCTGATAGACGCCGCTAGCATCGACACTCAGCGCCTCACGTAGCTCGATGTACATCAAAGCGGAGGAAATGGTGCTGTTAATCATGGTCAAACAGCTAATAGCAGCGGTATACGCAGTCGTCACCGTTTGCTCCAGAGACAGCTGCTGCCGCATCTTGGCGCTTAAGGCAACATTCTCCTGCATCTGGTGATGTTCTGTGGCATGCTGAGCCGCGATCTTATTAAAGATCTCAGTAAGATGCTGGTTACGTTCTTCAGGCTCCTCTGTGACCAAAGAGCCCACCAGCACCTCTTCCTCTTGGCTCTTTTCCGCCTGTGCTCTTCTCTGCTCCGCCGCTTGCTGCTCCGCATGGCGCTCCTCGAGCATGGTGGCAATTTGCGCCATGCGTGCTTGCTGCATCTTTTCTAAGCGCAGGCTAGGATCAGCATTAGCGGCAAACTGATCCCGTGCTTGTTGCAACAGATCCATGCGGTGCTGCATTTCAGGGCTTAAATCAGTAATACCGGTCGCGACGCGATCCTGAGGCGCGTCTGTATCCTCACCGGACTCATGTAAAGAGTCGAGGTTAGCGATATCGCTTAAGCTCTCTGGCTTGCGCGCTTGCGCCCACACGTAAATCTGATCACGTAAACCACGTGAGAGGGCACTGACCTGCACTGGAGCTTTCTGCTGCTTTTGCGCTTGCTCCAGTTGGATCTGCTCTTGACGCTGGACAACATCGTCCTTAATGCTTAAAGCCGTGAGCTGCTCATGGTTAATGGCAACACCATCCTTGATCTGCTCACTTTGCTTTACTGAGTAAGGAGTCTTGACGGCAAGTGGGTCGATGCTGGCAGCAGCCGTTGGTTTAGCCTCGCCCACAGGAGCTGGCTGCAGCGACGACGCGAGCAGCTGCTCTGACATGACCTGTTGCAGCTGTTGCAGCTGTTGCTTACGTTGCTGCTTTTTAGTTTGCCATAAAGACTCAACCACCTTGAGTTTGCGCATTAAGGATTCGTACAGCGCAAGAGTTTTTTTGTCTTTGTCCGTGAGCGGGGTGGTTTTCTGCTTTCTCGTAAAGTATTTAAGCGCCGCCTCAAATCTTATCCTGTCACTACGAAGTTTGGCATCGCGGCTGGCCTCATAGCGCATTTCGGCCAAAACCTGCTTGACCTTTTCGATATCAAAACCTTTAGACTTGGTCGCTTGCTCTTGATCTGCATGAGTCGCGTCTATCATGCGCTTGCTGGCATCTAAAGCCCGCAGCACCGTCTCCGTGATCACATTGGAAGGAATCACACCACGGCAGCGATAGTAGTCCAAGAGATCACTATAGCGCGCGGAGTAGGTAAAGCCATTCACGCGCAACAGCTCAGCAGCAACAGGTAACGAGGAGAGATCCACCAATGGCAGATATGGGCTTACGGCGTAAGGGAAGGCAATGAGGTCGTGCTCACCTGTCCATGGCTTCTTATCGTAGGCACAATTTGGTAACACCACCGGCTGGAAGTTAGTGACATCACCATCACGCACATGGAAAACGGACTTGCTGACATCAAGGTCGTAAACACGGCGTCCTTGATTCTCTGCCACCGTTTCTAAGACCGGCTTTACAGGCAGAGCCGGAATGGTGTACTCGTCATAATGCCACTCTTGGCGCTGTACCAGCCAGCCACGATTGTTAGCCAGCTCCGCCATGCGCTCAAAGAAAGTACGGAGGTTAAGGCGTGCACCGTACATGAGGTAGCGCATCATGGGCTGGTAATCGTTAGCCCAAAAAGTCACGCGCTCATAACCTGGGTTGCGCAGATAGAGGATCACCGACACTGGGTTTAAGACCTCAGTTTGGCCATGATCAAAGCTATAGCCGCCATAATGCCGCTTTAAGGTCTCGGCAATATTTTCCTTAGTCAGGTATGGACGCGAGCTATCACCGGTGAGCCATGCCTGATCACCGTTAGCCAGCCACTGGGCGTGCTCAATCCAGTAATAGAGACGGCGCATCACGTCATCGAGCGTAAAGCCAAAGTAACTGCCAGCAGTAGTGCAGCTAAAGCGATGGCTAATAGGCAGAGGCGAGCTGCGCAGAGGTATGCGCGGATTGACAAATTGCGTCACTGGCATGATCGCCGTGATCACAATGCGCACAAAGGCCGAGCGATAGCGGTTTATGACCGTCAGCAGCGCGTTAATAAACTTAGAGCGCTGGTTAAACTGCTCCCAATTGGTGAGGCACTCCCACAACGGGCTATCGATGTTGTCAATTAAGAGCACTCGCGAGTGCTGGGCACAGGCCCGCAAGAGCTGGGAGATTTGCACCAGCGCAGTACGCTCTGGAGCCCAGCTGGAGATATGGGCAAAGCTCTCATCTAAGCCGGTGAGATCGGTAAAGGCTCCCATATCATCAACTGTAGAGCCGACACCTAAGATCTCTTTTAAGGACTCACCGCTAGCGATTTTTTCGATCTTCTCTTTAAGATCCAGCTCCTCTGGGGTCAGCAAGCTGGCAGCAGCGGCGGCAGCTTCCTCATCGTCACTAAAGAGCGGGCTTTGCAGCAGGTCGCTATGCTCTTGCAGATCCTCAATCTTTAAGCCCAGTTGCTGCAGCTCGGCGGCAAACTCTGGCGTAAAGAGAACAGCAGGACGCTCTTGCCACAGCTTATTTTGCAGCTGCTGAATCTTGTGGCGCGCGACATTGGCCGCCTGCGTGGCGGTAAGCTTGGTGCACTCGCGGTAGAAGAGGTTAAAGATACGGGTGGCAAAAGGCAACTTCGCCTCTGGCTTAGGCTGGTCAAGATCAGCCAGAGCCTCAGGCTCGTCTTGTTTCATTTGCCGAAAGGACTCGCGCATTTGCTCGTAAGCATTGCTTTGCTCAAGAGGCATCACCAAGGCGGTGTCGTTCATCGGCAAAGAACTTGTGCTAGCGCAAACGAGGCTATCGGCGGTGGTGCAAGAGCCCTCATGGCGTGGCGCAAATGGCCATTTTTCGTAATTGAGAGCCTGACCTAAGTCAATACGCAAGACGGTGGTTGGCTCTTGCTGCCAGTCCCAGTTGTCCTCTAAATAGGTGCCCTTAAAGAGCTCGTGGCGGCCCTCATAGAGGCATTGCAGCAGGTCTAAGAATGAGGTCTTACCAAAGCCCTGTGGACGCAGGATATAGTCGCAGCCATTAGTCTCTTGCAGCCAGTCCTTTAAGAGACTGGTCTTGTCGACAAAGAACGAAGAGTTACGCAGCAAAAAGAAGCGTACTGCGGCGGCATCGCCCGTGTTTTCTGGCAGGTGTTGCTGTAAGTAGTACGACTGTAAGGAGTAAAGGTTAAAAGGGGACTTACGGTTCTCATCGACGAGCTGAGGTAAGTGCTGGATCAGCGCATCATCGACGCTGCGCACCACAGGCGCAAAGATCGGGTTAGGATCGTCCTTAACCTTTTTGACATTGAGGTCATCTGGCGTGACGTGAGGGCTCAGCTCCATTGGCACCAGATAAGGCAGCAGACGCAGCGAGCCCGTATAGCCTAAGGAAGGTAAGTCAGGGGCAGCTGGGGAAGCAGGCGTCGGATCGTGTGGGGTTGCTTCCTCGTTAATTTCCATGGCCAAGGAAACGACGTCCTGATCTTGGCGATTGATATCATCGTGCTGATCGTGTGACGACGAGCTCATACCTACCCCATAACACCAGCAAAGAGACCATTGATTGTTGTGAGCAGCCAAGAAGCAGCATCACAGCCTAAGAGCTAAAAGAACAAAGCCACAGTACCTAAGACACTAGACTTAAGCAGCACGTCCACGCTGAGACTCAAGGTGCTACCTAACAGCAGCCTGCTTGTAATGGCCTGCCTCTGGCAACAGCCCTCTGGTAAGCAGCATTGCATGTAACACAGCGGACACTGCAAAGCTGCAAAGAGGCTGGAGAAACACCAACCACAAGACCTTACCTGAGAGGTAAGTCCTCAGCGCAGACAGAGAAGCACACCACCAGTATTACCCTTTAGGGTAAACGCTCTGTGCTCATTACCACCATTGGAGAGCGCAGTGGGCAATGGCACTGCGTATCAGTGGCGGCAGTGGCGTCAGCAAACACCTGATCAAGAGGAGATCATGATGTCCTGCAAGCTTACAGCGCCCGCCCCTGCTCGCCGCCTCTACCCCTGAGTAGAGCCTAACTAGAGCCGTGAGCGCAAGCGCCAAGCGCAGCGAAAGCGTGTGAGCAGTGAAGAACACAGCAGCAGTAAGAGGCAATAAGAGAGTTCACAGCAGCGCAGCGGTGAAGCAGTAAGAGCGCAGGCGTGATGATAAACACCTACTTAGTGCAGCTTTACTCTTAGCAAAAGCGGTCTCTGCAAACAGAAACAGACTCTTACAGTAGCGGACAACAGCAAGGAGAGCTTAACTTGGACTGCTCCCCTCAAGGGAGCCAACCTCGGTAAGTGCAGCTTACCGCTGCCGCAAAAGCGCCCTCATTATGGCATGTTTAGGGAGATTTGAGCAAAATCCCCGTGGTCTTGTTGCAAAAGCCCCTCACGACGCGGGAGATCATGGGGCATGTTAGGGTATGCTCTTGCGGGGCAAAAGGGCAGAGATATGAGCTTAGCTCTAAAGTGCCACTCTCAGGCACAGGGCAAAGGCGGCAGAGGTGGCTACGGAGCATATGCGCGTAAGTGGAGATATGAGGCGTCTCTACAGTTGATGCTGCATCCAAAGCTTAGGGCTGTACCCAGTGGCAGTAACCGCAAAAGCTCCTGACAGCAGCGAGATCATGAGATCCGGCCCCCACAGACGGCGGCACACCCTACTTTACTTTACTTTACCCGAGACCCTTTGCCCGCTGAGAAAACAGTGCCTTACCCCTGAGTGGTATCCTTACCTCAAGCAGCAACAAAGACAGCACGGCTACACGCGCCTCCAAAGATGAGGGCAGACACCTTGAGGACACCAGAGCAATGCCTGCCTACATGAAGTTACACCACTCTGATGTAACGCCGCGCTGCGCCAGCTAACTTAGCTTGAGGAACGGGCATATAGCGCACTGACGGGCCGCAAGACGCTTCTGCCTCTGCTGCTACTGCTCATGATGATAAGGCCGCATGCTGTCCCCCAAAACAAAAAGAGGCGGCTGCAAACGCTACAACCACCTCTTTTGTTAACAGCAGGAGCAAGGCTCAGCTTAAAGCTTAAAGTTGCTCATCTTCAGATGCAGCTGATCAATGCTCTTGGTGCAATCTTGCAGCGAAGACGTAGTCGTCTGTGCGACCTGTGCCACATCTTGGGCGATGCTGCTGAGCGACTGCATGTGCTGAGAGATCTCGGCAGTAGCTGTCGATTGCTCTTCTACCGCAGCGGCGATCTGGGTGATTTGCGTATCCACCTCATTGACGTGACTCAAGATCTCACTGAAGACATCCTCAAGGCTGGACGTCTCTTTGGCGATGCTCTCCATATCAGACATGGAGCGCTCCATCGACTGGGTAGCCTTATTAGCGTCCTTTTCGATCAGCGAGACCATTTGCACAATCTCATTGGTCGATGAGCTGGTACGACTGGCAAGGGCGCGCACCTCATCTGCCACCACCGCAAAGCCTCGACCGGCCTCACCAGCACGTGCCGCCTCAATAGCAGCATTTAAGGCCAGCAAGTTAGTCTGCGAGGCAATCTCATCAATGGTACCCACAATCGAGGAGATGCTGCGCGACTGGTTAATCATGGTCGCAATCTGCTTGCTGTCGCTCTTGGTCTGATCAGACTGCTGATTGATGTCAGCAATGGTGCCCTTTGCTTTAATGATACCCTCGGAGGTGATTTCACGCGACTGACCAGAGAGCGTGGTAGCTTGCTCACAGCTGGCAGCAATCTCACGAGTGGTAGAAACCATTTCGTCAGAAGAGGCAGCCACCGTTAAGGCACGCGATTCAGTATCCTTTGCGTTTTGCGAGAGCTTTTCCATGTCATTGACCATGGTGTTCATGGCCTTTTGCGAGGCATTGCTCACGGCAAAGATCTCACTGATGACCTCATTGAGCTTTAAGCGCAGGCTCTCCATAACTGTGGCTAAGCGGCCAAACTCATCGTAATAGTCCATTTCCAGTGGGGTCTTGAGGTCTTGCTGCTCTAAGCGCTTGACACCATCACTAATAAGATAGATGGCCTTTTTGCAGTAGGAGGCAGTAATCGTAGCGATCAGCAAGGAGATAACGACAGAGATCGCGGCCACAATTGACACTACAAACATTGGCGCGACCGAAGCGGCATCTTCGGCATGACCTAAGACCTCATCAATCTGCGCGGCGCGCACTTTATTGACATTGGAGGTCGAGCGGGAGAAGAGGAGCATCAGCTCATTGACGTAGACTTTAGTAGCCTCCTCAACATTGCCTTGCATTACTAAGGGCTTGACCTTGTCATTAAAGGTCGCAATGATTTGCTCAGAGCTGTCTTTAACGGCGCCGATCTCGGTAGGAAAACGCGCCATTTGCAGGTTATCTGAGTATTGCTTTAAGGATCTGAGGCTGGCTTCGGCGTTAGGCAGGACGGAAGGGGTGTTTTGGTAGTCGTTGATGAAGATGAGGATATCTTCTTCCGTTTGGAGGGTAGCCACCAACGTCTTTTCCATGCGCTGATAGCGCTCGGCTAACGTCCAATGGAAGTAGTCAGCGACATTGCGGTAATTCTGCATTGACCACAGCGCGCTGATGGTAATGATTAAGGTGAACAGGATAACCAAAGCAAAGCTCAAGACGAGCTTAGTGCGCAGTGATAAAGCCAGATACCAGTGCATGTGCTTTTGTCCCCTTAAAACCTTGGCACGGAGCGCCCTTACCATGGGAGAGCTTCGTGAACAACCTCAGAGGCAAAAGCGCAAAATCTCGACATGATGTAAACCTGCTCTCCTGCTGTGTTACGAAACAAATCCGCACACAAGTGCACAGAAGTATCTCTCACAGGTTTATAGGGTGCCCTTGAGATCACAGGGTTTAGATCCCAAGAACTATGTTTTTTGCTGAATGATCCCCGTTATTGCACAGCAACAGAGCATTACCACTTCCCGTTGCAGCATGCATGCTAACAACTACAGGGAGGTGTATAACTTGTCACAAAGGGTGCACTCTTGATACCAAGAGCGCTCGCGCCAGAGCGCTGACGCTCGCTTATTTTGCGGTTCACCACCAAGATCGGGCCAAGACCCTCTGTGTGGCCAAAATACGGGCTTATGGGCACCCACGCTCCTAGGTAAACACCCATGCCCCGCAGCCTCAGCGCGGGCACGATTGCGTGCTTAAATGTAAGTAAAGTCTAGATAAAGGCAGAGAGCGCCTAGAGCGGCAATGGTGGCAAGTGGTGGAGCTGTTACGGAGCGAGTATTGTCGAGTATATGACACAGCGCTTTACAGCCGCGCGGCCCCCTGCACGCGGGCAATAAGGCCTTTATGGGTGGCAATTACCCAGTTGCGGCCAAGTCACGTAGCGGGCAAGACGTTCAGCTTACCCCCCCTACTTTACAGCTGTAAGGCAACAGCAGCAGGCTACTTATCCTGTGGCTCAGGATTCTTGGCTGCCTCACTGTCCTGAGCGGCGCGAGCGGCCAAAACCTCTTCACGCTTACGGCGCTTCTCCGCTGCACGCGCCTCTTTGGCCTGCTTCAGCTCTTGGCGGCGCTGCTTGTCTGCAGCTGCTTGTTCTTGAGCGGCAATCTGCTCTGGCGTCAGTTGGGACTTGCGCTGGCGCTCCTCATCGCGCTTGTGCTGAAAAAAGGAGCTGAGCTGCTGCGCACACTCCTTTTGGTAAACATTGCCAATGACCTGCAAATGGTGGTTATGGTGGCTATCACCACTGAGGTTAAACACCGAGCCACAAGCACCAGTACGTGGATCAGGGGTACCAAAGACAATGGCCTTGATACGCGCATGGATAGCAGCCATCACGCACATGCAGCATGGCTCTAAGGTCACATAGAGCGTGAGGTCGTTAAGCCGATAGTTTTTTAGGATGGTACCCGCAGCGCGAATCGCGCGCACCTCGGCATGGGCAGTGGCATCATGCAGCTTAATGGTAAGGTTATAGCCCGTGGCCACGATCTCACCAGAGTCATTGACCAGCACCGCACCTACAGGCACCTCACCCTCCATCTGGGCAAGCTCGGCCTGCTGCAAGGCCTTAGACATAAAGAACTCATGCACCGCCTGCTGCCACTCAGGTAAGGTCGTGCAATCAATCCATGGTTGCGCTGGGGCTGGAGCAGGCTCGGGTGCCGCTGGTTCTACCGGAGCTGTACTCTGGGCAATACTGGCCGTAGCCACAGCCGCAGCAACAGCGGCAGAAAAGGCGTTTTGTGACGGTGTTAGGCTAGAGGCTGCTTTCTTGTTAGCAGAATCAGCGGCAAACTGCGACATGTCGACGCCACCTGAGAGCAGCCTGACGATGGTGACAGGAGAGGCAATGAAATCACTATCATCACCAAAAGGCTGGCCACTCCCACTATAGGACGCTTGGATAGCAGACACCACTTTTTCTGTGGCTACAGAGGCTGCTTGGCTTAACATCGACTGCGATAAGTTAAAAGCCAAAGTCTCAGCTTGCACCTGATGCTCCTGCATCAGCTGTAGATCCTCGCTATGCAGCGCCAAATTTTGCGCTTGCTGCTGGGAGTAAGCTTGCATTTGCTGCAAGGTAGGCACACCCTGCTGTTGCACCTGTAATGCGGCCATCTCATCGAAGCTCTGCAGCAAATCATCAATTTGCTGATCACGCTGCGCCAGCTCTTGCTCATGCGCAAACTTGGCACTAATTATCCACTGGCCCTTTTTAATGTAGCCCAGCAGCTTACGCTTTTCCTTGGTGCGCTGCAGTTGGGGATCGTAATCAAAGCCTTCAGACAAGTAGACGGTGTACTTGTCCTGCACCTTGGAGTAACTAAACTTAGCTTGCTGCCGCCATTGCTCTGGCACCAAAGCGAGTAATTGCTGGTTGGTCAGACGTGACATGAAGGGTCGCCTATTCAGGTGTAGCCCACAAGAACGGGCTCAGCTGCATGCTAGAGCACGGTGTATGGGTCTAGGTGTGCTATTTCCGCTAAATGCGACCTATCAAGGACGCCTGTACCGGTAAAAAACGGTAGCAGCGTCTGCGGGTCACGTCAGCGCATGTGTAAAGAAGCATACCACTTATCTCGGCAGAGTTAAGCGGCAGCTGAGACGCAGCAACAGCTGCATGATGTACCACTCACTATACCAGCCACACCGGCGTAACGCACAGGGGTGTCTGCGCCATTTCCGGTACGAGGTCACATCAATAAGCTGTCCCAGCGGTTCTCCCCCAGCCGCGTCCTGCGTGCAGGTCACGGCTTGGGCGTCGCTGCGGTGTAGTTCACCACAGAGGTAGTGACGGCAGCTTTTGCGTGCTACCAAATGAGAATAGCCAGCCACGTCAAGCCGGTTAAAAACAGCATCACCATAACCGCCGCTGAGCCTAAATCCTTGGCCCGTCCCGAGAGCTCGTGATACTCATCACCAAAGCGGTCAACCACCGCCTCAATCGCCGAGTTTAAAATCTCCACCACAAAAGTCAGCCACGGTAACAGCACTAACAGTAAAAACTCGACCGTACTATCGGCTACCGCAAACGCCAGCAAGGTCAGCACAATACCCAGCGCCAGCTCTTGGCGTAAAGCCGCCTCATACTTAAGGCCGGCCTTGAGGCCTTGCTTGCTATAGATGGCTGCTTTAAAAATACGCTTGACGCCAGTAGCACCTGGTTTGCCCATAAAGATACCTTTATCCTTGTGCAGGCTCCGCAAGGGCGCAGAGCACGCTACGCTATGTCTACAAGAGAGCACACTATACCGATAAGTCCGCCACTCTCCAAGTGTCTGTGCTCCAAAAGCAAAACAGGCAGCGCTGGTGTAACGCTGCCTGCTTCATGGCGCTAATGGCGCACGCTGGCAAGTGATCGTTAGCACCTGCCTCTATTGAGCATAAGCCTAAGCTTAAGCTTTGGCTTCAGCTTAAGCTTGAGCCTCGGCTTGCAGATCTTGCAGCGCCCGCTCTAAGAGCTTCATGCCCTCTTTGATCACAGCCTTAGTGATAATCAGAGGTGGCACTAAGCGCATCACATTAGAGCCCGCCGTCAGTACCAGCAGCTGATGCTTAGTGCATAGCTTCTGCAGCGTCGCCAGCTTGCCGTCATATTCAGGATTGAGCTCAGCGCCAATTAACAAGCCTCTGCCACGGATGTCCTTAAAGACTTGGTACTTCTCATTTAAGCGCGCTAATTCCGCGCGTAAGAACTCACCCATCTCCGTGACGTGCTGTAAGAAGGCCGGATCACTGACCTTATCGACCACATACGAGCCCACCGCACAGGCTAAAGGATTACCACCGAAGGTCGAGCCATGGGTACCTGGCTTAAAGTGCGCAGCAATCTGAGTCGAGGTCAGAATACCTCCAATAGGCACACCCGCAGCTAAGCCCTTTGCCGTAGTGAGGATGTCAGGACGCACTCCCACTTGCTCATAGGCGTAGAAGGAACCAGTACGACCGACACCCGTTTGCACCTCATCAAAGATTAAGAGCGCATGATGCTGATCACACAGCTCACGTACCGCACGGATAAAGTCGAGATCAGCAGGTAAGATACCGCCCTCACCTTGGATCACTTCCATCATCACGGCGCAGGTCTTATCCGAGATGGTGTTCTTTAAGGTCTCGATATCGTTAAATGGCAGGTGCGTAATGCCACCTGGCACAGGGCCGAAACCGGTTGAGTACTTTGGCTGGCCACCTACCGTCACTGAGAACAGAGTACGGCCATGGAAGCTGTGGGCAAAGGAGATGATCTCGCACTTCTCCTCACCGTAGTCGTCAAAAGCAACGCGGCGGGCTAACTTCAGTGCGGCCTCATTCGCCTCGGCACCGGAGTTCACAAAAAACACCTTTTCATAGCCGGTAAGCTTTACCAGCTTCGAGGCCAGAGTCAGCGTCTGGTTGTTCGTAAAGATGTTGCTGACGTGGATTAAGCGCGAGGCCTGCTTGGAGATCACATCCACCACGCCCTTGTGGTTGTGGCCTAAGCAGTTAACGGCGATGCCCGCAGTAAAGTCGACATACTTGCGACCGGACATATCAAAGAGGTAGCAGCCTTGGCCCCGCTCTAAGACCATGTCCTGTGGCACATAGCATGGCACCATGACTTCATCAAAAGTCTTTCTTGTAATCTTCATTTTTGGCAAAACTGGCGGTGAGCAGTACAGTACAGTACAGTAGCCTTAAGCTTCTTAAGGAGCGAACCTGCTCACAAGAAAAAGTAAAAGCGGTAGAGGTGAGGAGCGTCAAGGCTCAGCAAGGTAGCAAGGAAGCAAGGTAGCAAGCAAAGCGGCGGCGTTACCACCATGGAAACATGATTCTTAAGCAGCGCCCGCCCCTTAACTCAGGTGCGTATCCCTAAAGGCAAATCTCAAAAGAGGAGGCGTTTGCTGAGGCGCTACTCTCGAGATAAGGCACCGTCAGGCGCTTTGAGGTTACTTACACTCATGGTTACTTAGTCACTCACTACACTGCAATGCACGGCTACACCGCTCTCTATTGTTATCGAGAGAACGGTCTGAGTGCAGCGTCTGGCCTTTGGCCAGAGAGGAGCTGGCGCTCTGGTAGCCCCGTAAGCTGCAGCTTGACTACTGCCTGTTAAGACCTTTAGCCCCAACCTCACAGCGAACAACGTAACGCGGTTGCGAGCTTAAGCTCTCTTTTAGAGATTGATCTCATAGGCCACTTCGTCACAGTGGTCTTGCTTTGGGCAGTGCTCGCAGTCTTTGAGGATCTTCTCTGGCAGCGCCTCGCGGGTGGTCAGAGTAAAGCCCACCTTGGCAAAGAACTTAGGATTGCGCGTCAGCACAAACACCTTCTTGATGTCGTACTGCTGAGCACGGTGCAGAAGGAACTCCACAATGGCGCGGCCTTGGCCTTGGCGCTGAATCGTAGGGTTAACGCCTAACGAGCGAATCTCCGCCAAACCGCTATCGTAAACGTACAGGCAGGCACAACCTAACACCACGCCCTGGCGCACACAGACCGCAAACGACTGAATGTTGCGAATGATATCCTCACGCGCACGTGGTAAGTTCTCACCCTGCTGGTACCAGTAGTTCACCATGTTATAGAGACTGTCGATGTCCGAGAGACGCGCCTGACGAATGGTGAAGTTGTCCTGATTGCGCTCAATTAAGATCGCCTGCACCTCTTGTAAGGCTTGCGCGATCTTGTTCAGCTCGAGCGTGTTGAGGCTCTTGCGCTCATGCAGCTTAATCGCATGCTGGTAGAGGTCGTCAACCGACACGCCCTGAAAGAGATCAGGATTTAAGTTGATAGAAGGGGTAGGCGCAAAGTTACCTGGCACCGCCGCCTTGGTCTCGTTTTGGGTGGTGGTCTCGGTGTCTTGATGCTCGATCGAGCCCGCACCAGATTGTTCTTCAGTACTCATGAGAAAAGTTCCGCGTTGCGTTGTTGCAAAAAAGGGAGTACACAATTCCCCGCCCACTGGTGACAGTAAAGCCAAGGACTTGCAGCAAAAACGTGAGTGGGCTAAAGGAAAACAACTCCAGCGACGTCACAGCGCGCTGGCAGTTACTGTTGTGTTTTATTCCGTAGCTGCTCTGATCCTGCAAAGGCTATCTTGAGCAGTTCTTACCGCCAGTGGCGTCCCGCGCCTGTCCTCTCTTTTCTCTCTACGCTCTGTTCTTTTCCCGTGTCAGCAAACTTAGCTTTGCTCCCGCTTGCTGTGCCCTGTCACGCCTTGCTGTACTAAGGTGAGTACAATTGAGGCTACCGGCTATCAGCTGCTGCATGACGCTGCCTGAAGCTTCCTTAAGAGTGGGCCACAAGGTGTGCCCTGACTCTAAAGCCACAGTAGCTGCCACTATCTGCATGCACTGCTAAGCTGCGGTGCCATGCCAGCACCTCTTGGTGCCTTTGGCTTGGAGGTTAGGCACATGGTGCGCTTACAGGTGCCCCACAAGTGCAGCTCTTTGAGCGTATCAACACGAGCCAACAGCACCACTGCGCACCAGAGTAAAGCACCAAACACTTACGCAGACGCAAACACCGCCTCTACTTGGGTGCTAGAGCGCATGGCCTTGTAGACTTAAGCAGCAGCGCACAGCTAAAGCAATCACGCCCCTGCTGAGTAGCAGTAGCAGCGCTTGATACGCTGCCCTTAAGTGGCAGCAACACTACTCCGCGCTCTTAGCAGCAACGCTAGCACCTAACAGCACCAGTCTCGGCCTAAAGGTGGTAAGGCTTGCGCGGTAGCGAGCTCTGCCACTGCGCCTCGGCACCACCGCCATTAGAGGCGGCATGCTACGCGGTGCTCTGTTCAGCTACTGCGTTCCGTGACACAAGCCAGAGATGCAACACCGGCAGAGCCGCACCGCACAGGCTGAGCTCTCCCCTATGGACAGAGCAGGCCTCAGCGGACAAAGAGCCACGGTAAAGCTACTCTCGGTGCCACCACTGCCAGTAAGAGCTACCACGACAGCAATGGTGCTTGCGCTCAAGAGAGCTTTACAGGGCTGCACGGCGCTCAGATGCACGGCTACAGCTACAGTGGCTGCTACTGCTTATGACGCTTCAAGGTGCTGATTACAGCTACAGCTAAAACTAAAAAGGGAAAAGAAGAAACCTAAAAGAGAACCACCACTGCAAAGCACTTAGCCCTCTGCGGACTAAGCAGCGCTGCTTGGGCAGCAAGCTTTTACTTTACTTTACTTTGCAGTGTGGGAAGACATCTACGGTAGCACCAACGGCTACAGCCACCGCTCAGTACTTAAGCTAAGCACTAAGGGTGGTGCCAATTCGTCGTAGAGTGGAGAGGTGGGCGAGCGCTTGCTCGTCAAAAATGGAGGCAATAAAGACAGGAGCGCCGCTGCTATGCGCGACGTTTAAGGCGTTTTTTACCTTTACGGCCATGCCTTCTTTGATCACACCTGATTGCATGAGATCAAGGGCTGTAACCTCGGTAATGGTGTCAATAACCTCACCATTGCCGTCTAAAACGCCAGGCACATCCGAGAAGAACACCAGTGGTGCATGGAAGGCAATAGCTAAAGCCGCTGCGACCTCGTCAGCATTGATGTTATAGAGCTCGCCTTGGGCGTTTAAGCCAATAGAGGAGATAACTGGGGTAATACCCTTACTTAAGAGTAAGTTGATGAGCGTGGTGTCATGCGCCTGACAAGAGGCCACCTGACCATACTCAGGGTCATAAGGGGTAAGGGTACACAGGTCGTAATCGGTACACAGCATACCCACAGCTTTTAAGCCGCTTTTGATGGCCACACCTTGCAAGAGCTTATTGCACTGTCCTGCTAAGGTACCAGCGATATAAGGCATTTGCTCGCGTGGGCTGACGCGGATTCCGTCCTTTTTGGTAGAGGTAAAGTTAAGAGCCTGTAAGATCTGATCGACCTCGACCCCGCCGCCATGCACCACCAGCGCTTGTTGCCCTTGAGCTTTTAACTGGCCAAACAGTGCGCCTAAGGCTTGCTCATTGTGGAGAGCTTTTCCCGAAAGTTTTACGACTAACATTGCACAACTCTGTCCTGCTAAGCCACACCTGCGCTGTGCGCTGGCAAGCATGGCAACACTGAAGGCCACAGCAACTGCTGCCTCACTGTACTTCTGCCACTGCTGCTCTTAAGTGTGAGCAAGTGGCAAGTAACGGGGGTTAAGTCGCTGTGGATAGTGAGCGCCCCACGGCTCAAGAAGAAAGCATGGGCGAAAAAGCACAACACAGTAATGGTGGCTAAGAGCCACTTACTGCGAAGCTTAGAGCTTCTTGGCGCTCAGAACACCTCAGGCTTGACGAAGGCCTGAAGTGGGGGTGAACTTTACCACCAACCTCAAGCAAGCTTGCAAGAGAGCTTTATGCTCTTGCGGTAAAGCCTGCTATATAAGTTCTGTGCTGGTGCGGCAGGTTCACTCTGCCGTTGCTGAAGCGTAGCGCAGCGTCCTATAACAACGAACGCGCCCGTGGCAGACCAAAGTGCAAGTTCATTGCCTCAATCGCCTGCGAGGCGGCGCCCTTTAATAAATTATCAATGGCGCTGCTGATCACGATGTAGTCACCCTCACGGACATAGGAAATGTCACAGAAAGGCAGGTTCTGCACATCATGCAGCTTAATCGTACCATGCTTTAAGCGCACAAGCGACTGTTTTTCCCATGCTAAAGCGGAGTGCTCTTTGCTGCCCACCGAGTTTTGGGGATAGGCATGGGTATAGGCCTGCTCCAAGGCCTCATCAGAGACATTAGGACGCAGCCGCGCCGTAATCGTGGCTAAGATGCCGCGCTTAAAGTCACCTAAGTGCGGATTAAAGATCACCTTGGTGCCCACATACTCCTCAATCTCAATGAGGTGACGGTGGGTAAAGAGGCCATAGGCGTTTAAGCTGACCTCACAGAAGCTGTTGCTCAGCTTAGCCTTACGACCGGCACCAGAGACACCAGAGACAGCGTTAATCACCGGTGGCATGGACTCATCTAAGAGGCCTGCGGCCGTTAATGGCTTTAAAGCCAATTCACTGGCGGTTGGGTAGCAGCCAGGCATTGCAATTAAACGGGCCTGCTGCAGATCCTTTTGCTTGACCCAATCGACTAAGCCGTAGACACGCTCGACCATTAAGTCACGCTGCTTGGCACCAAACTCAAAGCCGTAGAACTTGCTGAATTGGTTTAAGTCGGAAATGCGGAAGGCACCAGAGAGGTCAATGACCACAATGCCGTTGTCGATAAAGATAGGAGCTAAGTCGTGGCTGACCTTATGATCCGTGGCAAGGAAGACCACATCACAGTCAGCATCCGTCACCGCGCTAGCTTGCTCTAAGGATAAAGGCTCTAAGACGAGGTCGCATTGATTGCAGACGCTACCATAGAGGCTGTCGATACGCGCACCGGCATCGGCACTGTTAGCAGAGACATAGAGATGGGTCAGCGTTACATCCTGATGCTTGGACAGTAAACGCACTAACTCGCCACCGGCATAACCGCTGGCGCCAACAATGGCGACCTTAATCATAAAAAGAGAAATCCTTGCGTGGCACCACTACCTCTCCTGCCTCACGGCAGTATAGGCAGCAGGCGGCTGCAGCGCAGTAAATGCAATGCAATGCAATGAAGTGCAATACATTGCAGGGCAATACAGGGCAATACGCTACAAACAGCCACGCCAACGATAAAACAACCCTAAACTTACTCATGAGCGGCAGCGTGCCACTCATAGAACCACGTACCTGCCCTCGCAAATATCAGCTGGCACAGCATTTTTTGCTTGCCAGAGGCTTACAGGAGACACGCGGAGAGCGTGCCCCCTAATAAGGCGGGAACAGTAACGCAAAGTAGCGCTAAGATTAGCGTAATTGCTGGCCTTTGGACAGGGAAAAAAGCGACCTTTGCCCCAAAAGAAAACACAGCACGCAAATTTTTCCGCCATTTGCACCAAAACAGCACATTACAAGGCTTTGGCTGCGCTGCAGGCAGCGATAACTGCGGTTAAAGGGCTATGCTATGCTGCTCCCAGCTTCAGAGTGCTACTGCCCAGCCCAAGGAGAACTTTATGTCGCTTAGAGGTAACTTAGACCAACTGGTATCGTTTGATACTTCCACCTACGACGATCCCGACAAAAGTCCCACCAATCGCCCTCTGATTGACTTTGTCCAACAGTTCTTCTCTGCCTTAGGCTACGGCACCATTGTCTTTAGTGACGACAACAAGCAGTACAACCTGTTAGCGCTCAGCCCCGCGCTGCTTTTAAACTACACCTTTACCTACAATCAGCTGGTTGACACCTTCTACGATAAGGAGCAGCGCCTCCCTACCGCGAGCGAGCGCGAGCAGCTCTTAGCGCAAAGCAGTCAGAGCCTTGCGCAAAAAGGCTTGGGCCTGCTCCTAAGCGGTCACACCGATTGCGTGCCTTTTAACGCTGCCGAGTGGACTTACAAGCCGCTGCAAGTCACCACCAAGGGCAGTCTTTACTACGGCCGTGGCACAAGCGACATGAAAGGCTTCTTAGCCTGCATGATGGAGTACGCTGAAAAGCTGTCCAAGAAATATGATGGCGAGTACGCCAATATGCCTCTGGTGTCCTTCCTCTTTACCGCTGATGAAGAGGGAGCCATGAGTGGCGCGCAAAACTTTATCAAGTTCTTTGCGGCAGACTATCAGAGCAATAGCTCTAAGTACCCACTTACTTTAGAGTACAAGATCTCCCCTGAGCTCACCCGCTACTACATCCAAAAGCTGCGGCCCATGCTCAAGTACGAGTACAGTGTAAAAAGCATGCTGCCGCTTTTTGCCACCTACCTCGACTGCACCGAGATGCTCTTAAAGCAGAGCCACTTTAATCTGGTGCTCATTGGTGAGCCTACTACCTTGCAGCCAGTGACCGCGCACAAGGGCTGGATGGCTCGCAAGATCGAAATTGTGGGCAAAGGTGGTCATTCCTCTAACCCTCATGCTGGTATCAACGCCATGGAACTGGCGGTTGATGTCATTAAGGGCTTACAGGGCATCCAAAAGGCCTTACAAGACCAGCGCTTTGCTAATCCTGACTTTGTCATCCCTGAGACCACGCTGAATTTGGGCGTAATCGAGGGCGGCCACAGCTATAACAGCATCTGTGATAAGGTCAAAATCGGCTTTGATATTCGCCCCACCAAGACTGAAGCGCAAAAAGCCATTCCGGCCATGCTCAATGATTTCATTGCCCGCCTAAACCATCAGGCCAATCAGCGCTACAGCACGCACTTTAACGGGCAAGAAGACAATACGGCTGGCCGCAACGTCAAGACCTTGCGCACCAAGACACAGACCACGGTCACAACGGCAAGACAACAGGCTCTGCGCCAAAAGATTAAAGAGCGCTTAGAGGCTACGGCTCATTTTGCCCACGAGCTGCCAGCCGAGGTTGATGCGGCTTACTGGCAGTTTATGCATGATGCGGTTGAGGTGAACCTCGATAAGCTCGACCTGCTTGCGCCAGTGGGAGAAAGCGCGGGTCACTCCTTGAACAACGCCCAAGATGTGCAGCGCTCTTTTCACGAGCAGATGCAGAGCTTTGCTTACAGTTTGCTGCGCCCTGAGGATCTTGCTGAAGTTGAGGCGAGCCTTGAGAGCAGCAGCATGGAGAAGGAGGCGCAATTTTTTACGCTGGAGGTGCAGTTCTCTGATACCCCTGCCTTTGCTTGCAGTGATCAGGACGCTCTTGCCAAGGTGCAAGCATGCTTTACCCAGCCACGACCTGAGCTGCATGTGGACTACTGCACTGAGGCGTCTTTCTTACAAGGGGTTGGCCCTTGTGTGGTCTTAGGCCCTGGCGATATTGCGCAGGCGCATAAGGTCAATGAGTTTATCGACAAGGAGCAGCTGGAGCAGTGCGTGGCTTTCCTTGAGCAGCTGGGCCCTCAGTTCCCAACGCTCACTGATAAGAGCACGATGGAAAGCTTTAAGGCTCAGTCTGAGCAAAAATATCAACAGCACGACTTTAGCTCCCAAGTGGGAGCTGAGGTCAAGGCAGGCACGGCCGCTGCTGAGGCTAAGCCTACTAAGCGTGCGTCCAAGGCAAGCAAGAGCACCAGCAAGAGCAAGGCAAAGAGCAAAGACATGCAGGAGTAACGCACTCTTTGCGTAAGCTGCGCACTAAGCCTTAATCTGAGGTCGATCACTCCCCTTACGCCACCTCACCGCGCAAGCGCCCTCTGCTGCCGCGCGTACTTTGGGTTGTTTGAGCGCCGCAAGCTACTGCACCGCGCTTACAGCGCCCGCCCCTACGCAGCTATGCCTCAGGTGCAGGTGCTGTCCCTGCTACTCCCAGCCCATCGCCGCCCTACACTCCTCACAAGCTCATCTCTCCCCCTGATCCTGCCTTGGCTTGCCCCTACTTCTTTAAGCCACAAAGCCCAAAGCTAAGCGTAGCAACCACTTAAGGCCACTTTAGAGCGCCAAAGATCATGCTATAATCGCTGCAATTGTGAGTGCTTCAACCCTTTATCTGAACCTATCGGCCAATACCCAGTCCGTGAGGGCGGGGATACGGTCGCGTTAATAGCCCTGTAAGGATAATTGTGATTAGAACGGGCTGATGGCTTGTAAGAGAGACCAGTTTCTTAAGGCTAAGGCAGCTAAGCCTTGCCCTTACCGACTTGTAAGGCTACAGGCAGTCCCTTAGGGGTGTTTTGACGGTACGCCTTCATGTGCTTTAAAGCAGGCTGGCTAAAGCGCGCCTTGCTGGATATGGCTTTTGGTGGTTTTCTGCAGAAACTCGCCTACAAGCTCGCAGCGGAGGGGCGCCTCCTTGTCAAGGTTGATCCTCACAACACAAGTAGGACTTGCTCGCACTGCGGCTATGTGAGCAAGAAGAACCGTAGATCGCAAGCTATGAAGGGCAGGGCATGCCCAGATGGCCTGGAGGCAACTCAACTCAGACCAAAAAGTCTAAGTAGTTGAGCTGCCAAAGCGAACTGATTAAAGCCTAAGCTCTAAGGACTCGTCTGATAAAGCTTAAGCTCAGTCGATAACAGGAACCCGCCGGAACATCAGAGGAGAGCAATCTCACCTTAACTAAGCAGGCGAGCTTGTGCGGTTAAGGACTCTGATGCGGAAGGAATCCCCGCTCGTAAGAGCGGGGAGGATGTCAAAGGTTGCGGCTACAGCGCCGCTGATGCTCTTTTTCTGTGTGCCCGCAATTGCTGCTGAGCCTGCTTTAGTACAGTGAAGCCCTGCTTCTTAAATCAGCAGCAACACCCAATGACGTGATGCACGTAGAGGCCAAGAACCGAGAGCACCGCCGCCTCAGCGGCACACGCCTCACAATGAACACGTGATCGATTAGGTAAGAAAGTTAGCTCGTAAGGAAAAATCTGTGAAGCTGCAAGCTGGCTCTAAAATCATTACTCTGGCGGCACTGGGTTTTACCTTGACGGCAGCTGGTACCTTTTACGCCCTACTCCATGCCGAACGCACCATCGAGGCTAACTACCACCAATCTATTACTCACACCTTAACGGCGGTGGGCGCTGACTTAAGCCATTATGTGCAGCGCATTAACAGCGATTACTACGATCTGATCAACGCCTCCCTCAATAACATCCTCGCCTTAGATCAGAGCTTCTACCAAAAAGACCCACTGCTCTCGTTCTTTGATCACAATATCCGCACCGCGTCGGCTTACAGCTCCGGTGAGAATCTCGCTTACGCCTTAGAGAGCCTCAACTACTACCAGATTCCTTACTTCTCTTACGATTTCAACACCAAAGAGCTGCAAGGACACATGGGCATAGCCGATGAGGCTAAGGCCAAAGAAGAGCAAGAGAGCCTGCTCCGCGCCCGCACCCAAGACGGCACCACCTTACAAGAGCTGATTGAGGCTACCCCAAGCCTCAATCAGAGCTTTACCATTCTCTATTCTGGTTCTGATACCTACCTCTGCCTGCGCCTTTATGACGAGCAAACGCACAGTAACTACTACGTCGTTAACAGCTACTTAAAGGTGCTCGACAACATCGCGCTCAACATCAAGAACGTCTTCTCGGATCTCGATCCGATGCTGCATGGCATCTTAAAAGATGATGCCGTGATGATTGTGCGCCGTGGCCACCCTATCCTCAAGACTAAGGACTTTGACCTGTCCTTAGACACCAGCAGCAAGAACTTACGGCAGCTGGTAGGTGTACGCGTTATCGATCCGCAAGGTGCAGCCATTAGTGATGTGTCGAGCATTACGCAAGAGCATCAGGCCTCGATCTTAGCGGTATCCTACCTGCGCAGTATCAACTCCTATCTGGTGATTAAGCGTCCCTTTACCGACCTCAAGCCAGACACCTCACAGCTGCTTTACACCCGCATTGGTGTAATTCTGCTGTCCTTATTGTGCTTTGGTGCGCTGGTGCGTGCGGTGCTAAAGGACAATGAGAGCGACATCGAGCAAGAGAATGATCTTGAGCATGTTGTGCACAAGCTGCAAGCCTTAGGGCCAGAGGAGTTTAAGCAGCGCCTGCAACAGGTGCACGATGAGATTGCAGCAACACAGCAAAAGATGGCCGAGGAGCCAACTGCTGTTGAGGCCGCTTCTACCCCTGATACACCGGCTGCCCATGCCGATGCTGAGGACAGCGCTGCCCCTAGCAGTGCCCAGCCAGCGGAGCAAAATGCAGCGCCAGAGAGCTCTAACCAGCAGCCAAGCGGAGCTGGCACTGCTACCGCTGCTACCGCTTCTGAGCAAGTCGCTGCCAGCGGTAGTGACACCAGCGCGCCAGATGCAGCTGCTGCATCGTCTGAAGCTAACAGCGCAGCTCAAGAAGCTACACCTGATTCTCAGTCCACTGCTGACCAGACCGCCGGCGCAGAGCATGATGCTGCTGCTGCGAGCAGCGCCAGTACTGACGCGGCGCAATCGGGTGACTCTAGCGTTACGAGTGAGCCAGCTCCGACGGCAAGCCCAGCATCTGAGACTGCTACCACTGCTGCGCTGCAAGACAAAGCTCAATCTACAGACACAGCTGAGTCCGGTGCTGGTATCGCACCTGAGGAAGCTAATGCTGCTACTGCTATTGCCAAGACGCCAAGCACTGCGGCTCATCCTGAGGAGCAACACGCTAACGCTGCAACGGAACTGGGCACAGAGCAGCACCCAGAGTCTGCCCACAGTGCTGAGGCTAACCTCGAAGCTAGCGATGCTGACAGCAACGCGGTAACGGTGGCACCAGAGCTGGTGAATGAGCGCTTTGTGCGTGACTTTTTACAGGGTGAGAACCTGACTGAGGATAGCCCTGAGGGTCAGATGGTGGCTGCCGCGCTGCGCTTGGCGACTGAGCTCAATAGCAGCTTTAATGAGCAGCTCAATGAGTTACGCCAAGAGTTTAAGGCCCGCATCCCTGTCTATCGTAAGGAAGGCCAATGCATTGCCGCACGGCAAATGCTCTTAAGTGCTCTGCCGAGCGAAGAGGCCATGCCGTCGTCAAACTTTGTGGACTTTGCGGCCTTTACGGTGCCAGCCCGTGACTTAAGCGGCAACTTCTACAATATCCAGCGCTTAGATGAGGACAACCTCGCCTTTGTGATTGGTGACTGCTCCTCAAGTGGCACCAAGGCTGCGTACACGGTAGCAGTGGTGAGCATCTTAGTGTCTGAGGCCTTAAAGCTGGATCTCGATCCGCCACATGTGATGCAGTACCTCAATGAGCGCTTATGTGAGATTCCACATCTGACGCCAGTGGCTCTGTTTATCGGCATGATCTCCGAGAAGACGGGCAATGTGATTGCGGCCAATGCTGGTCACTGTGTACCGATTGTGATTGACAACACCGGCCCGCACTTTGTGGCGCCATTTAACGAGCAGCGCTTAGGCGTGAACAAGGAGCAGGAGTTTGACCTCATCAAGTGGTATCTCGCCAATGATGACATGGTACTGCTCTACTCCAATGGCATCCTCAATGTAAAGAACAGCGCAGGGGAGATCTTTGGCATGGATCGCCTCTTAGATCACTGCGTGGGTGCTAATGAGCTGCGGGCTGATGAGCTGATCATTAAGATCCTCAATGACATCAAGCTGCACAAGGGTAAGCGGCCATTCCGTGAGGACGTCTCGCTGATCTGCTTAAAGCAGCTGCTGATTCGCTTCTAAGAGCACGTCTCACACAGTTTGCACAAAGGGGCTAAGTCCAAGTGACTTGGCCCTTTTGTTTTTCAGGGCCTACAGCAGGTTGCAGCCAAAGCGTCTTAGGAACGACTTGCTTAATAGATGACCTGACGTCGTGGAGTTGAGCCTGATTTTCCAAAAACCGCTAATATACGATCTAAAGCAGTGAGTATGCTTGAGATCGTTTAGAGGTTTAAAGCAGAAACGGCTTATTTATCAGGAAAAATAAATACGAGCCAACTCCCCGATGTCAGATGACGGCTTTAGGGTAATCATGGTGCACCGGCCTCAGGTAGGCTTAGACTCACCTGCACCATTCATCTCGAGGTGTGTATTTGCCATCACTCATCCCATATGTTGTGCTACCTGTGCGGTCGCCTACCACTTAGAGATAGTTGGTGGCTAATCGCCACCACCACTGTCATCGTGTCATCTACCCTGTTTACGCTTCGGGTAAGGCGCCATTACCACAGCGGGGCTTGGCTTAAGGAAATGACCACGTCAAGCTGTTGCTGCTGATAGTGGTTTACTGCAAGGCGCGCGAGCGCACCGGAGGCAGCTTGTTGCTCTCTCCCAGCACTATGGCAACCACGTCCTCACAACAGCCCAACACAAAAACCGTCTCCTTGCCCCATATTGTGGCATAATGCCTGTCGCAATCACGCCCTACTCTCTTGCACCACAGTGCAACAGCAAAAGGCGTCGACACCGCACTTTTGCACTCCTAATAAGCAAAACCACCCTTATCCCCCAACCACCGCGCTCACCTTTGGCACAGTACAGTGGTCAGCAGACAAAGGGTGCTATGCTGAAAAGTTTTTCCCTGTCGTGCAACTATGCGACACTACCACCACAAAGACCGAGGGTAAGAGCTTCATGGCAGAAAAGCTGACCATCAAGGAAATCCTCCTGTTGGGACTCACCAACTTTGCCTTGTACGTAGGTGCAGGCAACATCATTTTCCCGCCAATCTTGGGCCTGCAAGCTGGCACCAACGTCTTACCCGCTGCCATCGGCTTCCTCATCACCGGCACCGGTATGGTGGTCATCTTCGCTATTGCCATGGCCCGCTTAGGTGGCTCCATGGATAATCTGTGCACGCCAATCGGTAAGCGCGCTGGCTTTATCATGACGGCCATCTGCTTTTTGTGTATCGGCCCGCTCTTCGCCATTCCGCGTACAGCCACCGTCACCTACGAGCTGTCCTTAAAGCCGTTCCTGCCCGAGGATACCGACTTCCTGACCATCCTGACGCTGGTCTACTTTGCTGTGGCTCTGCTCTTTGCCCTGTATCCGGCCAAGATCCTTGATACTGTGGGTAAGATCCTCTCCCCGATCAAGATTGGCGCGCTGATCTTACTCTGCATCACGGCGCTGATCTTAACGCCATCAGAAGCCCCAGCCCCGCAAGCAACTTATGAGACGGGTGCCTTTGCGATTGGCTTTGTTAATGGCTATCTGACCTTAGATGCCTTAGCGTCCTTGGCCTTTGCCATCATTATCGTTAATGCCATTACCAGCCGTCACGTTACCCAAACGCGCGCTATCACCAAATACGCCATTATCTCCGGTTGCATTGCAGGCTGCGGCTTTATCTTTATCTACGCCTGCCTCTTCCGCTTGGGCAACACTGCTGACGTTTTAGCCCACGGCGCTACCAATGGTGCCGAGGTGCTTAGTGCTTACGTCAATTACGCCTTTGGCTCGTTTGGCTCGATCTTCTTAGCGATTCTGATCCTCTTTGCCTGCTTAGTGACGGCTATTGGCCTCATCTGCGCATGTGCCAGCTACTTCTCGCAAGTATGGCCTTCTCTTAAGTACCGCACGCTGGCTGTCTTCTTTGCTGTGATGTCATGTGCCATTGCTAACTTTGGCTTAACGACTTTAATCCAAATCTCGGTTCCAGCGCTGATCACGGTCTATCCGGTATTTATCGTGCTGACCATGACCTCGTTTATCCGTGATTACTTCGTCAAGCAGAGCTTTGTCATTGCTCCTACCTGCGTACTGGCTCTGATCTTTGGTTTAAACGATGGCTTAGAGGCCGCTGGCTTTAACATCCTGCCTCAAGTGGTAAAGGATCACCTGCTGTGGTATGACGACGACCTCTCATGGGTGCTGCCTTGCTGCATACTGCTGGTAGTGCTGGTGATTGTCGATCGCGTGCTGCATAAAAAGCAGCCCGCAACGCCAACAGCCACAGCCTAAGGATACTGCGCAAAGCCCTACTACAGTCTTCACTGGTAGGGCTTTTTTGTTGCGTGCATGGTAAGCGCTGCACGCCTGCGCTGCCCTCAAGTTTTACCTTGAGAAAAGATGCTGCAGGCTTCCTCATACGCGGCAGATGCTAAAGCGACCTTGCATTCGACTACCACTTAGAGGTTGCGGTTGCTACTCACCACAACAGTCAGCGTGCTTGCAGCCCTGTTTACGCCTCTGGTAATAAAGCGAACCTACCCCAGAGAGCTTGCACGTAATGGTGGTAGCAACCACGTCACACGGCTCTTAGGGGAGTGTTTACTCCATAGTGGCACACGCAGCACCGTGTGTATCCCCAAAAGCAAATCTCAAAGGAAGTAACTGCCTACAAGCAGGTGTTTACCATGAGAGTAGGCCTTTGCTGAGGCGCTACTCTCGCGATAAGGCGCCGTTAGGTGCTTTTAGGTTACCTACACCGCACCAGTAAACAAAAAGGGGATTGAACCCTTGCCGGTACAGCGGAGGCCAGACTTACGTCCTCACCTCCTGTTGTCCGCTGGAGCTCAATCCCCTTCTGTGCTTTTAGGCACCGCGCTTACTTGCTGCGTGCGCGTGTAGTGCGGCGTGTCCGCGACGTTGTGCTCGAGCTGGTGCGGCTGGTAGTGCGCTTAGCCCGTGTCGTTTTCACTGGCGTGGCGGAGCTGGCAGTCTCTGCTTCAGCTTCTGCATCTACCGCCGCCGCTGCTGCAGCCTCAGGTGCAGCTGCAGGTGCAGCGCTCTCTGCTCCCGTGGTGGCATTAGCTGACGCCGTCTGTGGTTGCAGAATAGACTCCACAGCTGCTTCTGCTGTAGCTGCAGCTTCCTCAGCAGGAGATGCAGTCTCCTCTTTGGCAGCAGGAGCTGCCGCAGGGGCCATCGGGGCTAAAGCATCAGTACCTAAGCCGTCGAGCAACTCCTGCGCAAAGCCCACTAAGATGTCGTTTTGCGAGATCACCGTTGCTGGTTCATCGCTCTGCGCCTCTAAGGCTGCCGCCTCTTGTGCCGCTGCCTCTTGTGCCGCAACAATGCGCGATGACTCCTCAAAGTCACTCTTAGCCTTACGCGAATTGGTCACAATGCAGGTCGTGGCATTATGCACTAAGACAGCATTGCTGATCTCATCCTCAGGCTTATGTGCCTGCGCCCGTAAGCGCGCCTGCACTTCCTCAGGACTCACCTCCTGCGCATAGACACCAACGCGGCTACTATCGTGGTTAAGCGGCTCAAAGCTCTGATCAAAGCCATAGCGCTGCGCCGTCTCAACAGCATTTACTGCTGCTCGTTGCGACGCATTGAGATTGTAGGCACTGTGCGTACTCACGCCCATGCCTAAGCCCAGCTCTGGCTCTGATTGTTGCAACCATGACACCACGCTCGAGGTCGTAGTAAGACCCAGTGCTTGCGCCGTTGCATTGTTAATACTGCTGCGTAAGCCCTGTGCCACTAAGGCACCTTGACCTTGGATACGACGGCCTAAGTCCGTACTGATCACCCCTTCCATACTTGGCACAAAGGCCGGATTGGCGGGGGCGCGCACAATACGCACATTAGCGCTTGTCTCCTGCTCTGCCGTAGCAGTGTCAGCAGAGGCCTCAACGCTACTACCTTCATTGACATCAGGCAGCTCTACCTGACCTGTGACCACAGTGTTGCCCTTAGCCGTGATCTCTTGCACCAGCTGAGAAGAGGCCTGCTGGGCCTTTTGCGCCCGCTCTTGCTCTGCTGCCGCAAAAGCAGCAATAGCCGAGGTTACCTCAGGTGCAGCACCGGAGATCACCGGATCACTACCACAGTTGCTAGCGTTATACACCATGGTCTTAGGCTGGCCCGCGCCCTCAGCATGTAAGCGCTGTTGCGCTGCAGCGACGGCATCTAAGATTGCCACCTCAGAGCTCACCTGCGGCATGCTGGCCGCAGCTGCCACCGCACTTTGTACCGCTTGGGTCGCGGTTGCATTAGCCGCAGCTGCCGCTGCCGCCTGTTGCTGTGCCGTTGACACGGCTGGGGTAGCACTGACGCGCGTAGCAGGACGGGCCGCCGCCTCAGCTTGCGCTTGCGCCTCGGCCTCAGCAGCCGTGGTGCGTAAGCGCGCCGATAACTCAGGGTCGTTGCTATTGACCGTGACCTTAGTGGCACTACTGAGATCGTCTGCAGCTACCGTCACGTAAGGCGTGTAGGTGCTGGATGCAGGCGTAGCACCGGTACTGAGCCCACCAGCGGTCACAATCTGAGACTTACCGACGATGTCATTACTCTGCATGGCCAGAGCCGCACGCTCTTGGGCCTGCAGCTTTTGGTAATGCCGCTGGGTTTGAGTGCTGCGCGCCAGACCGACGCCATTGGCGCTCATTTGCCGCGACAGCGAGTAAGCAAAGTCCTCAGGAGTAGTCGCCGTGGTGGCGTTTAACACCATGAGCTTCTGGTCAGAGCCTGTAAGCGTTGGCGTCTTTAAGGTCTGAGCATAAGGCGGGTTAGTAAAGGAGCGTGGCAAATTGTCAGGGGTTGGCACAATGTGCCCCCGTGGCATGCCATGCTCGTCAATAGCGGTTGGCATCGCGGCCGGAACGCCGTCGCCATAGCCGCCATAGCCGTAGCTATTGCTGTTCTGCCCCGCTGCCGAGCGTAAACGCAGGAGACGCTTGAAGCTCTCTGCACTGAGCTCATCGTCGCTATCGTTATAGGCAAAGTCCTGTAATTCACGTACATCGACATCTTGCAGCGCATTGAGGTCAGCTTGCAGCTGCCCATCATACTCTGGCGAGTACCAGCTACGCGCTGGCTGATAAGAAGTCGTGTGCATGGAGGCCATGCCCCCATCGCTGTGCAAGGGCGCGGCGGTAGCAGTGCCACCGGTGGCACCCCATGCTAAGGCAGCATGCGCAGCGGCGGTACTACCAGCCATACCGGTAGCAGAGCCGATCACATCTGAGCCATAGGCACTGGCAGGGGGTGCCATATTGTCCGTGGCATCAGCGCGTGGCAAGTCACCGCTGTAATCAGAGCCTACAGCCAGCGCCACAGGGGCGGCGTATGGCATGTTTTGCGTCTCTGCGGCTAAGGCACTCTCGTGTGCTAACGCCTCACCGTGCGCTAAGGACGAGAGTTGCGCCTCCATAGCCGAGACATCTGGCCCTAAGGCCTCAGCAGCATCCCCTGCTAAAGCCTCATGGTCAGTCATGCTCTGAGAATCTGCTGTTAAGCCTTGGTCAGCAGTAGCAGCGCTTGCGTTTAAGTGGTCAGCCTCACCCGCGCTGCCGATATTGACTGCAACTGTTGTCTTTGCTGCAGAGTCAGGAAGCTTATCGCTCTCACTAACCCTGTGCTGCTGCAGACGGCTTAGCGTCACTGGGCGTGACGGCGTCATTAGAGGGCGCCACCGGCGACGGTGTCTTGGTCACCGTCGTATGTACGCTGCTCATGTCACTGTCATCTGGAGTGTCCGTACCACTCACACTCGTGGCAGCTGGTGCAGGGACAGGCGAGACCGCTAACTCCTCAGCCAAAATGATATTGGCAGGCGAAGCGCCCATAACGTCATCAGCAGTTAAGCCGTGACCGATGTAACGCTCGTCATTGGTACCTAAGGCAGTAGCGATTAAGGCCAGTGGTAAGCGCTCGATATCAAGGCGCACGCGACGGCCATAGACGCCATCGACTAAGCAGCGATAGAGGTGGGTCTCACTCTGATTTAAGGCCACCGGAGCGCTGTCTAAGGACGAGGTATCGTCGTAAGTCCACAGATCCTGATTGGACAATAAGGTCTGCTCATCCATTAAGACGCTCTCAATGTTTGGCAGGTACAGACGCAGATTGTGCAGGACAGCAAAGGACTTCTGGTCAATGGAGCCTAAGTACTGGCAGTGGGAATTGGCGATCCACTCAATATCGCACACTGGGCGCACATGGCTCACAGGGGTGATGATCGCCAAGGTGCTTGGAATATCTGGCAGCGCCACCGCTGTAGGCAGGTTATCGATAAAGACCACGCGATCTGGGCGGATGTTGAGCTTACTGAGCTCACTGATTGAGGAGGCCACAATACGCAGGCCACCGACCTTGGAGCGCAGCTCCTCATCGTAAATGACCATACGCACCAACACTGGAGGTGGCACGATGCCCAGCTGCAGTAAATCCTTACGGTAAGGATTGAGCTCTAAGTAATCACGCAGGAAGTCTAAGAGCAGGTGGCAGTGAATCTCACACCAAGTAGTATCGACACCACGGATTGGAATCTGGCGGACTAAGAACTCGCTGTCGCGGTGCTCGCAGAACCACTTAGAAACGGCGACCACGCGCTCAAAGTCGATCCATGGCAGATTGGCCAGAGAGTCAATGACGTTTAAGGCACTGTCGACTAAATCAGGAATTTCTTGGGCGATAAGGTCTAAGCAGCGGACGGCCGAGTGGAATTCAACGAGGTGACCGGCCCAAGTGGCGAGCTCATCTGGGGTATCGAAGACGAGGTGGATAGGCACCTTGACGGTACCGATTTCGTCGTAGGTTTTGTCTAAGAACTCGATGTGGCCTGCTGGCAGTGGACGATTCCACTCATTGCAGAAGCTTAAGAAGGCTTCCTTATTGGCGTAGACTTCTTCGTCTTTGGTTGGGGCGCCCAGGTAGAGGTGGGTAGGGAAATCCTCAGGCACCTCACGCTTATCTTTGACGTGGCTGGCCAGCCAACTAATGACTTTAGCGCGATAGTAGTTATTGATCTCGCTACGAATGATGCTACGATTTTTCACCGCGCAAACTCCCCATCAAAATCCATCAAAGTGTCTTTGACACCCTAGGAGGCAGCTTAAGCCACCTCACCGCCCGAAGGCAGCGCATCTCTCTTACGGGGCACATTTAGTACCGCTGTTACTTTGGGCGGTGCTAGAGGCACAGCGCCAAGCAACTCCGCTGTTAGAGGATAGGCCACCTTTATCCCGCTCCAAACGGTGCTTTTGGCTGCGGGGCGCTACACAAAGCAGCGCAGCCAAGCGGTTGTGCTGGGGGCTAAGCGCAAAGGACGCTACCACCAGCGAATGCACGGGGAAGTAATGGAGCCTTAGACACTGCAAACAGGACAGCTTGTATGCAGCTTTATAGACTGCACTGTAAGCTGGTGCAATTGCCACTTTTCCTTAAGAGCAAGGGCTCTGCACAAAGGCATAAGAGGCAATATACCGTACCTAATTATAGCATAGGGGTAGCAAGGCTCTAGGCGGTGGGTACTGAGAGCAAGATGGAAGTAAGAACAGATGCAGCAAAGTTTTGCCTCAGATGCGGTGTTGCCTGTGACGGATTGCAGGCTCTTGCGCTTCCCCTCAAGGATACAGGCGGGAAAAGGAGGCGCGGCCTCTTAAGTAACGATAAAAGGCAGGCTGTAAGGAATAGCCTCATACATGGATGTAGCTGGGGCGGCCAAGATAAGCGGCGTGACGTCTCAAGAGTGGTTAGGGACAGGCGAGCGTGGCAACAGCAGAGATAATAGAGTGACGCCGTAGTGCTTAGCCACAGAGCGCCATAAGACTCTAAGGGCAACCATCACAGCTTCATGGTGATAAGCCATGGCGGTGAGGCACACCATGGGCAGTAAGCGCCGCAAGGAGCGAGCAAGCAAGCGAGCACACGCTGGGCTGGCGCCTCAGGTTAGCCTCTTAGGGTAATGGGGTAGTGCCGAGACTACGCAGAAGCAGCTGTAGCTGCAAGCTCAGGGAAAGGCAAAGGCTAAGTAGTAGTAGTAGGAGGAGGAGGAGGTGGTGGTGGGGGTGGTGGTGGTGGTGGTGGTGATGATGATGATGATGATGCGCAACTAACAAGAACGCACCCGCAGGCAGACTCTGCTCTCAAAGGTAAGCAGCAAGGAAAAGGCTGCAAAGAAACAGCAGCAAAGACACGCATCAGCTTCACGATTACTGCAGCAAAGATGTTTTGCTGCAGTAAAGGGCAAATGGGGCAGCGCTTTGGAGTGCTCTCTGCCCCAAACAAACTGATGAGGCTTAAGGATACCACAGCACTTAGCAAACGCAGCAGCAATGCACTGAGCAGTGGAGCAAAGCAAGCCTGAGCGCACAAAAGCGCACACCGGCCGCCCCTACTACCCACCTCATGTTGCGGTGACGGTGCTCATGGTAATGGTAGTGGTAGCGATGTGCTGACAGCAGCCTTGGCCCCAGCTCGAGCTAAGAGCAGCGCTGTGTTACTTAGCTGCTTAGATGCTGACAGCACCGCCATGACAGCAACGCCTCCGCACCAGCGGCGCCCCTGCTTTACCACTACGCTGCAAACAAAACGGCCGCACCGGCAAACTAAGCTGAAGCTGCTTAGCTACAGGGACGGCCGTCGTGTGCTTTCTGCTTTCAGCGGAGAAAGGCGCTTACTTGCGCTCGCTTAGCTGCTGCGTTTCATGAGCAGCAGTGGTAGCAACTGCTGGCGCTTGCTCCGCCTGCTCAGCGACAGCGCTTGGAGTCAGAGTAAAGTCAACAGCCTCAGGCGCGTGCTTCTCTTTACGGGCGCGTAAGATCCAGCGCTCACAAAACTTAAAGTGTGGGTAGAGCAGCTTGACTAAGTAGCCCACAAAGAAGGCACCGATTAAGGTACCCTCACGGATACCCACAATCTCCGTAAAGCCCGAGCAGACCAGCGACATCACCGCAGCCGTTGCCACCAGAGTCCAGTCGTAGATGATCTTAATGGTACCAATATTACGGTGAATACGCTCAGCTAAGACCACCACAAACGCATCGCAGCTCAGTTTAGTAACGCCGCCTGCTACCTGCATGCAGATATTGATGGCAATGATGAGCGTACCTGCGATCAGTGTGAGGAACTCTGCCCAGTAGCCATACTCTCCAGGATGGTAGTCGCGCGTTAGGAACATAAAGAAGTCAAGCAGCAGGCCAAACACCACAAAGGCCGGAATCTGCATCAGCACCATGACCCACTGCGCGCGACGTTGAGCCTTAGTCATGATGACCAACTGCGAAAGCAGCATAAAGAGGTTGAAAGCGATATTGACCTGTCCCATGGTCACAGGGAAGTACACCGAGGTCACATAACTGGCACAGGCTACCGAGTTAACACCTAAGGTGGAGCGCGTCACTAAGGTCACACCAAACGCGCCAATACTAATACCCACAAAGAAGACGATGTAGCGTCTTATCAGTTCTGCTTTACCCATGATGTTTTCCTCCACGCACCTTAGGCAGCTCAACCTTTTTGCACACCAGCGCTTTCCTCAAAACACTGGTCTTATTTGGGGCGCATCATACACCCAAAAGCAAGGATGCAGGCAATAGCTATTGCGATAAATATGCGGTGTTGCTCATAATTGCCATACTAGTACGTCAGTTTTGCTGCAAATTAGAGCACGCTGCCATACCAGTCCCTCTTACTACTGACAACAAAGGGCATGAGATGCTGCCTAACAAGTGCTGCACAAGTGCGTCCGAATGCACACAGGGCCGTATCATGACCATAACAGCGCCCGCCCCTGCAACCACCAACCAAGCAACAACCACCCAACACTAAGCCGCGTCCACTTTGCGTGCTCACACCGCGCTTTCACCTTTATTGCACTTGTCACTCAAGTAGTGCTGTACTCCCTAGGTAGCAACCAGCGCCGACTGCAGCCAACTTCAGAGCGCAGCTATTTTCTGAGGAGAGGCGCGCTATTCATCCGCTGTAGAGCCATCCGCGCTCAGCACACCAGAGCATAACGTCACATAGGCGCTGTCCTGTAAGCTCCCTTTTGAGGAACCAAAGGCCATACGTAAGCCACTCTATAAGGCCGGTGTGTAGTGCAGCCCTCATTACAGAGTTCAAGAGATTAGCCCGCCACCTCAGCTCCACGCGCAAAACCCGAGAGTAAGCTCCCCTGAGCACGAAAACAAAGAGCGGAGTAAGCCCCTGCTAAGCTTACGCAAACGGTTACACCGCCTGTTATTTTTTATGTGCCGGTGTTTCGCTCCCATATGAATGGGGTATCATGTGCTAAATGTTTGTGCAAACTGCGCTTTCTTCTCAGTTGCTATTGCGTCTCATGCCCTATTTTGGGTCAATTTGTCACGTAATAGTGCTCTTTTTGGAGCAAGGGCAGCGAACGCAAACGTTTTTGTTAGTGAAACTGCAAGAACGCTATTAGTCGCACCTGACAAGCGTCTCTGCGGGAGACAAGCAGGCAGCAACCTTGGGATAAGGTAGCCTCTCCTGCTCTAAGTTGACGCGGTACACCAAAACGTCGGCCCTGCTCACAAAGCGGAGTAAGCGCACTTGGCTCCTTGTTAACTTCACCCGCACCCTCGGCTCTTGTGAGGGGCCAAGCAGAGATTACCGCTCGCGGCAAAGACAAGGTGCTCACGGTAAGCAAAAGCTTGGTGCAGGCTGTAAACAGCGGTTTCAGTAAGTCTATAGAAGAGAGCCAATAGGTTAGGCAGTTGACCTCAGTCTTACGACTTGGCCCCCAACACGCTGTGGCTACAGTTACTTTTAGGTGGCTGCGCCCAAGGCTTTGTCCTTTAACCTTGTGCCCTTATTCTCCCCTCCTGACCACGCTTGCTGTAAACGCCGTCACCACAGTCCCACCTCCTTTGTCTTACCCCTCAATCACTTGTTGCCAGCTTCCATGGTTGCACCTTAACTACGAGGATTACACCGTGACAGTTGTGCCAGTACCTGCTCTTGTGTTTGCGTAGCGGCTTGCCCAAAGAAAGTGAGCAGCGTCAGCTGTGGCTTGTCCTTAGAGTCACCTTCTTTGTGGGCACTCATTTCTCTTTGCAGCGTTCCTACCGTCTCAAGCATTATTTTCTGGTTTTGTGGTTCATCAATGGTGCAATGATCTTGCTCTTCATTGGACAGTGTTGAGGTTCTTGCGTGTGCCGCGTTACCTGCTTTTTCAGGTAACCCACACCCCGTGCAGTAGCACAAGTAGGCAGCAGCTTACTTGCAAGTGACACTAAGCTTACCCACATGGCAACACTATGAGATGTTGTGATGTGGTTATAAGCCAACACGCCCCCAAGCTTATCTCTGAAGCTGATGTGTGTTACTGGTGTCCGCCTCCCTGCCTCAAGGTTATTGGCACTAAAAGCCCTGTGATGGCATCTGACCCCAACTACTATGAGATAGCTGGGGGTACACACCATGACAGCGCGCTTTGCTTGTTTGCGTGATGGTATGACAGAAGGGATTCTTGAGCATGCCAATAACTACAAAGACCACAACTTACGCTTAGAGTACACAGCGAAGTAAGCTCCAGTGCCAGTAAAGAGGCCAAGGCTGCTGCTATACCAGCAGTAAGCCACAGGGTAGCCTCTTTTTACAGCACGGCAGCGGAGATACCTACTGTGCAGAGCTGAGCTTTTAGATTTTTGCCTGAAGGCAACACACGCGCTAAAAGCTCACACTAAGCGACAGCCACTTCCTTGCACTGCGTTCCTTGTTTTAGCAAGCAAGCGCGGTGACGCTGGCATTGCGGGGATGGGACATAAGTTGTCGTTATGGGCATTAAGCACCAATGAGGCACTACCCTGCTCAAGAAAATGAATGCTTCGCGGTAAACTTGCGGCCTTTTCTCTCTTGCGGTCATAAGCAGCTCTAAAGACTGTGACTTAATCTGACCTCGTTTCTTGCTCTGTGAGGCGCTAAGCCTCTAAAGGTTAAGAGCGGAGAATCAGGATGGAGCCCTGTCTACTGAACTGCCGCTGCTACAAGCGCAGATAAGGCACAAGGAAGCTAATAAGAGAAATGACAGCGACACTGTCTCTTTGTTAGGAAGACGGCGTGACAGTGCAGCTGTTGCCACACGGCGATTAATGGTTTGTAAAGGTGATTTACGTATGCCTACCAACGAACAATTAACGAGACTGGGCATCTTTGTGGCCGTAGGCTACTTATGCGCAGGTATCCTCGTTAGCATTTTTGCTGGACTACCTTTCTGGGTAACTTACTTTGCCAGTGAGTTCCTCTTAGGTGCTGTCATTGTGGTCGTGACCTTAGTGATTGGCGCTGCTTTTGGTATCGCTTTAATTCGCTACTTAGTGCCACGCTACGGCGTCAAGAGCATCTTCGAGCAAGATGTACTCATCATGATGATTGGTGTGCTCTTTATGGCTTTAGCCATGAATCAAGCCATGATCATCATTGGTTTGTTCATCACTGCCGGTGCTATGGCGGTGTACTTCTTTGAGAACTTCCGCGTACAAACCAATGCGGCCAGCAATGGTGGTGTGGGCGTCTTAACCTTAGGTGGCTGGGCCTTAGGTCCAATCGTCGCTGTGGTGGTGATTGCCTTGTTAGGTGATTATGGTCTGATCACCTTACGTATCTTACTGGCCCACTACATTGTGATTTCTTTCTGGGTGTGGGTGCAGCGCTTAGGACTGCACATGGACTACCAAGATGTGCCAGAGAGCATCTTACGCTTAGTCTCGCAACACCAAGCCTATTCCGAGAAGGTGAAGCAGCAAGATGCGGCTCGCAAGGCTGCTAAGGCCGAGCGCGCTAAGGGCAAGAAGGCCACAGAGGCTACTCCAGCACCAGCCCCAGTGCCAGCTCCTGCCCCAGCTGCTGCGCCAGCACCAGCTGCTACCCCTGCTACTCCAGCAGCCAGCGCCCCAGCTGAGAAGGAAGCTCCTGCTGCCGCTAAGGCTGCTGACACGGCTGCGCCACAGAGCGAGAGTGCTGCTCCTGCTAGTGCGGCACCAGCCGCTGCTGCTACCCCAGCTGCTGCACCAGAAGCTGCCCCTGCAGCTGCTGCCAGCACCGCTGAGAGTGCTCCAGTAAAAGCTGAGCAGGCGTCTGCTGCCCCTGCTGCGAGCACCATGGAGCAACAGCCAAAGAAAAAGGGCTTTTTCGGCCGTATCTAATCACAGTCATCACTTTTACTTACCGTTTTCCTCAGAGCGCAGTGACCACGCCGCCTAATATAGCTGACGACGTGTGCTGCGCTGGCCTCAAGGCCCACAGTGAGCTGCGCTCTGTGACCGCGACGCGTGGTTTTACCCCCATGCGTCTTTGTGGCAACCACAACCTGCACTTTCTCTTGGTTAAGAGAAATGCGGGGCTTTGCTCCGCTTAACGCTGGCGTTAGCGGGTATGCGCTGTGGTGTCACCGGTCTCTTGACGAGGTTCTTATGCCGCGACTGTTAAAAGTTTGTACGCTGCTGACGCTGTGCGTCATTGCCGCCATTAGTGCGGTCTATGCCGCAGGCTTAGAGGATACCGTTGCCGGTATCTTTACACGCCATACCATTTATGGCGTGCGCTATGAGATCATCATCTTTGCCCTGATTCTGGTGGGTGTTGCTATTTTCTACAACAACACCATGCAGGTGGCTGTGGTCGGTCTCTTAGCTCTGTGCTTCTACAAGTACGAGTTTGTTGATGGCTTCTCGGTAATTGACCGTTTACTGGGCTACACCAACGACCAAGGCGAGTTTGTTAAGGGCTCGTGGAATACGTACTTAAACTTAGCTCTGATGCTGCCAGGCTTCTCCATTCTGGCCAACATCTTTGAGGAGTCTAAGTTCCCATCCGTGCTGCCACGCTATTTGCCAAATGGCGTGTTAGGTGGCATGGTGCTGCTGGCCTTCGTCTTCTGCTTAAGTACCTTCCTCGACAACATCGCTGCTGCCATGATTGGCTGCTCGATGGCGGCGACCTTATACAAGAACAATGTGCACATCGGTTACGTGGCTGCTATCTGCGCCGCGTCGAACGCTGGTGGTGCTGGTTCTGTGGTGGGCGATACTACTACGACCTTAATCTGGATTCACGGCAAGGATCCTCTGGTCTTAGCTCACGCCTTTGTTCCAGCCATTGTGGCCTTAGTGATTGTTGCTTTCTTTGCTTCGCGTCAACAGCACAAGTACAGCAGCGACGTCTACAAGCCAACTGGCTCTGTGCAAATTGAGAAGCGTCGTTTAGGCTTAGTGGCGCTGATCTTAGCGGGCGCTATCTTCTTTAACTACTTCTTTGAGTTCCCAGCATTAGGTATCTGGCTGGCGATTTTAGTTGGCGCCTTCTTTGTGAAGGTCAACTTCCGTGAGGGCCTCCATGCTATCGAGTCGACGGTCTTCTTAGTCTGCTTAGTGTTCTGCGCTGAGCTGGTACCAATTGACTCGGTGCCAGATGCCTCGATTCTGTCGACCATGGCTATTGGCTTCGTGTCGGCCGTGTTCAACAACATTCCACTGACGCAGCTGTGCTTAATCAAGGGCGGCTACGACTGGCCACTTATTTCCTACGCTGTGGGCTTTGGTGGTTCGATGGTCTGGTTCGGTTCGTCTGCCGGTGTGGCCGTGTGTAACGTCTTCACTAAGGCCCGTTCGTTCATGAACTGGTTACGTTACGGCTGGCACATTCCATTTGCCTTTGTGGTTGGTTTTGCTGCGTACCTGTTAGTGTTTGGCTGGAGCCCACAGAAGGGCAATCCACCTGATCAGATGCCAGAGCCAATTTCTAAGGAAGAGGCTATTGGTAACATGCCAGTGCACCACAACTCGATGCCAGAGGAAGTGGTGATTCCAGAGTAATAGTGCGCTAAGCACACTTACTTACCAAAGAAAGAGGCTGGGGCTGCGGCTCTGGCCTTTTTCGTTTTAGGGAGTGGCGGGAGTAGCGTCAGGTAGCCTCTGAGATAACGCAGCAAGTGACGCTCAGGCGTTCTCTTAGCGCGTAGCTTTGCAGCGTTTAGCCTAAAGATCACCGCAGCCTCCGCAGCTGGTATGGTAGCCACAACTACGCAGCGCACCTTGGTCTCTGCCCCTATCCACAGAGGCCTATTTCCTCCTTGCGCAGCGGCCGCCGCGCCTGCTGCCAACACCTGCGCAAAAAAGTCTTGCATTCCCTAATTTTTTGAGTACAATAAGCACCGTTCTTTGCAACGCGGTGAGATGTCCGAGTGGCTGAAGGAGCACGCCTGGAAAGCGTGTATAGGTGAATAGCCTATCGCGGGTTCGAATCCCGCTCTCACCGCCAGAAATAGCAGCTGTAGGCTGCTTTTTTTATAAGCGCCGCATAGATACAGAGCAAAGAAAGGGCTGTAGTGGCCATGGTGGTTAGGCAGGTGGTGTGGGAACGGCGTCAGGGAGAGCGCCGACTTAGAGATAGCGCGATGACGCGGTGCGCATGAGCTACAGTGATGCGCGTGATGACGGGAATCTATTGCGGGTCGGTATTAACGAACAAAAACAAGCCTGCCACGCGATAATGGCACAGCAAAGAGCCTCAGTAACAGCGCTCGGCTCCGGTACAAGAACCGGAATAGCGTATCGCAAGCGCAGGTCTAAGCACCACACGAGATAGAGACGAGAATAACAGCGCCCGCCCCTGTACAGCTCTGCCCAGAGCAGAGACACAACCTCCATTGCCCCCTACCAGCAAGAGCAAGCACACACAGTCTCGTGCACATGAGTGCTCACTGAAAGCGCTATCTGCACAAGCCGCTAACGCTGTATCAGGCTAATTACATCCCTACTTCTCTGCCTCCGCTACCACTGCCAAGCCCCTTTTCCCTGTCACCACAATGCCGTTAACACCTGCACCGCTGGGCAAAACGACAGCAGCCAAATACACGCCTGCCCGCCTCTATCTCCATCGCCGTGCATAAAGGCCCTGCCGCTTTAGGGGGTTTTTGCGTTTTTTACTCGCAAAGAAGCCCATAAATAGGTCGTGGATCAACACTCTGTCCCAAAATCACTTTTGGCCCCAAAAATAACGAGCTGGGCTCCATCCCTATGTGGCGCTATAACTGAAGCAAAGCAAAGCAAACAGGCGTAGAGACGGCATTCCGCTGCCTCGACGCGTCTTACTAAGGCTAAAACCTACTGCGCACTAACGCGATCACCACAAAGTACTCCCATGCACTCCCCTATACCGATCATCTAAAAGCTAACTACCCACAGGAGACTCTCTGGCAAGCACTTATTTATCGCGTTTTAGGCTCATATCTCCATGGCCGCGCATAAAGGCCATAAATACACCAACGCGCTCTTTACAGTTTATCCTCTTAACAAACGTCTTGTTTAAACCCAAAACCACCGCTTTAACCGCAAGCAGCGCCGCAGCGGCGCTATAACCGGCTTACAGACGGCATTCCTATCCTCTGCACGCTCTTACTTAGATCACAACCTACTGAGCACCACCGCGACCACGTCAAGGTAGTGCCCGTGTTTCTTAACCTCCAACCTATCATGCGTCTCTAGATGACGGCATATAGGCAACAAGCACCTGCTACTGCGCTTACGCAGAGAGCATCTGCCCCAAAAAGCACCTTCCCTGCGGGGATTAGTCATCTGAACTCTCTGGAGGTTCACACCATGGTTCATCAGTCTCAACTCGCTTCTGTAGTGAGCGAAATACTGGAGCACCACCTCTCCTTTAAGCTCAACGCCCGCGAGTGCCACTCCTTAGCCAACAAGTTTGGCATCGGCCCAGTGTCCACAGCGTTCTTACAAGAACCAGAGGCGCTGGCAATGGCGCTGACCAACACATCCTTAAGCTGCCAACCACTGGTAGCCATCTTTGCTGCTGAGGCGGGCAAAAGAACGGCAGCAGAGATCATGGGACACGTCTTCACTCCGGCGCCACTGCAACTGGAGCCTTTAGCGCAGTCGTGGCATTGCCCTCTTATCTGTGGTGAGGCCGTTGTGGGCACCGATTACAGCCGTGGCGATGACAGCGGTTTCAGCAGTGTGTGGCCACAACTGTGAAGTCTCCATGTGCTTACGCACATGGCTTCCTCCCGTTTTAATAGGGAGGGTCCTGAACAAGAATACAATCCTACCTCAGCACCGTTCCAAAC
>CASEBB010000048.1 GCA_949286015.1 uncultured Succinivibrionaceae bacterium | reverse complement strand
GAGGATGTGTGTACGCTGTGCTTGGCTAAAGCCCCAAAACTAACTGTCGGCTAACCCCACTCTTACGAATGGGGCATGCGCCGACAACTCTAGGTCAAATGAGCACTGTGTTAGGGAAAAGCTGAGGTGAGTGCGTAGAAGCAGCAGGGAAGCAGGGGAGGCCTAATGGCTCGTGCCGCTCTGGGATGCTCGCGAAAAAAGAGGCTGCTCCAAAAGTAGCAAGGGCTGTGACCGTGACTTACTGCTGCCAGAGCTTACGCTGGCACCGCAGCAATCAAGTTCAGCAATCCTGTTGAGGATAGTGGCGGTAACAGCATGTACGCGAAAGGTGGCCACCATCATACCCGCGATCTTAAGCCCTTGTGGTGTCAAGGCTCTCTGGGAGTTTCTGACTGCACTTTGCGACTCCTCTGTCATCTGGAGAGGAGCAGCTTAGGCCACCCATTAGAGATGATGTTACAGGTCGCAAGCTTGGTCGACCCACTTTAGGTTCGTGGGGGTGGGCCATGCTGCGTCACGATAGCAGAACTGTGCTCTATGCAGAGCACCTTGAGATGAGGTGACGTGAGCGGGGAAGGCGGTTGTAGAGGATGAGCAGGAAATGAATGGTCATGTTTGGGCCTTGGGTTAGTTGCTCTAAGTGGTAGCGCCTAACCCTCCTTTACCAAGGTGCCCCAAGGGCGTTGCTGGCTCTTCTTTTAGCGCTCAGAGCACAAAGTGCTAAGCACTGTGCAGCTCTATACCCGCAATAAATCCCATAAATAAGCCTTTTCTTAAATCGCCGCAAAATTTTTGTAAAAAGTGCTTGCAAGGCCGAATTAGCGCCTGTCTGATGAACGCGGGAATAGCTCAGTTGGTAGAGCATAACCTTGCCATGGTTAGGGTCGCGAGTTCGAACCTCGTTTCCCGCTCCAGAAGACACACAAACGCTTATCGTATCATGTTGCGGGAATAGCTCAGTTGGTAGAGCATAACCTTGCCATGGTTAGGGTCGCGAGTTCGAACCTCGTTTCCCGCTCCAAGAGATGCGACGGTGTGAGTGACTGACTTTATAGCCGATGCGGGAATAGCTCAGTTGGTAGAGCATAACCTTGCCATGGTTAGGGTCGCGAGTTCGAACCTCGTTTCCCGCTCCAAGCTGTGAAGTCGAACGCAACTTAATCGGTGCGGGAATAGCTCAGTTGGTAGAGCATAACCTTGCCATGGTTAGGGTCGCGAGTTCGAACCTCGTTTCCCGCTCCAGACTAAGTAAGCGTGCGGCAAAATAGGGTGCTTTGGGCACCTTTTTTTGTTTTTGGGCACTGCATTTTTGCGGCGGTGTCTGATCCCCTCTTCTGTGCTCGTTCTGAGCATGCCCATGTGCTCATGTGGCTGTTTCTTTTCCCCTCCTTTTCCCTTAGCCTCTCTTCCCCTTAGCTTGCTTTCCTCACCAATGCATCCTTGTCTCGTTGCAGCGTATGCTCTTGCAGCGTAGCTCAGTGCAACGCACTCTGGCGCACTCGGTTGCAGCTTACCCATCGTGCCGACAAAGACTGATTACGGCCAGCCACAGCAGCACCCCCAAAGCGCCTATTCAGACTCAGCGGCCACCGCTGGTTGCTCTCACGTTAGTGCGGCTTCAATGGCGGTAGACGCAAAAGCTCCTGACGGCGTCATGATCATACGTGTGTGCGTCAGACCACACTTACTCTTAGAGTAAGGACGGATACTGGTTAGCGGTCGCTGTAACCAAAAGGGAGGAGCAAAGACCATCCTGAGGTTGGTCACTGTATTCCTTTGTGGTTGTGGTTGCAGTTGCTTGCGGTGAGCCAGCGCGTCAGTTGCACTCTATCGTTTTTGGTGGTGCTGTCTCAGCTACAGCCCCAGCCATTGCTGCTCAGCATGCCTCTGTTGCTTGCTTTAGCTCTATCTCGCATTGCCCCGTCACTGCGCCCGCTGCGGTCTTTTGGCGCGTGCCCAGCTCTAAGTTAACCCTCATTCCTCTGTGTCACAATGACCCTTGCCTAAAAGTCTGTAACCGCACCGCTAACCCCCTTTGCACCGCGCATTTTGTTTGTCTCCGTGCCCGTAGCAGCGATTTGTTCACCACCGATTGCAAGAAAAAGCGCTATTTTGCCCTAACTTGTCTTACAATCTGTTATCTAATTGGTCGGCAAGTAGCTCAGGATTGCTCACAGGCTTAGCCTCTCTGCACTCTCTTACCACTGAAGAAGCCTACTTCCTACGTCACCTCCCACGCCACTGTACTCGCTACGGTGCTCTGCCACTTACAGAGTAAGGCGTAAGCGTGGCGTCTGCTGTCCTGAACTGACTGCCTCTTACTGTGTCAGTCAGCATACGCTGTTTGGCCACAGCTTGGCCCTAAGTCCCAACATGAGGGCTTTGCTATAATCGACGAGCAAGGTTTTTTCGTTAACGTAGTTGGCATATGTTGATCACATCAATCGTTACCAAGATCATTGGTAGTAGTAATCAGCGCACCATTAAGCGCTTAAGTAAGATCGTCAAGCAGATCAATGCTTTGGAGCCAAAGTATCAGGCGTTACAGGACTCTGACTTTAAGTCCCTCACCGCTGACTTCAGAGCAAAGTTAGAAGGTGGTGCCACCTTAGAGTCCATCCTGCCTGACGTCTTCGCTGCGGTGCGTGAAGCTGCCAAGCGTACCTTGGGCTTGCGTCCTTTTGATGTGCAGCTCATGGGCGGTATCGTCTTAAACTCCAACCAGATCGCCGAAATGAAGACTGGTGAAGGTAAGACCTTAACTGCCTTAATGCCTTGCTACCTTAACGCCATCTCTGGCAAGGGCGTTCACGTGGTGACGGTGAATGATTACTTAGCCCGTCGTGACGCCAACTGGTCGCGTCCTTTCTATGAGTTCATGGGGATGACCGTGGGCTGCAATATCCCAGGCATGGATCCCGTCGCTAAGCGCGAGGCTTATGCCTGCGATGTCACTTACGGTACCAACAACGAGTTTGGTTTCGACTACCTGCGTGACAACATGGCCTACGCTCCAGAGCAGAGAGTGCAGCGCCCATTACACTATGCCCTCGTCGATGAGGTGGACTCGGTGCTCATTGATGAGGCCCGTACCCCTCTGATCATCTCCGGCCAAGCCGAAGATAGCTCTGAGCTCTATCGCCAGATCGATACCATTATCCCTAAGCTGGAACTGCAGGAAAAAGAAGACACTGAGGACTACACCGGTGATGGTCATTTCACCGTTGACCTCAAACTGCGTCAGGCTTACTTAACTGAGCGTGGCCAGCTCTACGTCGAGGACTTACTGCGTGGCTTAGGCCTGCTCAAAGAGAACGATTCGCTCTTCTCTAGCACCAATATCATCCTCCTGCACCACGTTATGGCTGCCTTACGTGCGCACTCGCTCTTTAAGCGCGATGTGGACTACGTGGTGGAGAACGATGAGGTCATCATCATTGATGAGCACTCCGGCCGTAAGATGGTCGGCCGTCGCTGGTCTGATGGCTTACACCAAGCTATTGAGGCTAAGGAGCATGTGCCGATTAAGTCGGAAAACCAGACCTTAGCTACCATTACCTTCCAGAACTACTTCCGTATGTACGAGAAGCTGGCAGGTATGACCGGTACTGCTGATACCGAGGCTTACGAGTTCCAGCAAATCTACGGCTTAAACACCGTGGTGCTGCCAACCAACAAGCCAATGATCCGTAAGGATCTGCCTGATCTCATCTACCTCACTGAAGAAGAGAAGTACAAGGCCATTATCGAGGACATCAAGGAGAAGATCCAAGAGGGGCGCCCAGTGCTGGTGGGTACCATCTCCATTGAGAACTCCGAAAAGCTGTCGCACATGCTCGATAAGCTGCGCATTCCGCATCAGGTCTTAAACGCCAAGTTCCACGAAAAGGAAGCTCACATCGTGGCACAGGCAGGCCGTCCACGTACTGTGACCATTGCTACCAACATGGCTGGTCGTGGTACGGACATTATCTTGGGCGGTAACTTACAAGCCGAGATTGCAGCCTTAGGCGAGGATCCTGATCCAAAAGAGGTGCAGCGTTTAACGCAAGCATGGCAGGATAGCCATGATGCCGTGGTAAATGCCGGTGGTTTACACATCATTGGCTCGGAGCGTCACGAGTCCCGTCGTATTGATAACCAGTTACGTGGTCGTGCTGGTCGTCAAGGTGACCCTGGTTCCTCGCGTTTCTACCTGTCGATGGACGACAACCTGATGAAGCTCTTTGGCTCGGACAAGCTGAAGAACTTCATGAAGCGCATGGGCATGGAGAATGGCCAGCCATTAGAGCACAAGCTGGTTACCCGTGCTATTGAGTCGGCACAGCGCAAGGTTGAGACCCGCAACTTTGATATCCGTAAGAGCCTGCTGGAGTTTGACGATGTCGCTAACCAGCAGCGTAAGGTGATTTACGAAGAGCGTAACGCCCTGTTAGATGGCGAGGATGTCTCGGAGACTATCACCAACATCCGCGTTGACGTCTTTAACAGCGTCATTGATGAGTACATTGAGCCTAACAGCTTAGTGGAGACGTGGAAGACGCACGACCTTGAGGTGCGTTTACGCGATGAGTTCGCTGTTGATTGCCCTGTGTCGCAGTGGATTGCTGAAGACACCAAGCTCGTCGAGCAAGATGTGCGTGATCGTATCGTGGCGCGGGCACAAGAGCTCTATGACGTTAAGTGCAAGCTCATTGGTGAGCAGAACCAGAAGCAGCTGGAAAAGGGCATCATGCTCCAGACCATCGACATGCTGTGGAAGGAGCACTTAGCGGCTATGGACTACATGCGCTTAGGTATCGGCCTGCAAGGCTATGCGCAGCGTAATCCAAAGAACGAGTACAAGATCCAGTCGTTCAACCTCTTCACCAAGCTCTTGGAGAACATCAAGTATCAGGTGATCAAGATGCTCTCGCGTGTGCAGATCCAGATGCGTCCACCTGTGGAGCGTCAGAGCGTGCGTGAGATGCCAAGTGGCTTAAATGAGGACGACTTAGCCGCAACGGCCGCAGCTGCTGAGAAGCACAAGCCGGAGGTGGGCCGTAATGACCCATGCCCATGTGGCTCAGGCAAGAAGTACAAGGACTGCTGTGGTAAGGTCGAAGAAGACGAAGTAACCGCAGAAGAGGCGAAGCAGCAACAGGCCTAAGACCTCAAACCTCTAAGCCAGAGCATCTGCACTGGCTTGCAGGAGAGGTGTTGCTGCCGCTTATGGTCTTACCAATACCAAGTAGCAGTTAATCGCTGCTGGTAGAGCAGAAAAAGCCTGTACAGGCGCTGTCTCCACGGTAAATAGCAGTGGGGAGGGCTGGCTGTACAGGCTTTTTTATGGCACAGCAGGAGGTGGCAGAGATTCAGCGAGCTGCGTGAACTTTGCGCACAGCAGGCGCAGCACTGTAATGCCCTGCGGCTTAAATAGCCTCACCAGCGGTAAAGTCTCCTCGCACCAGCCAATGCCCACTGCCACCCCTTGTTTTGTGAGCACGAAAAAACGCAGCGTAGAGCACCTTGCTGTTTAGACTCATATAGGAGCTCACTGGTATGGCAGATGGGCCTAAATGCCTTGTTTCTGCGCCTTGCACCCCAGTGCAGGGGCTTTTTGAAAATTTTCGCTAAAAGTTGTTGACAGGGCACAGGTGATTTGATTTAATAGGCGCCGTTGCTCAGATAGCTCAGTCGGTAGAGCAAAGGATTGAAAATCCTTGTGTCCCTGGTTCGATTCCAGGTCTGAGCACCACAAAATGGTGCATCACGTATCATTTACCATTTCTTATCTTGCCGATGCTCAGATAGCTCAGTCGGTAGAGCAAAGGATTGAAAATCCTTGTGTCCCTGGTTCGATTCCAGGTCTGAGCACCATTCCTCTTCTTCCCCTCTTCCTTTCCTTTTTTCCCTTTCTCTTCTTCTTCTGCTGCTGCTGCAAACGCCACTGTTGTCTTTAGCCGTTGTCGCGTCCCTGAGACTCATTGTCTGTGTCTGTGCGCTGCTCCGCACTGCGTTTTTCTGCCCCGCATTGCCCTGCGTTGCTGTGCGTTGTCCTGAGTTGCACGTGAAAAAGGTAGTTTCAGAGCAGCAGAGAGCGTGGTGCTGTTACGGTTTAGTGTGCTTTTCTGCGTTGGTGGATAGAGCTCCGATACTACTCCCAAGTTGGTCACGCCAAATGCCAGCACAAGGGGCTTCCATGCTGAAGCGCAGGGAATGCTGCTTTTGGTGCTCTACTCAGTGTTTGGTGGATACCACAACGTAGTCTCACATCTTTAGGCAAGCACATGCGCCGTGTTTATGGCGTTTAATGTTAGCCACTAAAAGTAGTGTGGGGCTCTATCCACTATCGTCTGATGAGAACCGCTTTTGGGTATCTACCACCCCCAGAGGAGAGCCCAAATTAGGGGATAACACTGCTGCTACTGCTACCCCCAGAGAGCTTGCTAGCTCAGTGCTTACGCCTTTACCAACTCCACAAAGCTGCCGCGATCGACAATGAGACAGTCGGCATGCGCCGCTGACGCCGCCTGAATGCCTGGCTTGCCATCTTCAACTACCAGCGTCTGTTCCGGCGTCACTCCCATTAAGCGCATTGCCTGCAAAAAGGTCTCGGGACGTGGCTTATGCTCGGTTACATCATCAGCACTGACAATGACATCAACCATGTGCTCAATGTGGTGAATCGCTAAGATGTCGACCACATTCTTGCGCTGGGTTCCGGAGCCAATAGCCGTCTTGGCGCCACGTTCATGGGCCTCTTTGAGAATCTGAAACACCTCAGGAAACAGTGGTACCTCTTGGATGTGCTCGCGATAGAGCTGCACCTTACGCGCAACAAAGTCTTCCACCGAGCCCACATCGTTTCCTTCTTTGGCCATATCGCGGATAATGTTGCGCGAGGAGAAACCACCGCGCTCGTAGATAAAGTCAGGCGTGATCGCAAAGCCATGCTCGTTGGCTACTTGCTGCCAAGCGCGAATATGGAAAGGCATGGAGTCGATGAGGGTGCCATCAAGGTCAAAGATAAAGCCCTGATAGCGAGAGAAATCAACAGTAACAGTCATAAAACAAAAGGGTGGCGCCACTGGATAAGAGAAGAAGAAGAAGAAGAAGAAGAGTTCTGCTGCATGCGGCTTAGATTCTGGCCACCGGCGGCCATGGCGGGCACAGAGATAAGCCATGATTAGTATAGCCGCTTGTAGGCAGAGGCATTGTGAGCTGTGACACTTTCCCCCAAAAAGGAAATCACGCCCGCTACCGCGCTACCAGCTGTGCTGTGCTGCTCTTAGCCTGACCGTGCTGCCTAAGATTGGCGCAGCCTCAGCTTTTTCACAGGCAGCCCCTATTGAGTGCTAAGATGTGTGCTGTTTTATTGGTCTGTTCTTAGTGGTGGCCGCACATGGCAACGCACTCAAAGGCGGGGTAATGGATAAAAAAGTTTTATCGTGCGATACCGTGGTCATTGGTGCGGGTACCGCCGGTTTGGAAGCCTATAAAGCTGCGGTTGCCTCAGGTGCCCACTGCATCTTAGTGGAGTCTGGCCCTTTAGGCACCAGCGCTAAGCGCACTGGTGATACCCCTGTGCTGGCCTTAATGGAGGCTGCCAAAAAGTGCCATGCGCTGGTGGACTTAGAGCGCTACGGCATTAAGACCAACCGCGAGTTCTCGTTTGATATCGATAACGTCTTAAACCACGTGCGCGCGGTGCGCGCCAAAGACACCAGTGACATCCTGTCGTTTATCTACCAGATTCCCGAACTGAACCGCCTCATTGGTAAAGCCCGCTTTGTCGATGAGCACTCCATTGTGGTCAATGAGAGCATCGTCGTAAAGTTTCGCTCGGCAGTCATCGCTACCGGCTCAGCGCCCATCGTGCCTTACGAGCTTAGTCAGTATGGGGTCACAGGCGGTGTTTACACCTCCAATGAGTTCTTTGACCTCGACCACTTGCCTGCTTCCATGGCGATCTTTGGCTCCAATCGCGAGGGCTTACTCTTAGGACAGGCGCTGTCTTATCTGGGCGTCAAGGTAGTGGTCTTTGGTAATCACCGCATCTGGGAGCTTACAGACGACTCCGTGATTGATGCGGCTATCCACGCCTATCAGCAGCGCTTTGAGCTGGTGTTAGACAGCTACACTACGGCCATTGAAAAGTACGATCATGGCTTTGGTATTTACTACCTCGATGCCAGCAACTACGAGAATGTGCTCAGCGTCGATACCATCTTAGCCTCCAGTGTGCGCTATCCCAAGCTTGATGGCCTCAATGTACGCTCGTTAGGCCTGCGCTTGGATCGGCAGGGCTGCATTAGCGTGAATGCGCAAACGATGCAGACCTCCATTCCTCATATCTTTGCCGCAGGTGAAGTAACGTCCTTGGGTATGACCATTGCCCGTGCGCGCCATGATGGTAAGTTAGCCGGTGAAAACGCGGTGCTCTATCCACAGCCACCACGCAGTGTGGAGCCGGATTTTAATATCAACATCTTGCTTACTGATCCGGAGCTGGCGCAGGTGGGCCTCTCCTATGATGAGGTGAAGATGCGTGCTAAAAGCGGCTCGCCTTTTGTGTCGAGCGAAGTGCGTATCAGTGAGGGCTTATACCGCATTTGCCGCAATGACGGTGGCACCTTACGCCTGTACTGTGATGAGGCGACGCATCTCATTTTGGGTGCGGAGATGTGCATGTATGGCGCGAGCCATATTGCGCATTATCTCGGTTTGGCTATTATGCAGAAGCTCACGATTGAGCAGGTCGCTGCTACGACCTTCTTTAGCCCTGCTTATGAGGAAGTGGTGCAGAAAGCCTGTGCCATTGCCATTAAGAACTTAGCCCGCAGAGGGCAGGGCCTGTACAACTAAGAAAAGGCCACGACCACAGCGCCCCATTAGGAACAACTGACTTAATAGATGACGGCATTTAAGGTCAGCAGGCGTGCCCAATCTTAAGATTGGCTAAGGCTCACTTGCCCCTTTCATCTCGAGGTGAGAACGTTACCACCACTTAGCCTTGCTGCGTCACTTATGAGATCACTCATTCCTTAGTGTTACCACCTTTGAGGCGGGCCATGAGCCCAGAGTGTCCTTAAGGGTAGGGGACAGTGCGTTAAAGATTGCAGCTGCGTTAGTACTGTTAGTGCTTATGGTTGTGGCAGAGACTGCTTTTAGGTTGGTTGGTGCCTCTGGCGCCGTAATGAGAGAAAATGGCATGGCCACTGATATCGTTTTAGCCTCAAATAACCAAGGAAAAGCCGCTGAGTTTGCGGCTATCTTAGAGCCACTGGGACTGCATCTTCACCTGCAAAAAGAGTTTGCGGTGCCAGAGGTAGAGGAAAACGGCCTGAGCTTTATTGAAAACGCCCTCATCAAGGCACGCCACGCCGCTAAATACGCAAACATGCCTGCTTTAGCAGACGACTCAGGCTTATGTGTGGATGCCTTAAACGGTGCGCCTGGCATTTACTCGGCGCGCTATTGCGGTGTCTGGGGTAATGATCAAGCCAATAACGATAAGCTCTTAGAAGAGCTGCGCAATGTCCCTGATGATAAGCGCACGGCTCACTACTACGCAGCTTTAGCTTATGTGCGCACTGCTGATGACCCAGCTCCGATTGTGGTCACAGGCTCATGGGAGGGCTCGATTGGCAAGGTGCCACATGGTAGCAATGGCTTTGGTTATGACCCGCTCTTTTACGTGACGGGACGTAATATGACGGCAGCGCAGCTACCACCACAGGTAAAAAACGTGATTTCGCATCGCGCACGGGCTTTATCGCTGCTGATTGCGGAGATGAAGCGCCTGCATGAGGTGTAAGCACCTGAGTTAAGCACAAACATCAAGCTGCCATCTCGGTGGTAATGCCTTCAGCCCGCTCAGCAGGCTTACTCTCAGTACCATCACCACCGATACCACTACTACCAATTAGGGTAGTAGGGAGCAGCAGTTTTGTTGCCGCAATGGCGTGCTGGTTCTCCCCTTGAGATGTAAGCCCACATCAAGAGAGGATAGCGGCTCAAGCCATTACGCCATGCCAGTATCAGCCTCTCCAAGTGTAATGCATGCCCAGCGTGGGCTGTGGGTATGGCCTGAGCTGCGCACTCTGTACCCCTGTTGCGTTTGGCGCTTAGCAGCTCCATACCACCTAACCATTCCTCAGTAATCCAGAGAAACTCACCGCCTTGCCTCTCATGTCGACATCACCCACGCTCGCACCACTTGAGCTGAGCCTCTATGTGCACTACCCCTTCTGCGTCCATAAGTGCCCATACTGTGACTTTGCCTCTCTGCCCTTAGGTGCCGATACCTCTCGCGATGAGGTCTATATGCAGACCCTCTTATGTGAGTGGCAGCTAAAAAAAGAGCTGTGGCAAGCAAGCGGCCGTGAGATCAGCACCGTCTACATTGGCGGGGGTACTCCCAGCCTTTGTGATGTCAGCCAGTGGGAGCGCTTTTTTGCCGCTATTGGCCCTTTTCTCAGTGCTGATGCCGAGATCTCTTTAGAGGCCAATCCAGGTACCATTACTGCTAGCAAATTGCGGGACTTACGTGCCGTCGGTTTTAACCGTATCAGCATTGGCGTGCAGAGCTTTAACGACCGTATGCTCAAGCGCTTAGGCCGTATCCATAACTCGCATGAGGCCACAGAAGCTTGCCTACTTGCACAGCAAGCGGGCTTTACCAATTTCAATATCGACCTCATGCATGGCCTGCCACAGCAGGATGTGGCAGGGGCTCTGTACGACTTACAGCAAGCACTGGCCTTAGATTGCACCCATCTGTCGTGGTATGAGCTGACCTTAGAAGAGGGCACCTACTTTGGTGATCACCCACCAGTATTGCCAGAGGAGGAGACGCTCTTAGCTATTGAGGAGCAGGGCTGGCAGCTGTTACAGGATGCGGGTTTTGATCATTATGAGGTCTCAGCTTACGCCCGTGAGGAGCGCTATCGCTGCCGTCATAACCTCAATTATTGGCGTTTTAATGACTACTTGGGTTTAGGGGCGGGCGCTCACCAGAAGCTTACCCTCTGGCAAGAGCAGCCTAAGTCGCAAACATCACTTCAACCGCCACAAAACACGTCAGCTGCAACAGCTGCTGCTACTCTCGCGCCGCAAGGCACCACCACCATCACTAACCCAGAGAGTGACGTTCTGAGCGCAAGTGCATCACCTGCAACCGAGTCATCATCAGCAGCATTGCTGCGCTCTCCCCACGAGATGCTGGATGCTTGTGCTCGCTGGCTTCAGCAGCAGTGTGCCCACCACACCACTGCCGTAGCAGCTACCTCAAAGAGCGACGCGAGCGACTTGAGTGGAGTAAGTGCAGAGAGCTGCGCTATTACCCCTGACAATGTCGCTACCCACCCGCTGGGGGCAAACTTTGAAAAGCACAGTCCACTGGTAGTCACCCGTATGGCTAACAGTGAGGACTTAGCGTCCTACTACGGCTTCTGGCAAAACTTACCGGAGCACAGCTTTACACCGCTGCTGGCAAGCGCCTGCGCCGGTGGCTCTTTTGTGCTCACCGTTACGGCGCCAGCAGCTCCTTTAGGGGCCATTCCGGTGGCACAGCTGGAAAGTGCTCCAACCGCGCCAAGCACCACGGAGCAGGGCGCTGTATCTGCTCCAGCCGTCTCTGCCGCGACTGCCTCCGCTACCACAGGCAGTAACACCTACGAGCTTACCGTCAGTATGATTGCCGCTGATGAGCTGCCTTTTGAGTACATGCTCAACCGCTTGCGCCTCTATCACGGTGAGATTACTGCTGCTGACTACCTCACGCACACCGGTCTCTCTCTGCGCTCACAGCAGAAGCGTCTGCAGAGCTTACAAGCAAAGGGACTTATTAGCCTGCACTGCGATCTCTCCTTTGCCCTCACCGCCACAGGAAAGTTAATGGCTAATGATGCTATTTGCGAGTTTTTGTGAAAAAATGGCCCACAGAGTCCCAAGAGCAGGGCAAAAACCGCACTGACGGCGCTGCGCGTGTGTTTTTTCCGAAAAAAAGTGCCTACTACTGCCACTTGCCAAAAAGAGGATACAGTAGCGGAGAAAAGGCCATAAATATCAGCTTTTTGCCACTATGAGGCAGTGTGCTGTTCCGCGCTCATTGGCCTGTTTCTGTGGTTTTTGCCACAAAAGCAGCACTTTTCACGCTGCACCGGCAGAAAAAGCCGCTAAAATAAGGCTATCGCTGCTACTTTTGCCAGCAGGGAAAGAGTGAGCTAATAAGTGACGGATGTAGTGTTCTTGGGTGCAACGTCCCACCTCGAGATAAAAGGCGCAAGCGAGCCTGAGCCTATCTTGAGATGAGCCTGCATGCGTGCCCTAAATTCCGTCATTTATAAAGTCAGTCGCTCCCAAGTACTGGGTGCTGTTCACAAGAATGTATCGCCACCGAGTGCAGAGAATAAAGTAGCACCGGCCAATGAGGTCGTAGGGATGGCGCTGATGCATGCTTGCCGTTTACCCTCAAACGCTGCTTAAAATGCTTGTTTGCTGCCTGAGTGCAGCGCACTTGTGGCAAGTAAGCTTACTTTAGTCTCAGCGCGCCGCAGCCTTTCCCAAAGTTTGCTTGTTTTCATTTAGGTTTCTTGCTCTCGACTTATTGGCTATCACTGGTTTCCAAGAGATTGATATGGCAAATAACACAGTAGATCCGCACACGGACACCGCGCAGAGCCCCCGCCCTCAAAGCAAGGATGTCTTTGCTGAGCTCTTGCAAGGTGAGCATGCCCCGCATGGCCCGCTGGAGTCGGATTTTAAGAGTGCGCTGTTTGTCTGTGCTGCCACCCAGCACTACACCTTTGAAGAGACCATTGCCGACCGCCGCATGATGATGCTGGGCATGCTCCTCGCCTCGGTCGGTTATCAAGGTGATACCAAAAACTTAACTGCCGATTACGTCTTAAAAGTCTTACAAGAGCTCTTAGACGAGGGCGCCTTAGAGTACATTGGCTCAGGTGCTGGTTTCGTCGCTCATGACTTTAAAGCCGAGAGCGTGGGCAAAGTAGGTTGCTCCCTCGTCTACCATGACCGTGACTTCAAAACCAATGAGCTGCGCTTTTTAGACAGCACCGGCGAGTACCCTCTCTTTAGTAAGTTTCTGGTCATCCCTGGCGATACCGTGAAGGTGGTGATCAACACCTTCTTAGGCTGCGCTTACGTCCGTGAAATCATCACGAAGCGCACCATGGTCATTGGTGAAGCGGCCTCAGATGACGAGATTCGCTTCCGCGATAAAGCTCTCAGTGCTTTTGATGTGCGCATCACCCGCGACGGCGTGCCTTTCAAAAACGGTGATATGGTCATCACCGAGATCGTGTCGCGTAAGGGCTCTAACGTCTTAATCGTGCGCGCTCGTGAGGTGGTGCAAGACACTGGTGCCTTAAACGCCTTTATCTTCTCGGCCGTCTTAGAGCATGAAATCCCTAATACGTGGCCACCAGCAGTACAAAATCAGGTGAAGAAAATCCCTGATCACGTTGCTGCTAATGAAACTCATGGCCGCGTCGATTTACGTGAGCTGCCATTAGTCACCATTGATGGTGAGGATGCCCGCGACTTTGATGATGCGGTGTACTGCGAAGTGCAAGAGGATGGTAAGTACCATCTCTATGTTGCCATCGCTGATGTGTCCTATTACGTGCGCACGGGCAGCGCTATCGATAGTGAGGCTTTAAACCGCTGCACCAGCGTGTATTTCCCTTACTACGTCATTCCAATGCTGCCGGTAGAGCTCTCTAACGGTATCTGCTCTTTAAATCCAAACGTCGATCGCCTGTGCATGGTCTGCGACATGATCATCAACGCCAAGGGCAAGATCGAATCTTACGAATTCTACCCAGCGGTGATGAATTCCCATGCCCGCTTAACCTACACCGAAGCCCAGTACATGCTGGATAACGGTAAGGCCATTAAGAGCGAGCATCAGCATTGCGTCCCATGGGTGCAGAACCTCTTTGGTGTGTATAAGGCCTTACGTGCGGCTCGTGAGCGTCGTGGCACCTTTGAGTTTGAGAGTACCGAGGTGTACTTCCTCTTTGATCGCAATTGGCGTATCAGAGGCATGGAGCCTACAGAGCACAATGCCTCACATGAGCTCATTGAGGAGTGCATGATCGCCGCTAATATTTGCGCGGCGACCTTTGTCAAAGAAAACAAGTACGAAACGCTCTATCGTATCCACGAGCGTCCAGCTCCTGAGCGCTTAGAGAAGCTGCGCGCTATCCTCTCGCGCTACGGTATCGACCTGCCTGGCCAAGACACCCCATCGCCACAGGACTTTAAGTTTGCCTCCGATCAGGTAGAAAAGCTGCCTGAGGGCGTGCATCAGGTCATTGCCCTGCAGATGCTGCGCTCGATGATGAAGGCCTGCTACAGCCCTGACAACGTCGGTCACTTTGGTCTGGCCTTAGAGAATTACGCGCACTTTACCTCGCCAATTCGCCGCTACCCAGATTTACAGATTCACCGTGTGATTAAGTACATTCTGGAGCGCAAGCAAAAGCGTGATTGGGGCAATATTGGTGCTCAGCACTACTCCCATGAGGCTCTCTTGAAGTTAGGGCAGGTGTGCTCTGATTATGAGGTGCGTGCCTCCGATGCGGAGTTTGATGTCGACAACTCCTTAAAGTGCGAGTTTGTGCGCAACTTCATAAGTGAGATCGTCAATGGTACGGTCTCGACGGTGGATCGCTTCGGCGTCTTTGTCACCTTAAATGACTTCTTCATTGACGGGCGTATTCCTGTAGAGAATCTGGTGTCGCTCAACTCCCAGCAGCAGACCTTTGTTACTGCAAGTGGTAATACCTACCATGTAGGTGACCAGATTGCAGTGCGTATTGTTAAGGTCAATAGCCTGCATCGCTTTATCGACTTGTGCCCAGTCTCTAAAAAGAGCAAGGGCGACCTCGAGTTCAATCTGCAACGTCGTTTAGAGCAGCTGCGTAATACGGCGGTGGCTGACTTAGAGCCAAACAACGACGATAAGGATCTCTTCTTTAAGAGCATCGCTGATTTCTCTCAAGGCCATAAGGCCTCGAACGCGGACAATATCACGCGTCCGAATATGGATTACAGCATCTCCCGCGAGCTTAATCTGAGCACGGCGATGCATCAGACCCCAACGGCCATGGCAAGTGCTCTAACGGCAGCTGGCTTTACCCGTGTCGAGCATGAGCACACAACAGCGGGCGCGCCAGCAGGTTCTCAGGAGGCTCCAGAGTTTGTCCCAGAGCCTGTGGTGTCTGCTGCTCAAGCAGCGGCCTCTGGTAAGGTTGTGGTTCAGGGCGCCAGCAAAGAAATTACTGCATCAGCATCGGCATCCGCAGTTGCTGCTCCAAAAGCTGCTGCGGCCACTCCTACTGCTCCTGCCTCTCCCAAGGCCAAAAAGGCCAAGGGGCCAGGCCCAAAAGAGCGACATGACCCGCTCTTAGAGGAGACAGCCACGCGCATTGAGGCTGACCTCAATGGTGGTAAGTACCCAGAGAGCAGCAAGAGCAAGAAGAAAAAGGCTGCTGCGAGCACCGCCACTCCTAGCACTCCTGTCACTGCTGAGGCAGCTAAGACCCAAGCTGCGGGCGTGAGCCTTGAGAAAGAGGCGGCTTTAGAGAATCAAGAAGCGGTGACCCAAGTGCATATTAGCGAGGGCACCAAAGCTACGGTCAGAACGCGCAGCACTAAGCGTGCAGCGGTAGCGACCAGTGCAAGTACATCAGCAGAGGCTCAAGCTCCAAGCGCGGCCGCTGCTGCCACTTCTGCTACAAGTGCTCCAACTGAGGAGCGCAACTCCACAAAAGAGACCCTGCAACAGGCTCCGGCAGCAGTAAAAGCCGTACCGGCAGCCGCTCAGGATGAAGAGGAGAGTACAGTTCCTATGAACAAGAGTGCTGCTAAGAGCAAAAAGGCGGCAGCTCCAGCAGAGGCTGTGCCTGAGGCTGCTGCTGTGAGTAAGGATCAAGTGCCAGAGTCAGCTCCAGCTGAGGCTAAGAAGGCCCCTGCGAAGAAGACTGCGGCTAAGTCCACTGCCAAGAAAGCTACCACCAAGAAAGCCGCTGCGGCTCCTGCTGCCGAGACTGAGGCAAAGAAGACCAGCTCCGCTAAGGCCCCTGCCAAGAAGGCTGCGGTAAAGAAGACTGCTGCTGAGGCTAAGGCCCCTGAGGCCAAGGCTGAGGAGCCAAAGGCTGCGGCAAAGAAAGCTCCAGCCAAGAAGGCTGCTGCAAAGAAGACCGCTGACGCTAAGGCGGCAGAGACTGAGGCTAAGGCCGACGCTCCTAAGGCTACCACCAAGAAGGCCACAGCCGCTAAGGCCCCTGCAAAGAAGGCCACCGCCAAGAAGACTGCTGACGCCAAGGCCCCTGAGGCCGAGGCAAAGGCCGAAGCGCCAAAGGCTACTGCCAAGAAGTCCACCGTTGCTAAGGCTCCAGCCAAGAAGGCTGCTGCGAAGAAGACCGCTGAAGCCAAGGCTCCAGAGGCCGAGGCTAAGGCTGAGGCTCCAAAGGCTACCGCCAAGAAGGCCTCCGCCGCTAAGGCTCCTGCGAAGAAGGCTGCAGCCAAGAAGACTGCTGAGGCCGAGGCTAAGGCCGAGACTCCAAAGGCTACCGCCAAGAAGGCTAGCGCCGCTAAGGCTCCTGCGAAGAAGGCTGCTGCCAAGAAGACTGCTGAAGCCAAGGCCCCTGAGGCAGAGGCTAAAGCTGAGGCCCCAAAGGCCGCTGCCAAGAAGGCCAGCGCCGCTAAGGCTCCAGCCAAGAAAGCCGCTGCCAAGAAGACCGCTGAGGTCAAGGCCCCTGAGGCAGAGGCTAAAGCTGAGGCTCCAAAGGCTGCTGCTAAGAAGGCTAGCGCCGCTAAGAAGACCGCTGAGGCCAAGGCTCCAGAGGCAGAGTCTAAAGCCGAGGCCCCAAAGGCCACCGCCAAGAAGGCCACCGCCAAGAAGACTACCGCCGCTAAGGCTCCTGCCAAGAAGACCGCAGCAAAGAAGACCGCTGAAGCCAAGACAGCTGATGCTGCTGAGGCCAAGGCTGAGGCCCCAAAGGCCGCTGCTAAGAAGGCTAGCGCTGCTAAGGCTCCTGCAAAGAAGGCCTCTACTGCTAAGGCCGAGGCGCCAAATGCTGCCGCTAAGAAGCCTGCGGCCAAGAAGCCAGCTGCGAAAAAGACCACTAAGGCCTAATAGGGTAATAAGCAAGGGTGCGCGCTCAAGCGTGCCCTGCTGCTACCCGCACAGATTACAGCCACATTACGAGCTCTGTTAGGTACTAAGCCAGCACGTGCTCGGTGGCGCTTTTGAATTTACAAAGGGGATAAGGCAACTTTTCCCCTTTCTTTTTGGGTGTTTGCGCCACATTATGGCGTGTCGCAGGCGGCGCAAAGATTAAGGCCAAGCCAGCCCACACCCAAGTGCAAGGTTAGTGTCAATGCAAGTACAAAAGAAAAGCCGCAACCGTGAACTCGTCTACGGCATCAATGCTGTCGAGCAAGCGATTGAGACCAGCCCTGAGAAGATCCTCTCGGCATGGATTGCTAAGGGCCGTGAAGATGACAAGCGTATTTACAAGCTGGTACAGCGCTTAGCCTCTTATGGTGTGGTGACCCAAGTAGCCATGCGTCATTTCTTAGATGAGAAGTGCGATGGTGGTGTGCATCAGGGTATCGTCCTTGAGATGAAGGCTACCCCACCAAAGAACGAGCACGACTTAGACGAGCTCTTAGAGTCCTTACAAGAGAAGCAGGAAGCTCCGTTCTTACTGGTGTTAGATGGTGTGACCGATCCACGCAACTTAGGTGCAGCCATGCGCTCGGCATGGGCGGCTGGTGCTCATGGTGTGGTGGTACCAAAGGACAAGTCGGCGCCATTTAGTCCAGCGGCGCGTAAGACGGCCTCGGGTGCTGCCAGTGAGTTACCACTGTTTGTGGTGACGAACTTAGCGCGTGTGTTAGATGACTTTGCTGAGCGCGATATCAAGATCATTGGTATGGATGGCGCGGCGGAGCATGATATCTACAGCACGGACTTAAAGGGGCCATTAGCGATTGTGATGGGCTCGGAGGAGTCTGGCATGCGCCGCTTAACCCGTGAAAAGTGCACTGATATCACAAAGATTCCAATGGCGGCAGGTGTGGAGAGCTTAAACGTCTCTGTTGCGGCTGGTGTGGTGCTGTTTGAGGCGGTGCGTCAGCGGCAGAGCCTGTCTTAGCAGGTAGCAGGTAGGGGGTAGGTGGTAGGTTCTGATTGTGCGCGCCATGAGCGTCACAGTATGGTGCTCGGGCGCAATGTGGTGCTACGCAGAAGAAGTGTCTGGGCTTGGAGGTAACCTCAAAAGCGCCTGACGGCGTCTTATCTTGAGGGTAGCACCTCAGTAAACACCTCTTCTCAGGATAAAACACCTGATTGTAGGCAGCTATCTCCTGTGGGATTTGCTTTTTGGGATAAGCTCCTGTGCCTTGAGGAAAGGCGCTTACCCGCGCCAGCGGCATCAAGGCTGGTAGCCATTGTCCATTGTCAGCAGGGCGCGGCCGTAATGAAGGAGTGATCTCATCGTAGGTAACTTAAAAGCGCCTGACGGCGCCTTATCTCGAGAGTAGCGCCTCAGCAAAGGCCTATTCTCAGGGTAAAACACCTGATTGTAGGCAGTTACCTCCTTTGGGATTTGCTTTTTGGGATACTCACCTCTTCTCATTGATGGCTGCAGGGGCAATATGGCAACGACCGACACCTCGAGATAAACCTTGTGATCAATGGTGCCGCTTAGTCTGAGCCTGCCTTAAGCGGTGGCGCGCCTAATGGCCCTAAATGCAGTCATCGCTTAAGGCAGTTGTTCCCCACCGCAACGCCAGTGACTCTACCTTAGAGGCGCTCTACGCACAGTAACACCGCTGTAAGTGCGCATACTCCAAGGTGCTGCATTCCATCGGACTGCTCTGCCGCGCTCCTGAGAGTTGGGAATAGCAGACTGCCGACCGCCTGCATACTGTGCTTCCCACCCGCTAAAACCAGCTCTTCCCTATTCTTAGCCAAAAATTCTGTGACCCCCCTTGCAAATACCCCGCATAAGAGTAGAATACTCGCGTTTCAGTCACGGCACCCGCGAAACGTGCGCGCCTGCCGTTAGCTTCCTTGCCTAAAACTTGACTGACTTTTTGCTTTTAGGCTTTTACCGTAAGGGGCATTTCAATGCTGCGTTGCTACGAAATTGTTTTCATGGTGCACCCTGATCAGTCTGACCAGGTTCCAGGTATGATCGAGCGCTATAAGGGCGAGATCGAGAAGACCGGTGGTAAGATTGATCGCCTCGAGGATTGGGGCCGCCGTCAGCTGGCTTACCCAATCATGAAGCTCCACAAGGCTCACTACGTCTTAATGAACGTCCAAGCTGAGCGTGAGGCTATCGAGAGCATCGAGAACAACTTCCGTTTTAACGATGCCATCATCCGTACCTTAGTCATCCGCACCAGCGGCCCTGTCACCGAACAGTCTCCTATGCTCAAGCAACAGCAAGAGCGCCAGGAGCGTCAAGAGCGTCGTACCGATCGCGGTGATCGCAACGATCGTCGTAACGATCGTGGCTTCGACGAGAACCAAGACTAACACTAAGGGAGAGTTCTAATCATGGCTCGTTATTTCCACCGCCGTAAGTACTGCCGTTTCACCGCTGAAGGCATTACCGAAATCGATTACAAGGATGTGGCTTTACTGCGCAACTACATCGCCGAGTCCGGCAAGATTGTGCCAAGCCGCGTCACTGGCACCAGCGCTAAGTACCAGCGTCAGCTCTCCACCGCTATCAAGCGTGCCCGCTACTTAGCCCTGTTACCATACACCGATCTGCACAGCCGTTAATTCAGCTCAGATCTAACCCGCCTCCTAATAAGCCCTCTTTAAGCAGCAACGCTGCCTAGAGGGGCTTAGACACGGCTTGCAGAGTTAGCGCCTTAAGCAAGTGCTAATTCAGCTCTGGGGACGGCTCCCACGACATTCTAGGAATTCGTCATGGAAATCATTCTGCTCGATAAGATCGCTCACTTAGGCGGTCTGGGTGACAAGGTTAAGGTGCGTAATGGCTATGCCCGTAACTACCTGTTACCACAAAAGAAGGCTGTGTTAGCTACCGAAGAGAACTTAAAGAAGTTCGAGGCTGACCGCTTAAAGTATGCTGCTAAGATCGCCGCTGAGTTAGAGTTAGCTCGTCAGCGCGCCTCTAAGATCGAAGAGCTCGGCACCATCGTCATCGCTTCTAACGCCGGTGATGAGGGCAAGCTGTTCGGTTCTATCGGCACCCGCGATATCTCCGATGCCTTAACTGCTCAGGGTATCGAAGTGCACAAGAGCGAAGTGCGTATGCCAGAGGGCGTGATCCGCTCCATCGGCGAGTACGAGATCGCTTTACAGCTGCACGCTGATGTTAAGACCTCTATTCACTTAGTGGTCGAGGCTGCCAAGTAATATTGGTGGTCAGAGCAGAGGGCGCAGCAGGAAAACAAAAAATTTTCTTACTGCCCCCTGTTCTCTGAAAAAACTTGTGCTACAATGTAGCCCGTTCCAACGATGGGGGTATAGCTCAGTTGGGAGAGCGACTGAATCGCATTCAGTAGGTCATCGGTTCGATCCCGTTTACCTCCACCAATCGAACACTAAGAAACGCCGTTAAGGCGTTTTTTTGTGCCCAAAAGAAATTCATGCGTAATTGAGAATCACTCTCAATACGCCATAAGCGCTGTAGATTGCCTTATTTAAGCCAAAACTTGCTCTAAGTCACGCTTTGCCTTCATTATAGTTCTTGCGACTATCAATCAAGATCACCTATAATATTCATACAGATTGTCTTGTTTGGATGATGAGGAGGCTGCTATGCGTAGAGTAGGGAGTGGCTTACACAGCGGCGGTAGTAGCGCTGAGGCTACTACTGTGAGCAGCACGGGCTTAAAGACTCGCGCTCAAGCTGCTGCGACCACAGCAGCAACTGCTGACAGTGCTCCGTCTGTGACCAACAAACGGCCGCGCGCATGGCAGCGATCGCAGGCTTCTGCACAGGCATCGGCACCGGCTCAAGCACCTGCAAAGTCCCCATCTCACGTCTTGGCGTCAGCTGAGACCGACCACGCCTCAGCTCCTGTCTCTAATCCTTCCTCGTTTGCTCCTTTCGCTACTGCTGCCACGTCCTCTGCGTTAGCAGCGCGCTTACAGACCTATAAACCCCAGTACCACCTCTACGCCGGTAAGGTACAAGACGTCTACGCTAAGTGGCCTGCACCTGATCTCATTGTTGCCGATGGCGCCGCGCTCTCGGCTATGAACCTCTCTGCAGCTCTCAATACTGCCCCTCTTTCTGAATCTGCTTCTGAGCCTAACGCTGCTGTAGCGTCTGCAGGTGGTGTTGGTGGCTGTGCACCTCTGAGTGACTTTTGCACGTGGTATCAGCCGCATATTGCGGCATGGGCAAAAGCAGCCAAGCCCTCAACTTCACTGTGGCTGTGGAATACAGAGATTGGCTGGGCTAGCCTGCATCCCCAGCTGCAAGCGGCTGGCTGGGAGTTTGTGCAACTGGTAGTGTGGAATAAGGGCAGCTCCGCCTCTGCTCACTTAGGTCACAGCCGCCGTAGTGGCAGCTACCGTAGTCCTGCACCAGTGGTAACCGAGGTAGCCGCGCTCTACCGCCGCCAATTACGTCTGCGTACCCCTACAGGGCAGAGCCTGCCAGTACCAGATTGGTTACGCGCGGAGTGGCTGCGCAGTGGTCGGCCTCTCAGTGAGGTGCAGTGGGCTCTGGGGGAAAGCAGTGCTCTTGCAAGGTTCTTATGTGGTGAGGGTAAGTGGAGCTGGCCACACGGGGATGAGGTCGAGACGCTGGCGCGCTATTGCTCTCAGCGGGGCGATCCGAGTGCGTGGTTCTACTTCTCCTTAGATGGCCGAGCACCACTGACAGCATCTAAGTGGCAAAACCTCAAGGCGGTGTGGCATCCGCTATCAGCGCTTACTAATGTGTGGACACAAGCACCACTCAGTAATGATGAGCGCTTACGGGGCAGCTTGCTGCAGCAGGCGCCGCAGGTCTATATCCCTACCCCAGACGAGGACAAAGCACTGCGGCAAAAGCCCCTGAAGTTGCTGCTGCAGCAGGTGTATGCCACCACCAATGAGGGCGCCGTAGTCTGGGAGCCTTTTGGGGGACTGGCGACAGCGGCAGTGGCCTCGGTACTCTTAGGGCGCGAGGCCTATGTGGCAGAGTGTGAGCCGCGCTTTGTGCCCCTGATGCAGATGCGCCTTGAGCAAGCGCAGCGGGCATGGGAAGAAGATGGTGCCTTAACTGATGAAGAGTTACAGGAGGCAACAAAGAGCAGAGCTGGGCGCGTCCCTAAAAGAGCGCAGGGGCGGACGCAGCTGGGCCGCACGCTTCAGGGGCGGGTGCTGTGATGAGGTAAGGAATGAGTGAGCTAATAAATGGCGGAAGAGGGGATGCGTGATGGCTGGTCACACACCTCGAGATGAATAGTGCAGGTGAGTCTAATCCTACCTTAGGACGGTGCACCATGATTGCCCTAAGGCCCGTCATCTATTAAGTCAGTCGTTCCTTAGTGTTAGCAGTCGTTTTGCTGTGCAGTGCTGTGCTTTGCTTTGTTGCTGGCTTTTAGTTAGCATGGAGGCCGAGAGCTGTGCTTTGTCAGGTCACTTGCAGCGGTAGCTGGTGCAGCAAAGCGTAGCAGGCATCGTTCACGGGACATTGGGTATGAAAGAGATAGATGTGCTCGAAAACCGCTTGCAGCGCCTTGCGCCTAAGTTGCTGGAGCTCTTGCTGATCGATCAGACTAAAACCAAGAACAGCGGTACCACGCAGCACATCTTTTGGGCTACCTCTGACTATGAGGCGCTCGGGCCTCAGTTTGCCTATGATGCGCCTATCACCCCAGAGCTCATTACTGGAGATAATGGCTTAGTGATCCGGCCACGTGTTCTCAAAGACCGAGACGAACAAAGCAATCGTAGCCGTAACATGGCAGAGGTGTACACACCATCATGGCTGTGTAACGAGCAAAACAACTTGGTAGATGAGCAGTGGTTTGGCCGTACCAATGTCTTCATTGAAGCCTCCCCAGTCTTACGACTGGGGATTCTCCTGGACCAGAAGAAGCCTTTTCGGCAAAAGTAGGCGTGACACTTGCGTGCCCTTGATAGTCC
>CASEBB010000047.1 GCA_949286015.1 uncultured Succinivibrionaceae bacterium | reverse complement strand
TAGCCTTCAAGCTGATAGCCACGGCTGCCAAGTACATTGAGGGCACCTTAGAGCAGACAGTATTACAGCCTGCGTGTTGCCAGGATCCGTTCAGCTCCAGAATTTGTGGGTCGCTTAGGAGGTAATGGGACGGCTAATTGCTGATTAGCACTGGCCTTAGCCCAACCACCTAAGGCTGGGGCTTGAGCCTATACCCACAGATTCTGTGGAGAGCCAGAATTTGGTGGATACCAAAAAGCAGCGGCCCCCAGAGTTCAAGCATGTGTAAGCGTTTGGCGTGCCCCACCTTGTTAGTGGTGTGAGTACCTTATCCACCAAACACTAAGGAGAGCCCAAAGGCGTGATTTGGCGTTGAGAGACCGAGGCTGGGTGTAAGAGGAGTGTGAAGTGCAGGCTCACTGTTTTGGCATGCGCCTGAGTGCTGGGGGTAAGTGTGTCTTTATGCGGTTATGACAGGGACTAAGGCCACTACCGTAAGCCTGACGGATCACAGCGCTCAAAGGCAAGGTACCTTTAGCATAACGTCAGTAAAGTCGTAGCAGGCTTAAAGGCGCAACCATAGCAGAGCTGTAAGAGCCACAGCCATCCACGCTACTTACCATAAGTAGACAGAGAAATACCAAGGACAGGACAGGACAGGACAGCAAAAAGAAAAAGCGCGATATCTCCTTCCTCCGCGCAGAGGACTTCACGTATACCGCGCCCCACACATGGTACAAAAGACACATGAAAAGCCTGTAGGGCGATTAGCACTGAGCAGAAACCAGCTGCTACCCGCCCTTATCATGTGCCTTTTGCTGTATAAACCATTATACAGAATTTATATTCATTTGCAAGGCTATTGTGTAAATTTGCGATATGCCTAACATTAATCTAATTTTAACTCCGGTTAAAACTAAACATAGCTTTTCAGTGAAACTATGCTTGTTTTTCCTAGAAAGCAATTTCTACAGAAAAACTAGGATAGCTTGGCAAGAGTCTCGGTTAGTTATTTGGAAAAATTCGCCTTAACTCATTTGGTCTTGAAAAAGGCAACGGCAGTAATGGTTACACCTGACTACTATGGCGTCCGGTCTGGGCAGTGGACTATACGCATTTGAGCACAAACGGCATAAATAAGCCAAAATTGACTATACGCATCAGGTCTTATCACCTTGTCTCAGGATCAGCAGGCGCTCTTGGGAGCATTTATGGTGTGACGCGGTGTAGCTTGCTCATAGCCTATCAGCGTATAGCGCAGGGCCAAGGTTAGGGGCACGGCTCACTTTAAGATCAAGGGCGCGCTCTGTTCCATGAGCACAATGTAATGGCCCTATGCTGACGCATCCCTGAGCAGACGCAATGGCCGCGCACGATGGCTACAGCAGCAATCAGCACCATGAGCACGGCACAGGCGAGAAATATCCTATCACCCTCATTGGGGCCGCTATCTTACGTCACACGACAGAGCGCGCTGCTGCTTCCTGTGTGCCCTTTCTGCCATGCAGTGCACTGCTGCACACTGCTGCCCTTACATGCCTTCTCCTCTGTCCCTACCGTCCCAACACAGACTGCCGCGCTGCTATATCACCGCTACTGCTTACGGTGCACTCTTTTGCCCCAAAAACACAAAACCCCGCACCACAGATAACCATGGGCGGGGTTTGCCTCAAGATGCTGACAGCGCTGAACCTCAGGTAAGCTTCAGGTAGGCTATTGCCTCAGAACCATTCTCCTGAGCCTAAGGCTGTCCTGAGCACTCCAAAGAGAGTTTATAAGCACTCACGATAGACGCGCTTAATGTCCTCTAAGGTCATTGGCACCATGCACAGATGAAAAGCGCCATTGTGCTCAAAGGCGTGCTTGGCCATATCATCAATGTGCTTGTCGTCAATGCCTAAGGCGGTTAAGTTGTCTGGCAGACCAATGCTCTTGAAGAACTCCTCGGTCTTGGCAATAGCCTTTTGGGCCATGGCCATACGATCGCTCTCCTCAGGCAAATCAAACACCGCCTTACCATAGTGGCAGTAACGCTCTACGGTCTTCTCATTTAAGCTAAAGCGCATCAGACGTGGGGTTAAGATGGCTAAGCCCACACCGTGGGTGATGTCGTAGTAAGCCGAGAGTTCATGCTCCATAGCGTGGCATGGCCATGGGCGGACACCGTTACCTAAGCTGCAGAAGCCGTTGCAGGCTAAAGAGCTGGCCCACATCAGCTGCGAGCGCGCCTCGTAGTCAGATGGGTTAGCAATAGCACGTGGGCAGCTGGCGATCACCGTGCGCAGCACCGTCTCGCACATGCCATCAGCGACCATATTGGTCTCCGAGGCAAAGTACTGCTCAAAGATGTGGCTCATGATGTCAGCCGAGCCCGCAGCAGTCTGGTTCGCAGGTACCGAGAAGGTCAGCTCTGGATCTAAGAGCGAGACACGTGGGTACAGGTGTGGATTGAGCACACCCAGCTTCTCATCAGTGTCGAGGTTGGTGATCACGGCCGCTGAGTCAAACTCAGAACCAGTAGCAGCTAAAGTTAAGACCGTAATCAGAGGCAGAGCCTTTTTGATCTTGGTGCCATCTAAGACCAGATCCCAAGCGTCGCCCTCATAGCAAGCAGCGGCGCAAATGATCTTAGCGCAGTCGAGCACCGAGCCACCACCCACAGCTAAGACCACATCAATGCCGTGCTCCTTGCACTGCTGCGCACCCGCGCGCACCGAGGTCACACGTGGATTTGGCTCTACACCGCCCTGCTCATAGATTTCGCAGTCAGATAAGATGTCCTTTACCTTGTCATAGAGGCCAGAGCGCTTGATGGAGTTGCCGCCGTAGACTAAGAGCACCTTTTTGCCTACAGCAGTAACCTCATCATGGAGGTGGTCTAAGCTACCACGGCCGAAGTGAACTTGAGTAGGCGTACAAAAGGAGAAGTTGTCCATTTCCAACAATCCGTCCAGAAAACACTGCGGAGACCAGAGACTCCGTCGTCCTTGCTGACAAGCATACCGCAAATGCTACAAGCGCTTACGGCCCCTGCAAAAAAATTTGCTGCACCCCAGCGGCATCTTTGTCCAAATGATACCCAGAGGAAACCATGGCACCGCTTGGTGCCTACTTCCAGCCGTGCGCGCCTAAGCGTAGACTGCCTGCAGCGGGCAACGTTACGCGATGTGGCGCAAGACCTCTTACCACCTACTTAGCCCATGACCTTCCTCTGCACTGTTAACAAACACAGAGTAATGGTTGTTGTGACCTACATGAGCCCCCGTCGCAGCGAACAACTGCACCAAAAAGCGATAAAAGCGCCTCTTTATGGTGCGTGCAACGGTGTCACCGCCGTGCTTTCTCCGCTGCAAAGCAGAACACTGCCATACACGCACCAAGCGCACTCTGGTGCAACGTTACAGGGCAGCAGTAGCTGCTGCTGCAAAAAATTCTTAAGGCGCTGCTATGGGCTTATACACCGGATCTAGCGTGTCATTCCTACCTAAGCCACAAGGCGCTAAAAGTGACACTTTAAGGCCTCTGCGACGCACGTCCTTACTGCCCTGAGGGTGAGCTTGTGACCACTTGTTCCTCTCTGCTCTCTTTATCCAATGAGGTGACGATCACAACAAAGTTGAGTATGCTTGTAGCTCTTAGTCGCGCGACCAGTGGTTAAAGCCCACCCTGTGCTTAGTGCAGGAGCGTCGCTTCTTAGCTAAGACCACGGCCCGAAAGATCTGTTTTTCAAGGAAAAAGCCGTGTGCTGAGTACCTTGCCTGCGAATGCCTTGAGGCGTTGTCCCCCACTCCATGTTCTTGGGGAGATGCGAGCAGGCCCATACGCTCAGTTACGACTTACTGTTGCTTGTAAGCACCTTACCACTGCCTCTGTGCACGCAGTAAAATAGATACGACGCGCCCTTTTCATTTGCCAACCGGAGGCGGTTTGTCACAGCTACTAACAAGAGCTGGGCGACGACCGATTGCTATGTCCCACACTGACACCTTAGAAGAAAAGGCACAAGCCACCTTGGCTAAAATCCCAAGAAAGAAGCGCATCATTACAGTGAGCTTATACTGCATGTGCATTGTGCTCGGTCTTATCTTTGGCTACATGGGTAACACCGCCATTGACGAGCTCATGAACTTTATTGCCACGGTGTTTACGCGCCTCTTCTCCTTTATCGCAGTGCCAATCATTGCCTTGGCTTTGATTTCGACCTTAGCCAAATTAGGCAAGAATAGCGGTTCGGGACGTATCTTTACGCATGCGGTCTTCTATACCCTCTCGACCACTATCGTTGCTGCGGTAATTGGCGCCATTATGTTCTGGACGCTGCAACCTGCCAATGTCCCTGCTGAGGTCATGGGCACGTCGACAGTGGAGCCAGTACAGCCAACTTCTTACTACGACCACATCCTCACGGTGATCCCTAACAACATCCTGCAGCCATTTGTCGCTGGCAATGTGCTCTCGGTGCTGTTGATTGCTGCGGCGATTGGTATTGCCTTAGCGGTAATGCCGCACAATGAGCGTCGTGATGCGGTGTTAAACACTTTCTTAGGTCTGCAAGACATCCTCTTCCTGCTCATCAAGTGGTTACTTGCCATCCTGCCAATCGGCATCATGGCCTTTATTGCCCAGTTGATTGCGCAGTTAGGACAGGGTGTGATCTTAGGTTCGCTGGCTACCTACTTTACAGTGGTGATTGGCTCGAACCTGATTCAGATGTTTATCGTCATTCCATTGTTCTTGCTGGCTCGTGGTTTAAACCCATTACGTATTGCCCGTGGCATGCTGCCAGCCTTAGCGGTGGCCTTCTTCTCGAAGTCTTCTGCTGGCACCTTACCAGTGACCATGGCTGCTGCCGAGAACAACTGCCACGTCAATCCAAAGATCGCGCGCTTTGTGCTGCCAATCTGCACCACCATTAACATGAATGGTTGCGCGGGTTTCATTCTCATCACCTCGCTGTACCTGATGCAGAATGCGGGCATTGAGATCAACCTCACCACGACCATTGTCTGGATCTTTATTGCGACCATTGCTGCTGTCGGTAATGCCGGTGTGCCAATGGGCTGCTACTTCCTGACGATTTCGCTCTTAAGCTCGATGAACATTCCAGTGTTACTGATGGGTGTGATCCTGCCAGTGTATGCTGTGATCGACATGGTGGAGACGGGCGTTAACGTCTGGTCGGATTCGGCGGTGGCCAATATGGTCAACAAGGATCTTGCGGCTGACCTCCAAAAAGAAGAGGCTGCAGAGGCTGTCACCGGTGGTGATGTCAGCCACGCTTAAGGCTTAAGCTTAGGCAAAGCGTCAGCGCGCAGCGCGGCGCTTACCCCAAGAATAATAAGAACAAGGGCAGGGCTACGGCACTGCCCTTTTGCTTTTGTGCTTCAGGCAGATGCTTTGGGGTAGTACTGAGCATGGCTACGGTGCAAAGCACAGAGACTCATGCCAGCCAAGCCAAGCGCCGTACTCTGCCAGATACGCAGAGAAGAGGCCGGTGTTGCAGTTATCTTGAGAGCACTGGGCTTGCTGGCGCTCACTTAAGGTAGCGCTGTCATCTTCAGGAACAGCAATGTGGGCATGCCCGCGAACCTAAGAGTGTAAAGCGCAACGCAGAGATTCACTACCTCGTTCCTCATGGTGATTAAGATGCGCCACATCAGCTTGTAAGCGCTCACTAATCACCACGGGGCATTGACGCACACCAAAAGCAGCATAAAGCCATGGCGGGCTTAAGCTCGCGTGTATGCCCTAACCTGCGCCCCTGAGCTCGCCACAAAATTTACCGCCATCTCTTGAGAGCAATCCGTGCTTAGGCTATGCTGAGCGCCCTAACCTACCTATCCTCTAACGTGCTACCCCCAAAGCACGCAAAGAGCACCATCAGGGCTTTTGTCTCGTAATTGTGTTGGGAATGGTCGAGGTCTCGTTATGCGCAGACGCAAGATGTCGGCACGTCATCAGGTCTATGTAGCGCGTGTGGGCTACTTCTTATCAGGCTTTGCCGTTGCCTGCTGGGCACCGCTCATCCCCATCATTAAAAGCGAGCTGCAGCTGTCCACTGAAGCTATTAGCCTGCTCGTCTTAAGCTTTGGTATTGGCTCAGTAAGCGGTATGACTCTCTCGGGCATTCTGCTCCAACATGCTGGTTTTAAGCTTACTTACGCCCTCTCTACCACCACTACCGCCATCTCTATTTGCCTCTTAGCGCTCATGCCGTCGTATGTGGTGGTCTTATGCGCGCTGGTGGTCTTTGGTGCCTCCTTAGGCTGCTTAGAGGTAGCCATTAACGTCTTTGGCGCCTACATTGAAAAGAAGTACCACCTTATGCTCCTGTCGGTACTCTTTGCCTACTACTCCTTAGGAGAGGTTGTAGGTGCCCTCATGATGCTCTTCTTGCTCACCATTGCGCTGTCTCCTGCCATTTCCATCCTGAGCATGATCGCGGTTATCTACATCGCCTGCGTGTACTACATTCCTGTGATCATCGACATCAAGAGCCAAGACAAGCGCGAGAACCGTACCTTTGTCCGTCCGGTGCAGCCGGTTATCTCCTTGGCTATCATTGTGGGCTTTACCTACATGGTAGGTGGCGCCATCTTGGATTGGTCAGGCTTATACGTCACCACCGAGGCCGATGTGCCCCTCAACTTTGCCTCGTTTGGCTACTGCATTGTCTCCGCGTGCATGCTCTTATGCCGCATTTACTCACGTCCGATTCTGCGTATCTTGGGGCCATACCACTTTACCTTTTACGGTGCCTTGCTCATGGTCGTAGGCATGATCATTATGGTGGTCTTCCCCAACATCTACGTCATTACCTTGGGCTTCTTTGCCATTGGCTGTGGCATGTCCAATATCAGCCCACTGGCTACCTCAGCTGCGGGGGCGCAAAACAAGATGCCGCTGATTCCCGCCATTTCCTTTGTGTCGATTTGTGGCTACATAGGATTGCTGTTAGGCCCAGCCTGCTTAGGCTTTATTGCCTCGACCTTTAGCCTTAAGGGTGTCTTTATCTTCCTTGCAGTGCTGACCACAGTTAGTGCCTTGCTACTGTTTACCACGCGACGTGACCTCATGGCGATTGGCCCCCACCACAGTACTGAGAACAAGCAGGTGACCGAGGCAAACTAAGGCACAGAGAAAAAAGCGGGCACATGAGAGCGGTGGCCTATGCTGGCACTCAGATAGGGGAGCAAGGTTGCCTGCTGGTAATTACCCCCACCTCGAGATGAGGCACAACTTACTTAAGAGATGACGGAATTGATGGCAATCATGCTTGCCTCACTTTAAGGTAATCTCATGCTAACTTGCACCCCTTATCTCGAGGTGTAGGTTGTTGTTGTTGTTGTTGTTGTTGTCAGCACTATCCTGCATCCGTCAGTTATTAGATCACTCATTCCTAACTGGTGCAGACAAACCTGAGACCATCTTTAGCTGAGCTGGTGCACGCCTGCTGGTCTTAAATGCCGTCAGCTATTAACTAACTCCCAGAGGATGCGTCACAGCTGCGATTAGAGCTCTGTAGTCTCAGGGGCCGCATTTTGTAAGCGCGCCGCCGCAGCTTGAGTTGTAGCCTTAAGCGCAGCCTGCGCCTGCTTCTCCACACCACTTACAGGTACTGGGCTCTTTACCGGCTCTGCCTGCGCCGTCACATTAGGAGCAGACACAGCGTCAGACACAGCGGCAAAATCAGAGTCATTCGCCCCCACATTCAGATCCTCAGAAAGCGCCATGCTCATCATGTCCGCGAGCACCGCTTGGAGCGCCGCCTCTGCCGCCTGCGAGGCAAAGTGATCCCCTGACCATTGCGGCGCTAAGTTCTCGGCGCGCTCACCTGGCATATCAGCAACCTCTTGCAAGAGCTGATCGGCCGAGAAGTCGATCTCGCTGTCCCCACTCGCTACAATACCAACTCCCTCCACTGTAGTGGCATTTTCCATGGCCTCTGCGGCCCAAACATCAGAGTTTGACGGAGCAAACATCTCCGGAGCGGGATCAGTAGCAGGTGCAGCTGCAGCAGCGGTCACTGGAGCCACTTCAGGTGCAGGGACAGGCTCTGTCAGCGGAGCAGGCGCGGCAACCTCAGTACGCAGCTCTTCCTGATCAGCCCCTACCAGCTCCACATGCCCCGCCGTAAAGTCAGGTGAAATCGACTCTGCTGCCGGTGTTAAAACCGCAGCCACCTCACGTGGCACCTCAGGACGTAAGACCACGCTCTCTGGTCTTTGCAGTATCGCTGCAGCGGCAGCATTGGCAGCGGCGGCCTGCGCTGCACTAATCTCTGGCGGTAAGGATGCGCGTTGCTGTTTAGCTTGCACTTGCGTCAGCAGTCGTTGCAGGCGTGCTTTTACCACCTGTGGCGAGTGCACATCCTCAGTATCATCTTGTACGGGAACAGGCTTTGGCTCAGGTGCAGGTGCAGGAGGCGTCACGACCGGCTCAGGAGCAGGAGTAGTAATCGCGCTTGTCTCCACCTGTGGTGCTGGTGGCTGTAGTGGTGCTACCGGTGCCTGTGCAGGGACAGGGTTAGAGGTATTAACTGCGACACCTTGTGCCGCACCACGCTCCGCAGGGATTGCAGGGATTGCGCTCAGGTCATTGGCAGCAGCTACCGGCGCTGCAGCTGCACTGTGAGCAGCAGTGATACCCTCTGTTAGTTGCGACAGAGCCTGTAACTGCGCTTGCAGCTCTTGTTCTAAAGCATCAGCACGCGCCACACCATGATCAGCAACAGCCGCTGGCGCTACCACTGTCTCTGCCTCTGCCCCTAAAGGCTGCACCTTAGAGGTAACGGCTGGCTCTGCTTCTTGATCAGACTGCGGAGCTGGCACCCTCTCTACTGGCGTTGCTAGCGGTGCTACTGTTGCGACCGACTCAGCAGGTGCGGCAACTGCCGCCACCTCTGCAGATGCCGGTACAGGTGTCTGCACAGGTGTTGCTGCCGTTGCAGCGGCAGCAACCTGTGGCTGCCACAATGGCGTGGCGGCGCTCAGGTCTGCCTCCAGCGTACCGTCAGCAGCCGCCACCGCGTTCACCTGTGCTTGCACATGGCGAAACGCAGAGAGCACTAACTCTGTCGTGTGCACCTCTGGCTTGTTGGCTCTAATCCGGCTGATCGCCGCTGCCACCTCAGCTGCAGTCTCGGCCATTTTCTCGCCTAAGTGCTGTGACTGCACGGCATCACCAGAAAACGTGTGAGCACGCGGAATAGGACTGGTGACGTAAGTACCAGCCGAGACCGCCTTGCTCTTTACAGCCACGTCTTGCGCCTGCTGTGGGTGCGGGGTCGTGCTTGGAATCTGGTCTAAGCGGGTCAGGATCTCACCGGCTAAGCTTAAGTAAGCACGGGCACCAATTGAGGACTTGTCATACAAAATGACAGGACGGCCAATGGAAGGAGCCTCGCTAATACGCGAGGTGTAAGGGATGATCGTGGTAAAGATCAGCGGGCCAAAACTGAGCTTGAGGTCTTGCGAGATCTTTTGGGAGAGGGTTTCACCCTTATCAAAAAGGGTACGCACAATGCCCATAAAATGGACTTTGCTCTTGCCCTCGATCTTGAGGCGCTCAAACAAACGCAAGAGTGACCCTAAGCCCTCGACAGCGAAGAACTCACATGACAGCGGGATAATGAGCTCGTCGGCAGCACAGAGCGCATTAATGGTGAGGAGATTGAGGGCTGGTGGGCAGTCAATGATAATGACATCGTAGATCTGGCGCAGCGGGGCAAAGGCTGCACGCAGTAAGAGCTCTTTATGTGGGCTGGAGTGCTTGTTGACACAAAAAGCAGTGAGGTCGTCTGAGGCTGGCAGCAGATCAAAACGCAGCTGAGGAAAGTGCTTGATGCACGGCACTAGGCTGGTGCCTTGAATGAGGGCGTTACCGGAGCTAATAAAGGAGGTAGGACGCTCCCTGAGCATGGAGACGGTAGCGGAGCCTTGCGGGTCTAAATCGACTAAGAGCACGGAGCGGCGAGTGCCAGCAAAGGCACACGCGAGATTCATGGCGGTAGAGGTTTTACCCACGCCGCCTTTATGGTTGGCAATGGCCAGTACAACTGAATTGGCTGCCGCGCTCAAAGAAACACCTCAAACATGTAGTGGCACAGACACGACGTCTACGCGCTGTTACCATTCACCTATCGCTCTACTGTGGCCAGAGAGGGCACAGGAGGAAGCGACGCTCCCTTATCTCATTATACGCTGTCCCATCATGGCCCTCACTGTACCAGCAAGATTGCCGGTTGGGTGCGGCAAGAGTAAGTGCTCTTTAGAGCAGCACAATGGGCAGCTGTAACCGCAATAACCGCAGAGGAGCAACTCCTTTTGGAGACAGCACCACCTGCTGAGAATCTGCTCAGAGCATTACCGCACATGGCCAGCGCTACGCTACATAAGCGGCTGTCATGCCCAGTTCTCTGTTCCGCGCCCGCTTTTCCCTGACCACAGGCAATAAGTGACGGCTACAAGGTTAAGTGCAGGTACATCCCACACCTCGCGATGCATGGTGCAGGTGAGTCTGAGCTTATTTTTACGGCTCTACTCTGAGTAACCAACACCACTATCAGACTCCAAGGTTAGTCACGCCACACGCCAGCACATGGCGTCCAGCTGGGGAGCCCTGCTTTAACGCAAGAGTGATGCAGCTTTTGGCCTCGACCTAACTTAAAGTGGAGCCCAACTTTTGGCTCTCCTCCGAGTTTGGTGCATAGAGCCCCCACCCTACTTTTAGGCGGCTCACATTAAACGCCATAAGCACGGCTCATGTGCTTGCCTAATGTTATTAGGCTCCGTTGGTGTATCCACAAAACTCTGAGCAGAGCCAAGACAGCTCTTCTCATATCTGGCCACCCTCAAGGATAACAGCAGCAGTAACAGCGCTAAAGCCCCTCTACGTGTAGGTAACCTCAAAGCACCTGACGGCGCATTATCTCGAGAGTAGCGCCTTAGCAAACTCCTAATCTAAGGGTAACACTCCTGATTTTAGGCAGTTACCTCCTTTGAGATTTGCTTTTTGGGATACTCACCTCTACGCAGAGGCTGCCCTATCGCTAAAAGTTCTCCCCCCTCTTGCAATCTGGTACACAGCATCTCTGCCGTGAGGGCTGCTTTGCAGAAAGTGGCTCTGTTTTTGCCCTCACTACTCTCAAGTAAAGTGAAGTGCCCCGCGACCAGCACCCCACTTTAGTACCAATTCGTGAGGCGTCTTCCGCTTTCCCCCTTTCAGCATCTCTATCAGGTGCTATAATCGACAAGAGTTATCTTCTCTGAAGATTAACCTATAGGCAACGCTCACAGAGCACCGACTGTAACCGCTGCCTCTAAAGATTAGTTGGCCATGTAGCTCTTATTGAGACCAGCTGGCGTGATGTGCCCTGTGCTCATGAGCCCAAGGGAAGTGCCCACCTCACCCCCACACTATTCTAGCTTAACCTATATTTATCTTTATGCCTCTAACATGTCACTGCTAAGCTAACAGCTTTCCTCACCCTGCTCAGCCTCCGCGACGTGATAGCCCTCCCCAATCCCTAACGCTGCGGTTCCCTAAGGAAAAGACGGCACTATGCTGAACAACAAATCTGCCACCTCTGGAGCGACCTCGCTCATGCGCACCCGCACGCGCAAAGCGAAAAAGCTCATCTTTTCCTACGGCACCCTCCTGTTCATGATCTTCTCGGTGTTCTCCATCGCCTCGCTCTATCTGATGCGCGAGAACATCCTCTCCAACTCTAACGCCGTCGGCTATGAGGTCGTGCAGCGCCTCGACTCCTCCTTACAAGAGGAATTTGAAAAGCAAAAGCAATTCGTCGAGTTCATGGCGCATTACGCCGACATCTACCTCCAAGAGCACGCTACCGACCCTGATGGTGGCCGCGCCGCCTTTGACCTGTGGATGAAGCAAACTGAGGAAGAGCTACGCGATAAGCAATCGGACATGCGTATCGACATCTACGCCTCCATCAATGGGCAGATAGTATCTCCCACCTACTGGGACGGCGATGCTTTCTTAGTGACCGAGGCCCGCCCATGGTACAAAGCCGCCATGGCCGCCGATAACGGTCAGGCGGTGATCTTAGATCCTTACACCGATATCTTTACCAATACCGTTATCACCACCGTCTCTGCCCGTATTGGCAACAGCGATAACGTCCTTGCCCTCGATCTCTACTTAGAGAGCGCCTCCCAATCATCCACCTTTGCCTCTTTAGTCTCCGAGAACTACTGCTTCTACCTCGTAGACAACAAAGGCACGGTCATCCTCTACTACACGCCTTTTAATGCCAATTACGCGCAAATCCAGCGCTACGTCAACTCCTTCTTTGATACCCACGTTAAAAACCGCAATCCTAACGAAATCGTGGGTGAGCCGGTTACTGACCTCATTGGTGAAAAGCGTAACGTCTTTACCGCCTATAACCCTGAGACCGGCTGGTACACCATTGCCACCACCCTCTACTCGGACATCCTCTTTAACTACCACATGATCTCGAACCTGTTCCTGCTCATGGTAGTGATCTTTATCATCATCGAGGTGTGGATGGTCTGGCGTGAGTACCACCTGTCCTCACAAATTGAGACCACCAACGAGGCCTTAAAGGTACTGGGTAACTCCTATCAAATCATCATTCGGGTCAACTTTAAGCTGGGCACCTTTACCACCTTAAAAGCCCCTGACATGATGCGTCTGCGCCTTGCCTCGCGCAATAACTTTGATGACCTCATTTCCGTCTTTTCCGACATTGTCCTGCCTGAGAGCTGGAACAACTTCTACAAGAACTTCTCCTTAAACCACCTGCGCAATCTCGCCAGTCTCTCCATTCGCGACTTTGGCCACGACTACCAGTTAAAGCTCAACAACGACAATCGCTACAAGTGGTTTAACGCCCGCATCCTCTTTGATGAGTCCTTAGATCTTGATGAGTCGATCATCTGCTTTAAGATCATCGACGAGGAAAAGATCACCGAGCTTGAGGAGCACCAGCTCTTAACTGATGCCTTGGAATCGGCCAAGAAGAACGAGGAGTCTAAGAACGTCTTCTTTGCCAACATGTCCCACGACATGCGCACGCCTTTAAACGGCATCATCGGTCTGTGCCAGATCGGCATGAACCACTTAAAGAGCAAGGATATTGATCACCTGCCTGATGTCTTTAAGAAGATGACCACCGCCTCGCACCAATTACTGGCGCTGGTCGATGACATTCTTGAGGTGGCTCGTCCACAAATGGAGAGCAAGCTGACGCTGGCGCCATTTGACATCGTCCATGAGATCAAAGAGAACATTGACGTCTTTAAGGTCAATGCCAGCCAGCAAGGCAAGAAGGTCAACCTCTTTTTTGATGTGCGCCATCAGGTGGTCATTGGTGATGCGGCCAAATTACGCCAAATTCTCAATAACCTCGTCTCTAACTCCCTCAAATACTCGCACCCTGGCTGCGTCGTCAACGTCAACATCCGCGAAATTCTGCACCTGCACAAGCCATCCTTTATGGTCGAGGTGTCTGATACCGGTATCGGTATGGATCGCGAGTTCTTAAAGAAGATCTTCAATCCATACTCTCGTGAGCAGCGCTTAAGCTCAGTGCAAGGCACGGGTCTGGGCATGTCGATTGTGAAGAACGTGGTCAACATCATGGGCGGTGACATTAAGGTCAAGTCCACCGTCAATGTCGGTACCACCTTCACCATTAACCTGCCATTCCGCTTAGCTGACGATATCACCGCTGCACAGGTGCAAAAGCAGCTGCAAAGCGAGAACAGTGGCGACTTGAGCTTAGGTGAGAGCAAAGGCTCTACTGCTGTAAGCGACAGCGCCAGAGAGCAAGCCCTGTCAGCAGACGACCGTCTTGATTCGCAAGGTAAGGCCTTTATGGATAACTTCTCCTTAGCGGGCCTTAACATCCTCATCGTCGAGGATAACCAGCTCAATATGGAGATTGCCTGCGACATCTTAGGCATGAAAGGCGTCAAGCTCACCTGTGCATGGGATGGCTTACAGGCCGTGGAAATCTTTACCAGCCACCCTGCCTTTACGTATGACGCTATCCTGATGGATATGCGCATGCCAAAGATGGATGGCTGCGAGGCCTCCTCGACCATTCGTGCCAGCAATAAGGAAGACGCCAAGACCATTCCTATCATTGCCTGCACCGCCAATGCCTTTACGGAAGATATCGCGGCCACGCAAAGCGCGGGTATGAATGCCCACGTCTCTAAGCCGCTGGACTTTACGGTGCTGGAGCATGTGCTGGCCAAGGTCATTGCCAACCGTGCTGACTTCCGCAAGCTGGTCTCGATTCGCGCGCAAAATGCTTCGACCTCGGCGGCAGCTGCGGCAGCAGCAGCGGCGGCGGCAGCTGGGCAAAACTTACCGAGCGTCAGCCACCCTGAAGAGGCCAGCGCTACCAGCAACAGCTACAGCAACAGCGCAGACACCGCCACCACGACCGCAGCTAGCGGAGCTCAAGACACCCGAGCAGCGGCGCAGGCCGCCGCTGGCACCACTGGCGCCAATAACAGCCCACGCAGCCATGGTATGTCCCTCAGCACAGGTCATAGCGGGCGTGATGTGCACAGTGAGCTTAATGCCCTGCGTCAGGCCACTAAAGAGGCGCAAGCGCAAGCGAAGGAAGCACAGGCCCAAGCTCAGGCTCAAGCCCAGTCTCAGGCCACGGCCGCTCCACATACTCCCGCAACAGCTACCGCCAATGCTGGCGCTGGCGCTGACGCTGCAGCAACAACTGCAGCTGGGGACAGCAACGCCCAGAGCTTAAGTGCAGGCTACTCCACAGCGGCAGCATTAGCTTCAATGGCGACGTCCTTGACGCAACACAGTACGCACGCCAGTACCTTAGCCCCTGAGGAGACTAAGGCGGCAGGCGGCCCTGAGAGCGCGGCTTCAGCTGCTCCAGCCGCTAATACGAGTGCCGCTGCAACGAATACAGCTACGCCTCTTGGTGCAGCTGCAGCTACGGCAAACGACGACGAAGATGAGAGCAGCAAGGCTAAGCTCTTTAGTCGCCCAAGCAAGGCTATACGGCGGCCGCAAATGAGTGTGCGCAGCCAGTTACGTCATCACGCTTCTGCGGTGGAAGATGTGGATGAGAACAAGTAGCAGGTAAAACTGTGAGGTGACATGCGGTTTTAATTCTTGGCGACTTATTTGTCCCTAAAGATGTGTTTTTGCCGCTATCTGCCTTTATACTGACAGTTCCTGTGTACCATACTAGCTACTGTGCATTGCGCAGCTTAACCCTACAGGATGCCTGTGCTTTAGGTGTATAAGCCCAAGCACCTCGAACCGTAGCGTCGGCATCTGCGTATGTCCTTTAGGGCATACGATCTCATGTAGGTTTACTATAGCCTCACAATTGAGGTATTCTGCCTCAGAACATGGGGCATGATTATTTAGGTAAGAGCGATGACCCTAACAGAGTTACAAGGAGTGATTGAGATTGACGTAGCCGGTTCGCTGGCACGTTTTTCCAACTTTGAGCCAATGTACCTCAAGTACTTAAAGCGCTTTATCACGGAGCCAACCTATGACGCCTTAGTGAGCGCCATGGAGGCACAGGATTACAAGGGCATTGAGAGCTCCGCGCATACGCTCAAGGGCATCGCAGGTAACTTAGGCTTAGTGGCCTTATACCGTGACTTTAACGATATCGTGCAAACGGTGCGTGCTGGCAAGAACGAGGAGGCTATGGCCATGTGTAAGGCTATTGCCCCTAAGGTGCAACAGACCCGTGAGGCCATTGCGCAATTAGACTAAGGCGCAAGACACAAAGCGCTGCTTTTGCCCCTGTGGGGACTCTCATAGGAGGCTCTACTTCAAGATTGGCGATGTGTAGGCAGCAGCGTGAGCGGAGTGTGTAATCCGGTGGAGGGGTGATGGACAGTCAAGATAAAAACACCATTCTCATCGTAGATGACATCGAGATGAACCGCGAGATTCTCGATTGCATCTTTGGTGGGGACTACAAGACTGTGCAATTTAGTAACGGTCTTGATGCCTTTGTCTATACCCGCGATCATGCAGATGAAATCGTGACGGTGCTGCTGGACATTACCATGCCGGTCATGGATGGCTACGGCTATTTAGAGCACATTCGTGAGAACGAGCTCTTAAACGGCGTGCCGATCTTCCTCATTACGGCAGAGAACAAGGATCAGCAGTTAGAGGCCTTTGAGTATCAGATCTCTGACATCATTGAGAAGCCTTTTAACTCGGCCTTCCTTTACAAGCGCGTCAACTCGCAAATTGAGCTGTTCAAGATTCATCGCTCGCTGGAGTACAAGAATCTGCTGCAAGAGCGCGAGATTGCCCGCAAGAACAAGGAATTCTCGGAGATCAATGTCAAGGTCATTTCGACCTTAGCGCTGGCCATTGAGTTCCGCTCGGGCGAGACGGGCAAGCACGTGTTATCGATTCGCAACATTACCTACCGTCTGTTGCAGCGTTTACGTGAGCTCAAGTTCCACGAGTGCGCCAATCTTACCGATGATGATATTAACAACATCGCCTATGCCTCCATTCTGCACGACATTGGTAAGATCGCGATTCCGGACGCCATTTTAAACAAGCCAGGCCGCTTAACCCCTGATGAGTTCAATATCATCAAGACGCACACGGTGCGTGGTGCGGAGCTCATTCAGAAGATTGGCGTTAACACCTCGACCATTCTCAACTACGCTTATGACATCTGTCTGCACCATCACGAGCGCTATGATGGTCGCGGTTACCCTGAGGGCTTAAAGGGCAACGAGCTTAGCATTTGGTCGCAGGTGGTGGGCCTTGCTGACGTCTATGACGCCTTAACGCAAGAGCGCTGCTACAAGAAGGCTTTTAGCCATGAGGTGGCTTTGGAGATGATATGCACGAATCAGTGTGGTGTCTTCAATCCTGAGCTGATTGCGGTCTTTAAGAGCATTATTGGCGAGATCGTCGCTACGGATATCCACAGCGCGATTCCGGCCTTAGCGCTTTAACGGCGCCGCGTAGGGTAAGCCAGAGCTTGTCCCACTATCCCCTCTAAACACATCGCCACGAAGCCACTTAACAGTGGCTTTTTTATTGCGCGCTGCTGTGTGCGGGCACATGACAACTGTGACCACATGGAGCGGTGAGCAGGCGGGACTGGCGCGCTTATCTTAATGAGCGCAAGGCTATATAGCGGCGCCGCGTAATCAGCGTAGCCTGCGTAGCTGCGGTGGCTCACTCACTCACTAAAGATAATGGCGGTGGCTCTCTGCTGCTCTTAGCAGCCAGCACAGGCTACAGCCTCAGCGGCGCGGGTGCGCCTTATCTCTAAGGTAGATACCTTATCTCGAGAGTAGAGCCTGAGCAAACACCTACTCTAAGGGTAAAACACCTGATTGTAGGCAGTTACCTCCTTTGAGATTTGCTTTTTGGGATACTCACTCTCTAAGGTGAAGAAGGTTCGGCTCTTAACCACAGATGATACGCGCTATAGGCCATTACCTCAGCACAGTACAGCCAAACAAAAAGGGGCAAAGCCGCTAAGCCCTGCCCCTCTTTGTTTGCTGTAGTGCCCTTTTAAGGACACGCGCTCAGACTATTCCCAGCCCGAGCCCTCTTCCTCATCAGAGGTCGAGTTCAGCTTCATGTAATTCCACACTTCATTGTGCAGCTTCGACTGACGAGCCGATGGCACTTGTGGGAAGTATGCCTTCTCTAACAGCTCAGGTGGCAGATTGACGCTTGGGTTGTCCTTTAAAGCAGGATCTAACTTAGCAATCGCGCCCGTCACTGGTAAGAGGTAGCGGATCTCATTGGAGATCGAAGTAGCCACATCATCACTTAAGAGGTAGTCTACCCACTTGTGAGCATTGTCAGGGTGAGCCGCATCATGCGCTAACACCCAGCAATCAAACCACAGTAAGCCGCCCTCTTTTGGAAAGACGTACTCCACCTCGTAGTCGCGGTTAGCAGCCTTAGCACGATCCTTGGCCTGCAGAATATCGCCACTGTAACCAATGGCCATGCAGATGTCGCCCGAAGCTAAGTCGTTAATGTAACGGCTCGAGTGGAAGTAGCTGACGTTCTTGGCAAGGTCAGTTAAAACCTGCTTCGCTTCTTCGTAATCGCCACGCTTTTCAGAGGTTGGATCCTTCTGCAGATAGTGCTGCACCGTGGAAATAACCTCAATTGGGGAGTCTAAAACAGCGATACCGCACTGCTTGAGCTTAGCCGCATTCTCTGGCTTAAAGAGCACGTCCCAGCTGTCCACCTTAAAGTCAGGGCCAAAAACCTCAGCAATCTTCTTGGTGTTGTAGCCAATACCCACCGAGATCTCAGTGTATGGCACAGCATAGGCGTTGTCCTTGTCGATGGTGGCTAAGAGCTCCATGCGCTTTGGATCGAGGTTGCTGTAGTGAGTCAGCTTGCTCTTATCAAAAGGTTGCAGAGCACCAGCCTGCGCCAGACGTGGCACGTAGTAGGAGGTCATCATGATCACGTCAAAGCCGGAGCTGCCCGAGAGCAGGCGGGCTTCGACTAACTCATTGGAGTCGAATAAGACGTGATTGGCCTCGATGCCAGTGGCCTTAGTAAAGTCCTCAACCGTGGTGGAGCCGATATAATCGCTCCAGTTCCAGATGTTGACCTTATTCTCCTCATCAGCGGCAGCAAGGGAGCTGGTGGAAAGTAAAGCTGCGCCAAAGAGGCCACCGAGTAAAGCTTTTAAAGAAGTGCGACGCATGTGATTTCCCCCAAAAAGAGAAACACCCCACAGGGTTGACCAAACATCCAACCGCCCGTCGCGCTGCTCAAGCAGCGGCGGAAGAACGCACGTGCCATTGTCGTACTGCATGTAAGACAGCAGGCAATGACGCTCTTCTGCTGTGGCCTTGCACATCACCCTAAGCGCCAAAAGCTCTTAAAGCACAGAGCAAGAGGAGAGAGGACAACAGCAGCTTAGGACTTACTGTGACGTTTACGCAATTGCGCGGAAAAAGCTGATAAACACGCGGATGGCGCCCCAGAATTTGCCCTAAAAATTTGAGACATTGTACACAAGCAGCAGCGCTTGTCTAGGAAAAATTGCACGATGAGCCCACACAGGGACAAAAGCGGCTGTCCCCAACCTGAAAACAGGCATCACATCGCCTTTATGCGCTATTTTGGCGCAAAGACAGCTGCATCTGGACGCTAGTGCACTTGAATGACAAGTGCGCGCACCAAAAGAGGTGGAAGAAGAAGAAGAAGAAGAAGAACAGGAAAAAAGAAAAGGCAGGCAGGAATGCAGACAAGCGCATTGCGCTCTGTCCCTCCGCCCATGAGTCTCAAAAGTAAAGTGCCGCGTGGATGCGCCCTGCTCACTGCGAGCACAGCGCCGTTACCGTGTCGTACCTCCAAGGTAGGCTCAAGGCGCCTTACTCACAGACCCAAACGACGCCACTCCACACGCCACTCCCAGCGCCCTAATTAGCGCAGGATCTTCATGGAGCGCAAATAGTCCATGGCCTTGACCGCAGCCTGCTCGTGCAGGTAAATCACACGCAGGTCATTGAGCTTATAGCGCTGGCCCACCGCACGGATACTCTGGAAGTTTAAGTACTCCACGCTGTCTCCCAGCACGATTAAGTCCTGCAGCACACGCAGGAAGCGGCAACGCGGCTTAATCAAGTCCTGCGTAATGCGGAAGACCTTATCAGGGCGGTGCACCATGATCGCATCCAAGCCGTGAAAGATCACAAACTCAAAAATGAGATCACGGCATGGCGCAAAGTACGGGTACATCTTGCACAGCGACTCGATAAAAATGGCGCGCGTCACTAAACGACGGAAGTAGTCCACCAGCTGGTCGCCATTGATGTTGGTCGCACGGTTATAGAGGTCGTACTGAATGACCGCAATGCCCAGAGCAATAAGGTTACGTGCACCGTGACCGCCAAAGTGCTTAACGATATCCTCCATCGAGCGGAAGGAAAAAAACACACTCTTGTCGATGCTCTTGGCCAGCAGGTTAAAGGTCTGCCACATCTTAAAGGACGAGCGCAGCAGCATGTTAATCTGCTGAATGTTTGGCCGTGGCGCACACATAAAGCTCATGAGCAGGCAGAGCTGACGCTCCTCTAAGAAGATCTCCTTCTTATTGGCGTCATATGGTGGCTTTAAGAGGCAGACCGGTAACGGGTTAAACTTTCCCCTACCCGTTACTAAGGCAGCGCCCAAGGTAAACGCGACTTTCATCTCCTTTTGGCTTTGCACATTAGAGATGATCATCTTAAGGCGCGGCTGGATTTGGCGCAGGCTCTGGACGGCGACGATGTCCTTGGCGATATTAGGCGAGTGCATGTCCAGCACAACGTAATCAAAACGTGGTAACTGCTCTAACCACTTCTCACGGATGATAGTCTCAAGGTCAGAGGCGAAGGACATACCAAAGGAGCTCATCTCGCGCATTTGCTGCACAAGAGTTGGGCTCACTGGTTGATTGGATGGCAGGCGCACCAGAATGCGGCTGTAGTTGATTTCATGACGGAAATCAAGGAAAGCATCCGAGAATTGGACATTGATAGCCACACCAGCCTTAGGGCCGACGTACTTATCAAGATTGCTTTGCACTAAGTAACGGCCTAAAGCCTCGTGAGTATACTCAGGCGTGATACGGGTCTTGCCATCGACTGTGACAAAGGAGAGCTCGTAATAGAAAGCTTGGCTTTGCGAATTCCAGTACGGAATCGTGCTTACGAGCATGGTGCGTACTGGTTGAGGGTTTGGCTTTTGCTCGCCGTCCTCAACTTTATTTGGTTCAGCCACCGAAATCTCTCCTCGCCTTGGGAAGATCTACAGACCGCCTTTCCCTCAAGACACGGTAAGTGCTTTGAGGTCAGATTTTAGTTGTTGGTCTGCACAAACATCCCAACCCTAGGGTTAGAGCCAAGCCTATACAACACAGCATAGTCTGCTTTAGCCCTTAACGCGTCAGCACTTTTAGGCACAGAGTGCTGTTTTGCGTTAAACATGCAAGGAACACCAAGCCCGTCGCTATTCCCATATAGCGGCCACACGCCGAAAAGAGATTACCTAAAGCTTGCTCCTCAGCAAAATCCAAAGTGCAATAAGCAAGCCACGGACAAAAAAGCAACGAATACTTTCTCTCACGGCAGCCTCACCTGTATGACAGGTGGAAGTGCCGCCGTTTTGCGCTTGAAGCAACAGAGCTTTTAGCCTTGCGCAGGCTTTGTGACCACAGCTACGGCGATGGTCACAGGAGTGGCTGGAGTGGATGGAGTGGTGGGAGTGGTGTTGGGAGAGGCACGGGGAGTGGTCAGGGAGTGCTAGCAACAGCATGACACTGGGACACTAAGCTCTCGCTTAGTCCCCAGCAAACAGTTGCGGTCTTAGGCCGCAGCTTCCTACTTCGCAGCCTTTGCCGGAGCAGCCTTAGAGCCGTTACGACGGGCACGGGCAGCTGGCTTCTTTGCGCTCTTTGCCTCAGCAGCTGCAGCTGGTGCAGACTCGGCTGCTGGAGATGCAGACGCAGCAGGCGCGGCTGGAGCAGCTGCAGGCTTGGCTGGGGCTGCAGGCTCTGCCGGTGCCACCGCTGGTGCAGGTGCTGACGCTGGCACTTGCGCTGGCTCAGCAGCTGGCGCTGCAGCAGGCTCAGCGGCAGAAGTTGGCGCTGCTGATAAGCGCTGTTGCGCGGCATGCAGAGCCTTTAAGGCGTTGTCAGCACGCTCTAACGCAGTACGAGCTAAAGCCAGCTTAGCGCTCTCGGCAGCGGAGTGAGTCTTCTCCGTCTCAGCGGCAATACGCTCGGCCTCTTCCTCTTGCTCTTGAACGAGCTCACCCCAGTGACGACGCGAGATCTCGTAGTTACGCTCCGTGATCACACGTGGCAGCTTCGCCGAGATAATGGTGCGGTTCGACTTGTCGTAAGTAACGTAGCTCCATGCCCAGTCGATGACGGTAGAGATCTTGTTCTTGACACCGAGAATGGACATGAGGTGCACGCCCATCCACATGAACCACGCTAAGGTACCGGTGAAGTTAAAGCCAGCGATATCGGCCACGGCCTTATTTCTACCGATGGTCGCCATCGAGCCTAAGTCACGGTAGCTAAATGGCTTTAAGCGCTCGCCCTTTTCCTTACGGGCAAAGTTCTCACCTAAGTTCTTGCCCTGCTGAATAGCAGCTTGCGCCATCTGTGGGTGGCCATTTGGATAGCCACGGGTACGCATCAGAGCGATATCACCGATAGCAAAGATGTTGGTGTAGCCCTCGACCTTATTGAATTGATCGACTAAGAGGCGGTTGCCACGGCCATAGCTCTTATCATCGAGGCCCTTAATACGGCGTCCGGTCACACCGCACACCCAGATAATGGTCTGGGACTTAAAGGTACGACCGTCTTGCAGCTTGACCATGTGATCAGAGTAGTCACGCACGTAGGCACTTAACTGCACGTCCACGCCCATATTGACGAGGTAACCGTAAGCGGCCTTAGAGGCGGTCTCACTCATCGCCGGTAACAGGCGCTTACCACCCTGCACGAGGTGGATCTTCATCAGGTTAGCGTCTAAATCTGGATAGTCACGTGGCAGCACGTGCTGTCTCATTTCGGCCAAAGCACCGGCGATTTCCACACCGGTAGGGCCGCCACCGACGATCACCACATTTAAAAGCTCGGCACGCTCTTCGGCGGTAGCGCAGGTATTGGCACGCTCAAAGGTCTCAAGCAACGCGTTACGTAAGCCCATGGACTCGCTGATGGTTTTCATCGGCATGGACTCTTCTTGCAGATGCGCGTTACCAAAGTAGTTGGTGGTAGTACCGGTAGCGATCACGAGGTAATCGTAATCGAGCTTACCGATGGAGGTTTGGATGTAACGCTCCTTTGGATAGACGGCGCGCAGCTCGCACATACGGAAGTAGATGTTCTTGCTGTCGTCGAACATCTTGCGGAAGGGGAAGGCAATAGAGCTTACCTGCAGACCGGCCGTGGCGATTTGGTAGATCAGCGGAGGGAACTGATGGAAGTTGTTCTGGTCGATCAACACCACTTGGAAGTTAGGGTTATCAGCCAAGGTACGGCACAGGCGTAAACCGCCAAAGCCACCGCCAACGATGACCACGCGTTTGGCAGGGATCTTCGGGATATTGAAGCTCATAGACGCTCTTTTCCTTTATTACAGCAGAGGCGCAAGTAAGATGGAAGTCTGCGTCCCTATGATATAACAAAGGCCCAAGCAAGGCACGCAACTTAATTGCTGAGGGTGAGCTGACCCGCAAAGTGCATGGGCAAAGAGCGTGGGTGCACTGTCTAAAGCTCCTTAGGGCAATTTGATAAGAGCACAAGGGAACCTCAAAGTAAGGGCTGCCTTAATCGAAGAAGAAGAAGAAGAAGAAGAGCCGCTCTGAAGTGAGCTTACTACCAGCGCCCCATACCAACCACTAAGAGTAACCAGCGACCGCCAGCGCAGCACCACCTACCAGCTGGCACAGCACTACCCAGAGCGCTCTGTGACCTCAAAGTAAGGGCTGCCTAAACCTGAGAAAATCAGCTCTGAAGTGACTTTTCTTCCAGTGCCCCCTACCAACCACTTGGAGTAACCAAAGGCCACCAGCGCAGTACCACCTATTAGCTGGCACAGTACTCCCAAAGCGCACTGTGCCCTCAAAGTAAAGGGCTGCCTAACTCTGCGATCATCACCTCAGAAGTGGCATTCCTGCCAGCCCCCTCCCAAACACTAAGAGTAAAGCGGCCACCGGCGCATTACCAACTACCAGCCACTAACTGGTAATGGTAATGGTAGTAGCACGGCTCCTATTTCCCCTGCTGCTTATCCTTACCTGCCACAAAAGAGGTGATCTTCTCCATGGTCTCTGGCACCGAGCTGCTGAGCTCGGCCTCCCCCTGCTGCGCATCCTCTGCATCCTTCTTCGTAGGATACACATCCATGGTCTTGACGCGAGGCTTGTGCTCGCCCTGATCAACCACAAAGGAAATTCTGCCAATCCTCATAACTTGCTCCTCTTATCTGAAACCGCATATAGCGACCACTGTTACCACAGCGTCTTACCACATCCTACCAAAAGTATTAGCCCTTGAGGATGCACTTGAGGCTTGGCCTCCTGCCCCTCAAGGGTAACAGCGTAGCCACGGCGTTACGGAGTAGCTTTAGCATGGTGCATGGTTGGGTGGCAGCCAGCCAAAAGCGCTCTGCTGCCACAGAGCCTCTGCAAATCAGCAATGATCGCAAAGGTAGTCACTGTGCAGGAACTCACTACCGTAACGAGGCCGCAATTAGGATCTTACTCTCAGCACTGAGCGTGCTCCTCTCTCACATGCACAGTGGCGGTACACAGTAACTTAGGAGCAGCTGACTTAATAGATGACGGCATTTAGGGCAATCATGAGTGCCCCGTCTTAAGACCTGCTCAAGAACACCTGCACCATTCATCTCGAGGTAGGTGACGTTGACAACTCTCAGCTGTGCAGCCGTCACTTATTAAATCACTCTTTCCTTAGTGCTGCTCTGTCTCCTCAGGATCGGCATCGCGATAGAGCTCGATGCCCACCTGCTCGATATTCTCGTGCAGCTGACTCAAAAGCTGCGTTAAGCCCTGTACCTGACTTAAGCTCTGGCGTGCCTGCTGTGCCGCCAGCTGCGCCAGTTTCTGCGCCTCACGTAATGGTGCATGCTCAGGCAGCTCTTGAATGCGCACCAGATCAAAGCGCAGTGGCTGACCTACCACACTCTCAAAGCGCTGCCGCACATCATCCCAAGTGTGGTACTGATTGCTCTTGTCATGACTGAGCGCATTGGCCATGTCCGTAAGCGAGCCAAAGTCCTCACTCTCCTTAATGATTAAGCGCCAGTGGCCAGCATCGTTAGGGTCAATCTGTCGCTCGACATTGGTCAGCATGATCTGGTTATGATCACGCTCCGGATAGGCCTGTAAGATCAGCTGATACCAGCTGTCTCTCTTTGCCACCTCCGGTAAAAAGTCCATGACTTTCATCTTGACCTTAGTGTCGACCGCAACCGGCCCCAATAACTCCCAGCCGCTGTTCTTCTTTGGCTGTGGTAGTGGCACTAACTCCGTATTAACGTCATCAGCGGCATCAGCAGAGCCTTGCAGGGCAGCAGCGCCCTCCCCACTAGGCTCTTCTTCCTCACCACCAAAGGCGGTGCTCATATCGAGCTCAACATTGCCCGAGAAAGCCTCGCCATCGTCTTCGTCGTAGTCAGCGCCATCAAAGTTCACACCGGCATCAGCAGGTGCACCGCCACCGCCGCCGTAATACTCCTCATCATCAGCAAAGTCATCGTCCTGCGGAGGCATATTTGCAGGTGGCATGACGTCACCACTGTCACGCTCCATGGCAGGAGCTGACTGCGGCGCATGCAGCATTGGCGTCGGCTCAGGCGCTGGCGCTGGCGCTGATGCAGGAGCGACCATGCCCTGATGGGCCTGCGAAACCTGAGGGGCCTGCGGTTCCTGAGAGCCTTGGGCAGACATGCCGCCTTGCTGGCCTTGCGATCCTTGCGTAGGCATAGCTTGCTGCGGCACAGCCGGAGCCATTGGCGCTACTGCAGCAGGGGCAGGGGCTGGGACACTACCACCAGCTGGCACCACAGCCGCACCTACCGCCGCAAACTGCGTCGCTTGCTGCGGTGGCCATGGCTGGGAATAACTGTTACCAGTTTGTATGCCATGAGCAAGGTCGGCCCATAAAGGCACCACCTCTACCTGCGTCTGTAAGGTTGGTAATACCTCCACCTTACTGCGATCAAAAGCAACCAGCGCTCTAAAAGACGCCGCCAGCGGCGCCATGTCATAGCCCTGCTGCTGATAGGACGCGACCTCCTGCCAGACGGCAGCATTACGTGCTACCGTTTGCTCTTGCCACTGCCTAAAGATAGCTGCATCCTGCTTTAATGAGTCATGATTACGCTGACGCGCCACATCATTGGTCGGTGGCAGCGTGCCCCTAAAGATACGTGGTGCATTAGCGCTACTGCGTGCTGGCACATTGCGCGGTGGAGTCTTCTCCACAGGAGGCTCATGGAGCTTGACCGGCTTTTCGTGCATCTCTAGGTCGTGCACAATCAGCGTTGGCATCAGCTTACGCTGCTCATACCACATGGCACTGCCATTCTCAAGGCGCAGCTTCTCTACTTGCTTGAAGCTTTCGTCGAGGTTAGCAAGTGCCGAGAGCGCCGCCAGCTGCGCTTGCGCCTGTAAGGCCGCACGCTCCTCATCAGAGTGGGCATGTTTTTGTGCCTCTTGCAGTTGTGTGAGCGAGTCCTGACTGTGCTTTAAGCGCTCATGCTCAGCGGTGGTGTCAATGCTGCCATCGACCTTTTGTACCACGCTCTGTGGCGCCGTAAAGTGACTGTCTTGAGCCTGTGGCGCTAAGGAGCCTACTGCTACGCTAGGCGTGCTCTGCGCTACAACGCTGCTACCTTGAGCCGACTCAAGACCTGAGGCGCTCGTCCTAGCACCAATGTCCGCACCTGCACCAGTACCTGCAGCAGGAGCTGCCGCTGCAGAAGATGGCGCCGCCCCAAACATATCGTCATCATCCTCACGCAGCGCCGAAACCATCGAGGCAATCGACTTTTGCGCATTGGCGCTTGGGCCCATGGCACCGCTCGCGCCCAGCGCCGCAGGGGACGCAGGTGCCGCCGAAGCTGCTGGAGCAACTGGAGGCAGAGGAGATACAGTGGTAGTAGCCACGGTGCCCACTTGCCCTGTGGTAGTAAGTACCGTAGGCTGCGCGCTGCTGTCGGTGGTAAGAGCGGCTGGGGTCACCACAGTCTGTGGTACCACCGTCAGGTCTGGAGAACCCACTGGAGACACCGCCACGGGCTGCGTGCTCGCCGCGCCATCTTTGCCAAAGACCACCTCAAAATCAACCGAGGCGTCCTGCTTGGTAAGCGAAATCGACGACATCATCTGGGCGCCTAAATGACGTGGGTCATCAGGGGCAAAGCCCGTCGTCGTTTGCTGCGTCAGGATGGCAGCAGTCGCATCAGCACTGCTGTCAGGACTGCCGTAGGTGGCAGTGCCAGTGGTATCGCTGCTCACAGAGGCTGGTGTCGCTGCAATTACCGCCGCAGCGGCGGCGGCCGCTGCAGCCGCTGCTTGCCGCTGTTGCGCCCGCAACTCTGGCGACACGTGCTTAATAGCCGTAAGTTTCTCTAAGGCCTCATCGCTGTCCATCTTGGTCGCTTGCTGCGCCTCAGGATCAGCATTCTGTTGCTGATAGATCTTTACTGCTTCCTGATGCAGCTTTTGTCTGGTCAACAGCAAAAAGGCCTTATACTCCGCAAGCTTAATCAAGCGCTCGTTGTAGTAATCCCAGAAGTGCTGCTGATAATCAAGGCGACGCAGCTCCTCTTGCTTGGCAATGCGCTCTAACAGAGCCGAGCGCATTTGCACTGGTTTACCCACACCAGACTTACCGGCGCGCAGCTGCTTTTCAATGAGGCGCTTCTTTTCGTAGAGCGACTCTACCTGATTGTCAACGTTCTTACGGCCACTAAAGGCATCGTCATCATGATCAGCAGCTGCTGCACTGTCTTTAGCCTTATCTTTAGCAGTAGCGTCCTGAGCAGAAGCACCATCCTTAGAGTCAGCAGAGTCAGTGGTAGACCCTAAAGCTGCGGCATCCTGCTCCTTAGTCTTGGCATCAGCACCAGAGTCAGTAGCCTTGTCCTTATCTGCGTCCTCGTCCTGTTCCTCATGCGGAGCCAGCGAACCAGCCTGCGCGACAAAAAGGGCTGGAGGCTGGGTCTGAGGATGGGTCTGATCTACACCATAGACTGTGCTAACGCCACCATCTTGAGTGGTGCCCTGATAGGCCAGAGCATAGGCGTGAGCGCCCCCTTGAGCAGCTGACTGCTGCTGCGCGTAAACCCGATCCCTCTCACGCAAAGCGACCAGAGCTGCACGCTGTTGCGGCGTCTCAATCTGATAGCCCTCCACCATTGGGCCATTAGGGTCTTGATAAAAAGCCGCCTGCACATCAGGGTAAGCAAAGGCCTCCTGCTGACCAGCACGAGCGGCGAGCTGACGCTGCTGCCATTGCATTCTGCGAATCTGCTGCTCTTGAGCGGCTAAGCGCTGTTTAGCCTGCAGCAGCGCCTGCATACTCTCCTGCTGCCTCTTCATGGTATCAAGCAATTGCTGCGTCATTTGCAGCAGCTCTTGCTGTTGCTTACCGCTTAAACCACAGACAGCTGCCACCTCATAGGCAAAAGACACTGCCATGTGCGGCTGTTGCTGCACCATGACCATTAGTTGCTGCAATAAGTACGGATCAAGCGTACCGCGTGGTTTGGTCGTAATGATTGGTGGGTGCACGCCCCCAGCGCCCTGCTGCGGTGGCATTGGCCGTGGAGCATAGGAGGCAGGGGCAGCAGGCATCCCCGCATAAGGCGCGGCCGACATTCCCGCAGCATAAGGCGCTGTAGGTATGGCTGGATATGGCTGTGGCAGAGGCTGTGGCTGTGGCTGTGGGGCGTTTGCGCCCATGTTAGAGCCCTGAGAGCCACTGGAAGGGACAGGGGAAGCAGAGCCGGAGCGTGGGGCGAGGAAGGAGGCAATAGTACCGCTCTTGACGCTAGGCAAGAGCTGCTGCGCTCTTTGTCGTGCTAACAGTGCTGCTTGCTGCTTAGGGCTAAGCTCCTGCTTTTGTGGCACAGCGGGAGCTGTGGTCTTTGCTGCAGATGCAGTGCTAGCGTCAGCTGGAGACTGCTGCTGTGTATTTGCAGTGCTAGGGGTAGATACGGGGACGTCAGCATGGGCTACCACCGTGGCTGTAAGCGCACGGCCCTGCTGTGCGGAGTGCTGCAACACCGGCTCAGCGCGCGCGGCTGCTACAGCCTCGTGCCATGCGGTCACGTCAAGCGCACCAGCTACACCTGTGGTGTGCAAGCTCTCAGGAGTGGCAGGAATTACAGGAGGGAAAAGAGACGTGGCTGGTAAGAGACTCTGCCCCTGTTGACTAGAGGTAGCCACAGCCGCTGCTGTGGAAAGCGCAGCCGCTTTTGAGGTACAAGTCAGGCGAGGCGTGGGCGTACTCGCGGCGGCAGTGCCGGTAGATCCGCTGGCAGTTGGGGTGTTTCGACGAGACCGTGCCACCTGATGGTTCCTCTATCCCCTGCTTAGGGGAGTTTGCATCCGCTAAAACTAACAAGGGAAAGGTAAAGCCCTGCCACCGTGGGGCACAGCCTCCCCACAATCACAGCGCTACTTACGAGCACTGCTCTGACTAAAGTCAGCAGGCTCTTAATGGAGCTCAGCTCTTACTGGAGCACTGCTCTTACTTATTGCCCATCATGGCAGCCAAGTCCCCCAGTTCCTGCTGCAACTGCGCATTGCTGCTTTGTCGCGCACTCTGCTGTGGCGCTAGGGCAGGTGCCGAGGCAGCGGCCGCAGCTTGCGACGCAGGCGTGCCTTGAGGCACAAAATGAGATGGCGCCAGTGGTGCGCCCTGTGCAACAGACTGAGCACTCTGTGGCCCTAAAGCCTGCGCAGGTGCCATTTGGCTGCGCACTTGACCGACGAGACCATCTAAGATGGCAGCGCTGAGATCACGCCCTGCGGGGTTTTCTCCCCTAAAAAGTTTTTTTTTTCGTTCTGGCGAAAAAGCCAAAAGACGCAGCAGGGTCATCTCAAAGGCCGAGCGGCCGTCGCTCGCAAAGCCGTACTCTTGGACGCCCTCAAGGACGATCTGGTAGTAAAGCTGCAATTGCTCAGGGGTAAAGGCCGGAGCAAACTGCGCGAGCATGCTGTTACTAAAGGAGAAGACCTCAAGCGGTGAGTCACTGCCTAAGAACTGGTACAGTGCTAAGTCGTGGAAGACCAGCACCAGCTCATCTAAGAGCTGCTTGTAATTAGGGGACTTTTGGCGGATGCGGGTAAGCAGCGTGGCCAAATCGGCCGCCGTGCCAGTGGCATTGCCAGCACCTACATTATTGAGCGCAGGGGTGGCACTGTCTTTAGTAGCTAAGAGGCCTAAGATGTCACTGACAAGGGCATCACCTACCGTGCCTAACATGGCCACTACAGTGGCCGTTTCTAACTTGCCATGGCCTAAGGCAATGCCCTGATCGCACAGCGATAAGGCATCACGCATCGAACCACGCGCGGCACGGGCAATGGCGAGCACCGCCTCAGAATCAGCTGCGATGTTTTCAATAGAGCAGATGTGGTGAATACGCCCTGCGATTTCGTCGACGTTTAGGGCTCTAAGCTGAAATTGCAGGCAGCGAGAAAGCACCGTAGTTGGGATCTTGTGCGGATCCGTGGTAGCCAGAATGAACTTAACGTACTCCGGTGGCTCTTCTAAGGTCTTTAAGAGGGCATTGAAGCTGTTGGTAGTCAGCATATGCACCTCATCGATGATAAAGATCTTGTAGCGCGCATCGACAGGCTGGTATTGGGCTCTGTCCAGCATCTCGCGGGTATCATCGACCTTAGTTTGGGAGGCGGCGTCGATCTCGATGACTTCAGGGAAGGTGCCAGCGCTAATGGCGGTGCAGGCATCGCAGACACCGCAAGGGTGAGAGCTGACGCCTTGTCTGCACTCTAGGGCTTTGGCAAATATACGGGCAATGGTGGTCTTACCGATACCACGGGTACCAGTGAGGAGGTAGGCATGATGGATACGCTCCGAATCGAGCGAATGCATCAGCGCATTGAGCACATGCTCTTGGCCGACCACATCCTCAAAATTTTGCGGACGGTACTTACGCGCCAGCGCTAAGTACTCACCACCGACTTCCATTGCCATGAATCACCAATCCTGAAACAGCAGCGCGTTGTTACTGGTAAGGAACGACTTACTTAATATCTGACGGAATTTCGGGCAATCATGCTTGCCTCTCCATTAAGATAGGCTCAGGCTAACCAGCACCCTTTATCTCGTGGTGTAGGCTGTTGCCAGCACTCCCCCTGCATCCGTCAGTTATGAAATCACTCACTCCTAGGCTTAAGCTCAGTGCCATGAGCGCATCGCAGCCGACGCTACGTCTGCGCTTAAGCCCCTGAAGCGTCTTAAGCCCTCTGAAGCGCACCATGTGTTGGCTTACGCCCCTATTCCTTGCTGCGCTGTACGAGGCAAAAGTTGCATCTTACATGACAGGCAGAGGCTAACTACAGAGTCACCACACCAACTGCACAGCAGAGGCTCGCAGTGAAAGAACACTGTAAGGGAAAAGGGGTTTAAGGGAAAAGAGGAAACGTGCGTGGTAAGTGCTGAAGCTGAGGCTCAAGCTAAGGCTAAGAGCAAAGCCAGCACCGCAAACAGAGCACGGCCCCTAAGTAACAACGAGGGGAAAAGATTGAGCAACACCACTTAGCAGCGGGCACGCAGCAAGGCGCTTTCCTGAGCTGAAGTGGCAGCAATAAGACAGCTAAGCTAAAAAGCTTCAATATGCACTGTGGTTGTGGTAGTGCCAGAATGGAGGGAACCTCACTGCGCCGGAGGCTCTGGGGTCAGTGCTGCCGCTGCAGAGCACTTACCGCAACACACGGTGCTGCGCACAAAAGACAACAAAGGGTAGCCCCGCTACCCCCTTTGCTTGCAGAGAAGCTCTGCCTATCTCTTGTGCTGCATGCAGCTTAAACGGTGCTTTAGTGACCTGGAAAATCCAGCAAGCTAAAGCAGTCTACGCCGCATTCGGCTTTGATTTTAGCACAGCCACCCAAATCGACCAAATCAATGACAAAGGCCGCTTTAACGATGATACCGCCCTCGCGCTGCACTAAGCGGCACATGGCGGCAGCGGTACCGCCGGTGGCTAGCAGGTCGTCAAGACAGAGGACACGCTCACCTGGCTTAATGGAGTCCTTATGCATTTGCAGCTCGTTGGTGCCGTACTCAAGGGTATAGGACTCAGAGATGGTCTCACGTGGCAGCTTATGAGGCTTACGCACCATGACAAAGCCAGCGCCTAACTTGGCGGCGACAGGGGCACCGAAGACAAAGCCACGGGCTTCGCCGGAGACGACCTTATCGATATGCTCGTCTTTAAAGGCCTCGGCGATGAGGTCGCAGGTGAGATTAAATGCCTGAGCATTTTCGCACAGAGAGGTGATATCGCGAAAGAGGATACCCTTGATTGGGTAATCAGGGATGCTGGTGATAGTAGACTTTAGGAAGTTTAGCTGCTCTTCTTTGTTTTGCAGCACATCTTTGGCCAAGGCCATAGTCTTCTCCTCTTGCACGAGAAAAGCACGCGTGGGGCGTGTAGGGCATAACGAGCAAACTGGGAGATTATAGCCCAAAAGTGAGCACATGTTGCGGTAAAAGAGCGTATTTATGCACAAAGCAAGTGTACAGTGCGTAGCCTCTCGAAGTTGGGGCAGGAAGCTGCTGAAGATGGCCATAAGAGCTGATGGCAGCGCCTGACAGCGCCTAACGGCGCTCTTATCTCGAGAGCAGTCAGAGCAAGCACTGGGGCACACAACAGCGCCCGCCCCTTCGCTCCAATATGAGCCAGCTGGTTAAGGGCTGACGTCTGCTGCTCTTTGGGGTGCGGATTCACAGCGCTTGTCGCGCCATTATCTTGAGGGTGATCAGATCAAGCACAGGGACACACAACAGCGCCCGCCCCTCGCTATCCACTATGAGTCAGCATGGTAAGGGCTGACGCCTGCTGTTCTTTGGGGTACGGCTTCAAAGCGCTTGTCGACGCCATTATCTCGAGGGTGAGCAGAGCAAACACAAGGGCACGCAATAGCCCCCACACCTCGCTCCAATATGAGCAAGCTGGTTAAGGGCTGACGCCTGTTGCTCTTTGGGGTGCAGCTTCAAGGCGCCTAACGGCGCCATTATCTCAAGGGTGAGCAGAGCAAGCACTGGGGTACACAACAACGCCCGCCACTCGTTCTCAACTACGAGACCACTGCTGAATGCTGATGCCTGCTGCGCTTTGGGGGCTTAAAAGCGCCTGTCGGCGCCATTATCTCGAGGGTGATCAGAGCAAGCACAGGAGCACACAACAGCGCCCGCCCCTCGCTATCCACTATGAGTCTTCAGGGTAAGGGCGGGCGCCTACTGCTCTTTGGGGTGCGGATTCAACGCGCATCACGGCGCAATTATCTTGAGGGTAAGCAGATCAAGGACAGGGGCACACAACAGCGCTCGCCCCTCGCTATCCACTATGAGTCAGCAGGGTAAGGGCTGACGCCTGATGTGCTTTGGGGGCGCCTTTATCTCAAGGGTGCTCAAGTACAGCGCACACACGCACCATAAGCCAACGCTAACGCCTTGCCACAGGGCGCAAAACTGGTTAGAGCGCTCCTCTTGTTTGCCCCAGCTGCGGGCCTATTTATGCCCTCTGCAGAACCTAACCCACATTTGATGCGTTTTTCACAAATTTTCCCTTGTGTGCAGCCCCCATCTTTGGCACAATGCGCCGCTAAGAAAAAACCCGCCCCTGACGTCATCAAGCTATGCGTCGTCAGGATTTATGTTCCTGGCTCCTTAAACTTTAGCGAGCCCCTTTGTAGGACATCTTGCCCAGTGAGTGGTTTCAACCTTGAATGGTGGGGTAACAATTACTTCACCATCAATGACAAGGGTCATGTCGAGGTCTGTCCTGATCCGGATATCCCTGACGCCCGAGTTGATCTGGCAGAACTGGTCGCTTCCCGCGAAAAAAGTGGTCAGCGCCTTCCCGCACTCTTTTGCTTCCCGCAAATCCTCCCTCACCGCGTGCGTTCCATTAACCGCGCTTTCCAAGAAGCTCGCGATAACTACGGCTATAACGGCGATTACTTCCTCGTTTTCCCTATCAAGGTCAATCAACACCGCCGCGTTATCGAAACTCTCACCCAGTCAGGCGAGCCTATGGGCCTCGAAGCCGGTTCTAAAGCCGAGCTCATGGTAGTGCTTGCTCATGCTAGTCGTACCCGCAGCGTCATCGTCTGCAACGGATACAAAGACCGCGAGTACATCCGCATGGCACTCAATGGCGAAAAAATGGGCCATAAGGTCTACATCGTCATTGAGAAGCTCTCTGAGCTGCGCTTAGCCTTAGAAGAAGCCGACAAGCTGCAAGTCACGCCACGCTTAGGTGTACGCGCCCGCTTAGCCTCACAAGGCTCTGGTAAGTGGCAAGCCTCAGGTGGTGAGAAATCCAAGTTTGGCCTCTCTGCCTCCCAGATTCTGCATTTAGTGCAAGAGCTCAAGGACTCCGATAAGCTATCCTGCTTGCAGTTAATCCACTTCCACTTAGGCTCACAGATGTCCAACATCCGCGACATCACCAACGGTGTGCGTGAGTCCGCTCGCTTCTATGCGCAGCTGTGCCAATTAGGCGCGCCTATCACCTGCTTTGATGTTGGTGGCGGTCTGGGTGTGGACTACGAGGGCACCCGCTCACAATCAGACGGCTCCGTAAACTACGGCTTGCGCGAGTATGCCAACAACATCATCTACGCTGTGGGTGATGTCTGCAAAGAATTCAACCTGCCACATCCAACGGTGATCACCGAGTCGGGACGTGCTACCACGGCCTACCACACGGTGCTGGTATCCAACGTCATTGGTGTGGAGCGCATTCGTGATGATATCCGCACGGTGACACCACCGGAGCAAGGCCCTAATGGTGAGGAGCCACCGCGCGTGCTGCAATCGCTGTGGCACACGTGGGAAGCCATGCACGAGGAAAAGCAGCACCGCTCACTGCGTGAGTGGTTACACGACAGCCAGCTGGATCTCAACGACATCCACCATGGCTTTGTGCTGGGTGATTACACCTTACAGCAGCGTGCGTGGGCCGAGCAAATGTACCTCGCCATTTGCTGCGAGCTGACGCACATGCTCGATCCGCTCAACAAGTCGCACCGTGTCATTATCGACGAGCTTGAAGAGCGCATGGCCGATAAGCTCTACGTCAACTTCTCGCTCTTCCAGAGCCTGCCAGATGCGTGGGGTATCGACCAGATCTTCCCTGTGATGCCATTGGAGTTCCTTGATAAGCCCCTGACACGGCGGGCGGTTCTCCTTGACATCACCTGTGATTCCGACGGCACCATTGACCACTACATCGATGGTGATGACATTGCCTCAACGATGCCATTTCCGGAGTACGACTCCAACAACCCACCATACATTGGTTTCTTTATGGTGGGCGCCTATCAGGAGATTCTGGGCAATATGCACAATCTCTTTGGCGACACGGAGTCGGTGGACGTCTTTGTCTACGACCATGGCAAGGTGCAAACGCGCCTGTCTGATGAGGGCGATACCGTAGCTGACATGCTGCAGTACGTGCAATTAGATCCATCTAAGCTGCTCAATGAGTTCACTAGCTCCGTGCGTGACAGCGACTTAGATGAGAGCATGCAGCGCCAGCTGATTAACGACTTTAAGTCGGGCCTGTACGGCTATACCTACCTCGAAGAAGATCAGATCGAGAATCTGTAATCTTGGCGGTAATGGCAGCAAGCGCTGCAAGCGCGGACGCTGCTTTAAGAGCGGCGTCGGCGCTCAAGTACAGCCTTGAGCGCTTAACTTGCTTCTTTAGAGCACGTCTCTTCTTGTCATTACCCATGCTTCGGATCTCGCACCATTAGTGAGTACTACCATGGCCACTAAGACTCCATTCCAAACTCTCAACAACGTTGAGGACATCTCGCTTATCGCCAACAGCTTTGGCTTTTTACGTAGCCCGCTGTGCTTTAACCCATACACGGTCGAGGCCGATGTGGCGATTACAGGTGTGCCTTTTGATATGGCTACCTCAGGCCGCTCCGGCACACGCTTTGGCCCACAAGCCATTCGTGGCATTAGCCCACAGCTTGACTGGGAGCACTGCCGCTACCCATGGGACTTCTGCCTCAAAGACAAGCTGAGCGTCATTGACTGCGGCGATCTGGTCTACCCATCTGGTGACAGCAAGGCCATGTGCGCTGCTTTAACCGAGCACTGCGACAAGCTGATTGCCTCTGGTAAGAAGTGTCTTACCTTTGGTGGTGACCACTTTATTACCCTGCCACTGTTACGTGGCCACTTTAAGCACTTTGGTCAGATGGCCTTAGTGCACTTTGATGCGCACTCTGACACCTACTCTAATGGCAGTGACTGCGACCACGGCACCATGTTCTACCATGCGCCAAAAGAGGGTTTAATCGATCCTGATCACTCGGTGCAGATTGGTATCCGTACTGAGTACGATAAGTCCTTAGGCTTTACGGTGCTGCATGGGGCGCTGGCTAATGACCTCAGTGTAGAGGAGCTGGTCAAGCGCGTGTATGACACCGTAGGTGACCGTCCGGTTTACCTCACCTTTGACATTGACTGCTTAGACCCTGCGTATGCTCCAGGCACGGGCACGCCAGTGTGCGGTGGTCTTACCACGGATAAGGCGCTGAAGATTGTGCGGGCGTTAAAGGATCTGCACATTGTCGGTGCTGATATTGTGGAAGTATCGCCTGCTTACGATCATGGCGATATTACGGCCTTAGCGGGTGCTACCTTAGCGGTGGAGTTCTTACACCTCTTTGCTGTAGGCAAGGATCGCAAGTAGGCCGAAGGCGCCCAGCGTTAGCTCTGCGGACAAGTCGACCTGCTAATCATGCGCACACGGCAGCTCACCTCACAAGGTGAAGCTGCCGTATTTGTTTCGCAAGGCCTTCAGCACTCTCAATAAGCGATCGGTTACAGCGCCCGCCCCATAGCCACCACACCATAAGAGTTACCCTACTGCTAAAGGCTCTGCTTACGCCTCTGGGTGTACCCAAAGATAAAAGCGCAGCTACAGTACAGCTGTCTTATCTCGAGGTTAGAGCAAGGCCAACAGCACGACCACAGATGAGGGTAACACTTATGGTAATACCCCTGCTCTCCCCTACTTCCTGCTCTCTGTTCTCCGTTTTCTTTGAGCCTCTAAAGACCTATGGCCCGCCTCCCTTGTCTCCATCCTCAAGCCGTGATCTTTGATCTTGACGGCACCCTCTTAGACACCGCTCCTGACATCATTGCCGCCTGCAATGCCACTCTTGAGCACTTTGGTTATCAGCCTATCTCTGAGGCCCTAGCCCGCACTAAGGTCACCGCTGGTATGCGCGAAATGCTCAAGCTGGGCGTGCCTGTAGCTGAGCACGCCAGCGCTGATATTGAAGGCGTGATGCGCTCGTACTTTGCGCAGTATTACGTCGAGCATATCTGCGTTTACACCAAGCCTTTTGCAGGCATTACTGACCTTTTGGACGATCTGAAGCGTCAGCAGGTGAAGCTTGCCATTGTCACCAACAAGTACGAGCACATGGCTCAAGAGCTCTTACAGCGCTTTGCCTTTTACCCTGACCTTGAAGTGATCTTAGGCTGTGACAGTATTACCCACAGTAAGCCACATCCTGAGCCTATCCTCAAGACCATGGAGCAGCTTAGCGTGCAGCCTTATGAGACGGTCTACGTCGGTGACCACCTCAATGACATCATGGCCGCTAATCGCGCTAAGGTCATTTCCGCTGCGGCATTATGGGGCTATGGTGGCAATGAGTGTGGCAAGCCGGAGTCGTGGCATGCTGCCTATCTCTTACCTGATGTCGCCGCCTTACGGCAGCTGACTCTGGGGAGTGCATCCTAAGCCCAAGATACGCGGTGTCTCTGCTGTTTTTCCTGTCTCACCGCCGCAGTGATTTCCACGCACAGAGCTCTGTCCCTTATGCCACCACACCACCCTTTTCCCATCTCGATGGTGGCAAATCCCCAATACACCACGCATGAGCGCCATGGTCTGAGACAAGGCTCAGACCATTACAGCGCCCGCCCCACAAGTGCTTACCGCTAAGAGACATGCTGCGGGGCTGTGATGGCTAACCATTAGGTAAAGGCGACTAAGCTGCCCAGCTTATCCACGCCGAAGAAGAGCTCTTCGAGCTTGGCTACGATGCGGCGCTGCTCGGCCAAAGGAGGGACTGGTACAAGGAATTTCTTTCCCTCCTTGATGTCTAAACGAGGTTTCTGCCCATGGGAGTGCTTTGTAGCCATGATAACGAAGTAAGGAGCACGAAGGAAATAAAGCAAGAAACCCGCATGTAACGGAAGATGTGCTTGATTGACATCCAATACAAGCAGCTCCGTCGAGCAAAAGCCATCCTCATCAGCGATGATGGCTTTGTTCAGATACGGACGCATTTTGCTGTACAGCACGTTCCCTGCTTTAAAGGCACTCTTGTTACTGTTGATTGACTCCCAGTCGTAACATTTGCGGATAAGTCCGCCATTGCTCTCGATCTCCTCCAGCCCTAGGAGCCACGAGTTTGCAGGGATTTGTTCAGGTTTTACTTGCTTTGATCTACCAAAAGGCAAGAGCTTTCCAAGCTCCACCCACTTCCACTTCTCAGGTATAGCAAACGGCACCTTCTCAGGGGCAGGCCCAATCTGCTTCACCTCTGGCTCAGTGTCGAGCTGAGGCACCAGCTGACCGCTAATAGCCATCTGTAGCACAGTGTTGCGGAAGTGCTCCGTCATTGGCCCTGCAAACTCACTGTAGGCAGACTCCATCTGATCGAGACGCCCAAAAAGATCGTCGACCACTGCCGCGATGCGGTGCTGCTCATTAATAGGTGCAAGCGGACAGTAAACCTTAGCGATTTTTGACACAGCTAATCCTGGCTGTGCTGTTGCCGTTGCGTATTGGTTCAAGTTAAGGCTTGTTAAGAAGTAATAAGCACAACGTGGATCAATAACGTCAGAATGCTTTGCAACCACTGCATGCTCTGTTGCGTAAAAGTCACCTGACACCAAATGAATATTACCGCATAGCGCTCCTTGCCTGCCTATTAGATTGTAGGTTCCACTAACATTAAATGAATCGACGTATCCTCGAAGACCGTTACCACCATAGCAAGGGTATAGACCGCTGTCAGCAATCTGTGATGCTCGAATGGATTTACCAGCCTGCATTGAGAACACTTCTCCAAGCTGCACCCACTTCCACTTCTCTGGGATAGCAAAAGGCACCTTCTCAGGAGCAGGCCCAATCTGCTTCACCTCTGGCTCACTGTCGAGCTGTGGTACCAGCTGACCAGAAATAGCCAGCTGCATGATGTGATTGCGTAGCGGCTTAAAGTCCATTATCTACCTCGCTGGTCTCATCTGCAGTTAAGCCAAGCTGCTGCGCAGCAGGTGTAGTGCTGAGCACTTGCTTGATATAAGCAAAGCCAGAATTGACCTCGTCAAGCTTGCTCTGCATCTCTTCAAGGAGCTGGCCTAAGTCCATCTGCTCCACATCGCTCTTCTCGGCAGCAATCCACGTTGGTACATTGAGATTGCAATCAGCTTGCGCTAAAAACTCCTGAGCACTGAAGCGGCGCCAGCGACCGCTTGGATTGATCTCTGGGTCGTAGGTCTCATGGCGTTCACCATAGGTGCCCTTACCCAGAGGCTGATAGCAGCTAACAAAATCATCCAAGTGCCCCCTTCTCAGCGGATTACGAGTAAGCGAGAAGTGAGAGCCAGTACGTAGATCATAGACCCACACATCTTGAGTCGCTTTGCCCTTCTCAAAGAAGAGAACGTTAGTCTGTACGCCGGGCGCGTAGAAAATACCCGACGGTAGGCGCAAAATGGTGTGCAGGTTAAAGTCACGCAGCAATGAGGTTCTATGTAAAAAGAGGTGAAATCGCACTCTAAACACACCGCCGCCGTCACCGCCCTATAGTGTGCCTATGTTTGATCTATAATGATCTAGCCAGC
>CASEBB010000046.1 GCA_949286015.1 uncultured Succinivibrionaceae bacterium | reverse complement strand
TGCTCTTATTCCTCAGTTTGAACCTGAGCTGATCACAGTAGGATGGCACCTAAAAGCCAACAACTACCTCTTCACTGCAAATTGTCGGTGTGCATGCTAACAGATGCACCCTGACATCTTTATCCGCTTGCAGGCTGACCACATCCTTTCTAAATTGCTGCGGGTTTTCTTGGACAAAGGTTCCCGCCGTATCCGCAATGGACTGTGGATAGCGATAGGTTTGCACCAGCTTGGTTAAGGTATACGCGCCAAAGTAGCGCTCAAAATGCACAGTGGCCTCCAAAAAGCCGCCCGCAAAATGATAAATGGCCTGCCAATCGTCACCTACGCAGGTTAAAACACAGTCCTTGCCCCGCGACAGCAGGCGCTGCAGTAAGTTAAGACGCGTCAGAGAGATATCTTGGAACTCATCGACCAAGATATAGCGCCAGCTGCCTTGAAATTTGCCTTCAGCGATGAGAGCGGCCGCTTTCCCGATCATGTCGCAGAAGTCGATTTCACCCCGCGAGGCCAGATAGTCGCGATAATCAGCAGTAAGCTTAGTGAAAAAGTCGGCATACTCTTGGGCGTAGCGTAGGCCTGCCGCCTGATAGCGCTGCCGCAATGCCTCGTGATCGTAGCCAAACTCACGGATCACCTGTAAGCAGCGATGGAGCAGCGTCAAAATCTCCGTGAAGCTCTTATTGACTTTGATGGTCTCTAACAACTCCTCAGGGGTGAGCGCACGCAGAGGAATGCCCACTGACTTCATCAGCTCCTCAAGAGTGTCGTCAATGGTCTTCTCGGTGAACTGGTACGAGTAGGTCTCAAGGAGAATGGTGCCATACTCCTGATGTACCTGACGCTTACGCTCAATGAGGGCATTGTAGGCAGCTTTGTCCACCCCAGGCTTGGTATTACCCTCACGATCGATCCCGTAATGCTCGAGGTAAATCTGTGGCTCATTATCAGGCGCACTGCCCGCTTCGCGTGGACGGATGATATGGAAGTCAGGGCTGTAATCGAAGCCAGGGTCTAAGCGCAGCTTGGTGAGATAGCGATCTTCGTACTTGTAGGGTACGCCATGGGTAGCCAGCCAGTTAGCGATATGGAGCTCTTGGCGTGACTTTACCTGTTCGTTGTTGAGGGTGCGATAGATCTCCGGTGGCGCTTGCAGCAGCGTTTGCTGCCCTTTGTCCTTGTCATGTTCACTGGCCACCGTGTGCTCTTTGAGCACAGCGTCAAACAAGAGCGCACTCATAAACAGGTTGATAAAGTTGCTGCCACCTTGAGGCTGTTCCTTGAGATAGGTGAAAAGCCAGCGATTGAGCCAGTCATGGAAAAGGACTTCATCAGTGGCCATGGCCGTGACGCGATACGCTTCTTTGCAATCGACCAAGACGCTGCGGCCTAAGGCATGGAAAGTACTGGCTCTGACAGCAGTAGCATCAATACCCACACGGGCAGCACAGGTTTTCAAGCGCTCGTTAATCTCAGCAGCGGCTGCGCGGTTATAGGACAAAATCAGGATGTCCTCAGGCAAGGCCGCGCCACTTTGCAGCAAAAACAACGCTTTTGCCACAATTACGGAGGTTTTACCAGTGCCTGCAGCCGCCAAAATGAGATTGCGATCATTAGTGCGCACTACGGCTGCTTGTTGCTCCGCATTGAGAGGGTATCTCTCCAGCTTGTTGAGGAAGGGCCCATATTGCGCTAACAGCTGCTGTTCTGCATTCTCACGCACAAAAGAGCGCAGCTTAGACTCATCTGTGAGCGTCACCAGCTGCTGTAAAAAGGCCACATCAGCAGCTGCCAACGATAATTGCTTGAGGGGATTGTCCTCCATAAACTGGCGGTACTGCGCAAGGCACTGTCGCAACGTGGTCACAGCCTGAGAGCACTGCTCCCACTCACTGTCTCGCACATAATGCTGGCGGTACACCAACACGGCCTCTATGGCTTTACGGCATGACTCAAGGTATTGCTGACGCTGCTCCTCCTTTTGGGCCGCGCGACATGATTCAAGGTAGTCGTGGTATTGGCGCAGCGCCTTATTCACCGCTCCGCTAAAAGCTTGCAGTTCCTGTGGCGGTAGCCATGTAAAACGCAGCGAGGCCGAGCTAAGCTCCAGCTTTAAGGTGCGCCCCGAGGCGGTAAAGCGCTTGAGCTCGGAGAAGGAGATGACTTGCTCTTGGCCTTTATGACGCACTACTAACTTGAGCTCATCGGGGCAATGCTCAAGGCGCAAAGGGCCGAAAAAGAGGCGACTCCAAAACCCACGCTCAAGTACAATGTGCTCCGCCATAGTGTTTCCTTTCCTACTCACTCACACACGCGCACCAGCGTTTGTCCTGCCTTTTGTAAATCACGCACCAGAGCAGCGGTGTTGTTTGGCTTATAGACCTTACCGCCAGTGATATCTGCCACGCACTTGGCGTCTGGAGCATCATCGCCAATCAGCACCACGTGGATCTTGAGCTTAGGCTTTTGCGCGTGGATCTCTCTGGCCACCGCACACAGGTCAAGCTTGGAAGTCTGATTACAGGTATCCACACCATCAGAGATGAGGATGCCTACCGCATCTACGTTCTTGGGCACCACTCCGGCCATGCCGCGCATGCCACTTACCAGTGGTGTCATCACCTGCAGCGGATTAAAGCTCAATCTTGGGTTGATTTGCCGAATTGCTGCCTTCAGCTTGTTGCGCTCATTACCGGCAAAGACACCATAATCACGTGCCAGAGGACAGCCTTGTAAACCAAAGAGATGAATCGGTACGTTTTTGTCGACCTTATCCACTAAGGCAGAGGCTGCTTGCATCGCTGCATTAATGCGCAAGGAGCCATCGCTCATCTTGTTGAGCATCGAGCCCGAGCCATCACTGGCCAGTACCAGTTGTGGCATTTGCCCGTTCTGCACAATCACTTCGCACTTAGGCAGCTTGGTGGTGGTGGTGGTGGCGTTAGCCTGAGCTTGCTTTTGTGCCTGTGCCTGCGCAGCTGCTGCCGCTGCCGCCTCTGCAGCCGCCTTTTCCGCTGCGGCCTTCTCCGCTGCGGCTTTAGCCGCCGCCTCCTGCGCTGCTTGCAGCTTCAGGTTAACCTTATCTTGCAGCAGAGCGATCTCGTTTAAGAGTGCTTGCGTCTTGGCTGTATCGGCAAGGAGATCTTGTTGCTCTTGCAGCTTACTATTAGCCGCCAATTGCTCGGCTAACTCTAGGCGTAAGGCCACTTGCTTTTGTAGCGCCAGATTACGCTCTAAAGCCTGCTCATCACGGGCAATAGTCTCCTCTAACGCCGTGCGCATGGCCGCATAGTCTGGTTCATTGCTCTTGATAAAAGGCCATGGGTAGAGAAAGAGCCAATACAGCACGCCTAAGCCCAATAATAGCAGCAGGGGTAAGAGCCACCACAGCCACGCACGTGAGCGCGAGCGCTGCTCATCCCCATGCTCGTTTTGCGTTTGCGTAGTGGCTGCACTCGCTGCAGCTGCTGTCGGTGCTGCTGCCGCTGCTATCGCCGCTGCCCCTACAGCGCCCGCCCCTACCGCTGTCAGCTGCGGCTGGGCCTTAGTGAGGCTGTCATAAAAATCCTGCTGCCAAAAAGGCACCAGCACTGGCTCACGTCCATCAATGACAAACAGGTGCTGCGGGTATTGTAAAAGCAGCGACAAATAGAGCGCGGCATTAGGGATGTAATGTGCGCTTCTTCCCTTTTTACGTGAGGTGCCCTGCGCCTGTTCTACCTGCAAATAAGGCTGTAAGGCTTTAAGCCACAGCGCTCGCCGCTCTTCCCACAGCTTTGCCGCTACGCTTTGGGTTTTGCTGTTAAAAAGCGGCTTGCCTTGCAACAAGGGCAGTAAGGCGACGCCACCGCTTAAGGGGGTATGGAAGTTTACAAACTCGCCATCGGTACTTGAGGAGGCAATTAGAGTCGCACACTCCTCTGGTAGCTGGGCGCTGAGCTTAGTGATAAGAGCAGGCAGCTCTGCTGCGGCCTCTTGCCATGATTGAGCTAAATCAGCGGCGCGTAAGCGCATAATACGCAGCATGGGCACCCTCCTCTAGGCGAGGCTAAGACAAAGAAAAAGACAGGACGCTACGCAGATAACATGAAATGGGTTGAGGGCCTACGGTCCTCATCAAGGGTCAAGGGACTGAAAGTCCCTTGTGGGTGCAGGGTGAAACCCTGCGGGGTGTGGGCACAGCCCACAATGTGAGACTTTGAGGCTTCCTACAACCCACAAAGCAGCACCTCAAACTCAATCACTCTGAGCAGCATGCTGAGAGTTCTTGGTGCGCCACCTAAGGTAGTAGCGGTAATGGTGAGAGCACTGTGCGGCCAGTACCACTTAGAGGTAGTTGGCTGCTCATCACCCCCACGGCCAGCGTGTCTTATGCCCTGTTTACACCAAGGCAGCACGCGACTGCACTGTCACTGGTCGGTGGTAGTGATGTGATGGTGGTGGTAATGGTATGGTGCTACTTACCGACTAAAGCGCGGCACTGCTTCACCCAGCGCTCCTTATTGTCATCGAGGTTTCTGCTGCCGCCCTTAGCGTAGCGACCAACATCCACCACAAACTGCTCAATGTAATTGGCCAAAGTGCCTTCGCTCTTGCCTAAGGACTTTTGGGCATTACGCTCTTGAATCGCAATAAACTTGAGGTCGTAGGTGTCGCTGGTGTCAGTAATGTGGTCAGCGTAGTAGCTGGCGTAGTAATCGACCATGCTCACCGCCAGCTCGCGATTGGCCTTTAAGCGCTCCTCCTGCTCCGCAACCGCTTTCTTACAGGCAGCAGAGTCCTTATCTGTGCGGCAGGCAGCAATAGGCAGCTTGCGGATAATCTCCTCATTTTTGAGGTTACGCTCCAGCGCAATCTGCTCCGAGGCTAAGGTCGAGCACAGATAGCCACCTAAGCGCAGCGCCGAGACAATAGCGCGATCACGCATCTCATCACGCTTACTATTGGCTTCCACCATGTTTAAGCGCAACGCTGTGAGGCTCTCTTGTAAGGTCTGCACATTGGCCATGAGCTCGGCATTGGTCTCCGCCAGTTCCTCATTGTCAGCACTTAAGGCCTTTTGCTCGCGCTCATAGCGCTGCTGAGCTTCCTTTTGCTCGGCAATGATCTTATCAAGAGCCGCCACCGTATTGAGGTTGCCACCGCCCTTGATGTCCTCCGCGTCGCTATCCTGTCCTAAGGCCGCAATCTCCTCATTGAGCGCGCGCACCTCATTGATCGAGGTAGTCACCGGCACTGACAGCACTAAGCGCACGCCCATATCACGGGCGGTGCTCTCCTTACCGCGTGTAAAGAAAGGCTTTTCGCTACGATAAGCGGTGATCATGTCGCTCTTAGCGCTTAAGACACTGCCACCACGGACAATAAAGCCACCGCTTTGGCCGTGTAAGCGCCCCGTGCGCGTGGCGTAGAAAGGATCGAGCATCATCTCCGAGACATTGCCTAAGATGTCGTAGAGACCGAGCGGATTAGGCTTTTTGAGGCCAATGACACGTACCTTAGCGTCAGCGGCGCTATCTTGGCCCTTATACCACGCATAATCCGCAATGGAGCCCTCCAGAGGAAAGACCTCGGCGCTAAATTGGGAAGAGGTGACGGCATTGCCTCCACGGGCGGCATATTCCCACTCACTATCGGTAGGCAGACGGGCAAAAGCTACGGTTTTGCCATCAGCTGCGGTGGGCACCACGCCTCCAATAGCTTTAGCTGCACTCTTGGCCTCATTGGTCGCAAGGAAGTAGGAGTACTGGCGGGTCAGCTCAATAGCGTCAAACCACGAGATATTGGCTTGCGCCATGCGATCGCGCACGTTGTACTTTTGCTCCGTGCACTTACCCTTGCCTTGTTCGTAGTTGGTGAGCAGCTGGTATTGGGCGGCATTGAGCTCGTATTTGCTCATGAGGTAATAGTAGCCTTCGCTGTCATGAAAGCCACCTTGCACGTAGCGGTGGTTAGGCGCTTGCGCCACGAGGGACTCACTATTTGGGGAACCGGCATTAAAGCCCTTATCTTTGAGCTTGTCGCTATTGCCGGTGTACACCTTTTTAAAGACCATGACGCCATTGCAAGGCATTGGTACCAGCACATCGTCAGCGGCCGGATGCGGATCAAAGGTCGCATCGATCTTACTTGCGGCAGCAAACGTCACACTTGTGGTAAAGACAGTGGTAGTAAGAGCCACTGCGGTGGCCACAAGCAGTGAACGTAGTGGACGTAGTAACTGGTAGCGTCCCTGAGAAGAGGACTGCTTTGTAGGCTGTAGCGGTGACAGCGGCGACCATGGCAAGACAGGCATTACTACTCCCCACTGAGAAGAAACAGACAAAGAAACCAGCTCAGAGCAAAGCTGACCAGAGCAGAGCTGAGCTGAGCTGAGAGGCTGGCACAGCCTTAGAGCCCCCCAGCCCTACCCACCTTAGAGATAGCAGTAGCGCTTTACACGCGGTAACGCCTGCTTTTGAGGAAAGCGTGTTGGTACATCCTTGCTTCAAAGGTGGTGCCACCTCTAAAGCTGTTTTCTGCATTACAGCCATTGTACTCGCTAGCGACGCTACCACTACAGCCAACCACCACTTAGGTAGGCGTGCTCACATAAGTGACGGATGCAGAGTTGCGCGATGGCAACGACCTACACCTCGAGATAAATGGTGCAGGTGAGCCAGAGCCTACCTTCAGAGTGGTCACGGCCATAAGCCTCTGACAATCTTACAGCCGCCGCAGGGCGCTTGCTTAAGCTTGGCGTGTTGCGCTTTACGATTTAAGCTTCACGCAGGATGTCAGCAATCTGTACCTTAAGCAGCACATACTTCGCTGTCCATAAGGCCGTAAGGCTTGACAGCAGCAAGGTGCACCCTAAGAACACCGCAAAGTGCCACCAACTGAGCTCGCTTATGACCATACCGACCATGAGGCTATGGAAGTAGGTGTTAAAGATGACCGAGCCTACAAGGTACAAAGCAAGGCCTAAGATAAAGCCCATGAGAGACACCAGCCACGCCTCAACTAGCACCAGCGCGTAGGTATCACGTGGTCTCTGTCCCATTAAGCGCAGCAGCACCAGATTGCGCTTTTTGGCCTTTAAGGAGCTGAGCATCAAGCCTCCTAAGGCAATGGCACCACCAATCACCGAGACTAAGGCCACCACACCAAAAACGATATTGAGCACGCGATCAATCGCCTGCAAATTTTCGATTTCCTGCACTTTAGAACGCACATTAAAGTGCTGCTCTACTAAGGTGTAGTAGAGCGGAATCACGCTCTGCATGTCCTTAGCGTAGAGGCGGAATTTGGCGTAGTAGCGCTCGAGGGTATTTACCCGTGAGCCATCGGAGAAGATTACGGGCTCATAGCCACTGCGATAGTCATCTAAGGCATTGACCACATTGCTGTTTAAGAGCACGTAGTCATCATTAACAAAGCGCTCGGAGATGATGCCCCTAATGGTGAATTCCATCCGCGACACCTGATGTATTTTGTTTTTCACGCGGGTAACGAGGATTTGCACCTTATGCCCGACATCAAGGCCAAAGCGCTTGGCAAGGCCCTCGTTAATAAAGCACTCGGTGTTTGTAAGCTCAGTGGTGTAAGGGATCTTCGATCCCGTAACAATAGGGTCACCCACCGCCGTGACCATGACCGAGATCTTAGCAGCGGAGCCTGGCACTTTCAGATCAACAATGGCGTTTAAGGCCGTGATCTCGGGCACCACAAAGCCGACCTCAGGCAAGGCGGCAAGCTTGGTGAAAAAGGACTGGTCTAAACGGTACGAGGTATCAAGGCTCAGTGAGAGCACTTGGGGATCGTTTAAAAGGCGGTGCTCAATTTCCTGCAAGATGCCATTACGCAGCGAAAACAAGAGTAACAGTGGCGCTAAGATGCTGGCTACCGCCGCAATCTGACACCACGTCATCATGCGATCAAAAGAGAGCTCACGTAAAGCAATCTTCCAAAACATAAGAACCTACTGCCCTCGCTGCGAAAATGGTCGTTGCGGGATGTGCGCGCCCGTAGCACGCGAGCTATGACTATCTAAGGCAGTATGCAGCAGTGCGCTCACTTTGCAACCATTGTAGGTGAACAGTGAGCCATGGCCCGCAAAATCAGTAGTCATACTGCTCGAGGCGGGGTAGTCCATCTTCCACTCTTGCAGCAAGTCCTCTTTGGTAAAGCACCGCTCCATTTCCGCAAAACTGTCCTCTGGCGCTAAGGAAAAGATCGAGTGCTCGCTGTAGGAGAGCTGCTGATTGTAGACATAGCGGCGATAGCGCGCGGCGGCACGCACATCGTGGGTCACAAGCAGGACACACACTTGGGCAGCAGCGGCGATTTCATCAATAGCCGCAAAGAGGCTACGCGCATTATCGGGGTCAAGTGAGGCCGTAGGCTCATCAATGAGGATGAGGCGCGGCTTGTGCGCAATGGCGCGTAAAAAGAGTGCTCTCTGGCGCTGGCCAATAGAGAGCGCGGACGGGAGCTTATCAAGCTCGTTTTCCAGATGCAGAGTCTTACAAAGCGGCAGCAAGTGGCTCATGTAAGCTGCTACTTTGGCCTTATTAAACTCATTGGTGATGCGCAGGTTAGAGGTGGTAAGAGCAGGCATGCTAATCACACTGCCCTCAGGTGTCTCCAGCGCGTTGCTGCTCAAGGCCAATTCTGACGCGGTAGTGATGTGGCCATGTGACGAGCCCACCATAAAGTTTTCTTGCCACGGTGTGGCACTAGCTGCACAGGCTGCGTCTGCACTGGAGCTCTCGGGGCTGCTACTTATCAGTGATTGTGGCGTGACCATATCAGCAGGAGGCAGCTCGAGTGCGGTACGAAATGAGTCTGGCGTATTGCTAGCAGCGGTGGTGTCTGGGTCTGCGGCCGCATCGGAGTCTGAAGCTGCTGTAGCTGCGGCGGCTGTAGGAGCAGCGTCAACATGCTCAGGGAAGAGAGGATAGACCTGCTGCTTGAGCGCTAAGGTAATTTGTAGTTGCAGGTTCTCTCTAATGGTGAGGTACGGCACCAAGCCACCGCTTTGCGGCATGATACCGATATCGCAGACGCGCAGCGCTTGGGCATCGTGAGGATCGAGCTCGTCGACATTGATGCCATTTAAGCTAAAGTGCTCGACACTGAGGCAGGGTGTGAGCAGACCGATAGCCTCAAGGAGTGTGGACTTACCTGAACCGGAAACGCCGCACAGGGCAACGCACTCACCGTCGTTAATGGTGAGGTGCGGGAGGTAGACCATAAAGCTACCACGCACAACCTTGAGGCCTTTGATTGCGAGCATGGTGGTACCTCAAAACGAGCTCTACGCAGTGGTGGGACTTACACCACTGCAAGTAGAGAAAAAACAAAGGAGGGCAGCTGCTGACACCGACAACTGCCTCTGCGCACAGGCGCGCAGGCGCCTTTATCTTTGCGTAGATAGACCTATACTGCGCTGCAAAGCAGCGCTGCTCTCTGGGAGTAATGGTGCAGCAAGTGGCGCCAGCATAACGGCCCTATCTCCAAGGTAAGACACTACACAGCTGTGCTTACCCTCAAGATAAGGCTGTACTGCGCTAAGGCTATGGATATGGCTATGGCAGCGCATCCAGAGGGATTGGGTATACCTCTTCAGAGGCATCAGCCTCCTCATTGAGCTTAATGAAGCGATCGCTATCGCTGCTGCAATATTGCAGATAGTTAAGCGCATTCTCCAAGCCGCGCACAATGTTCTCCTGCTCTTGCGAGCCGAGGTTGTACCAATCATCAGGAGTAAGCGAGGCAATACGCGACTTGTAAGGCAAGTCGTCCAACAGCTCGCTCATAATGCCCATGTCCCTAATACTCTGACTCTCCGAGAGTAAGTTAGGGTCACGGCCCATCTGCGCCGCTAAGGCTTGCAATTGCGCAAACATGTCATCAGAGCTCAGCTGACCGGCAATACCCGCCTCTAACACGCCCTTTACAAGGGTGTAGAGATCGCTCAATTGATTGCGATTGACCAGCACAATCGGCGTGCACACCATTTGGTTATGATCCACCACATCGCGCTCACTGAGCCAGCCCTGCATAAACTCAGGGCTCTGCGTGCCCTTAACGCGGCCTAAATACGCCAGCTGCATCGCAATGCCCAGCTTACGGCTGTCAGCAACAATAGCCTCTTGGGTCTTGGTGGTGGTCTCAACCACATCCTGTGCCGCCAGTGCTGATCCCGCCGAGAGCTCACCTGCCGCCGCTAAGCGCACTTGGCTGGTTAAGGACTTTGCCAGCACATCGACCATATTGCCAAACTCCTGCACCGAACCAGCATTCACGCCGTAGTACAGAGACTTGCCTAAGATACGGTTAAAGCTCAGCTCCTCATACTGCTCTTGCGCATGGCTGTGGTTTTTCTTACCAGCGTTGGTCAGTAAGTGCAGTGTGTAGATAGCCGCGCCGTGATACTCCGCCTCTAAGCGCAGTGCATTCGCATCAAGGCCAGTGGAGCTCTGCGTATCGTCGGCATCAATAGCACCAGCGTCGGTAATGAGCACAATGTAGCGGCCGCCATACTCATTCCAGTTGATATCCCGCAGCGCCATAGCAATACCGGCGTAAGAGTCCTCATCAAACTGCGCACTGGAGACCTTGGCCTGTTCTAATTGCTCGACCTTAGCATTGAACTCGGCGGCGTTATGAGCTTCACCAGGTCGTAAGTACATCTTGGCAGTGTACTCAAGGCCTGGCACCTTTTTGGTGTCAGCACGGAAGGACACAATGCCAAATTGCACACTGTCATTAAGGTTAGAGGCCTCAATGCTCTTGTAAATGGAGTTAATCGCCTGCTTGGTGCGGTCAATATACGGCTGCATAGAGATCGAGGCGTCGATGACAAAGACAATGGCGGACTTAAAGCCCACAATGGCCGCATTAGGCTGGCTCGTGTCATCACCATGACCATTAGCCGCTACCGCTAAAGCATCAGCACCATTAGCCGCTGCAGCGCCACTGGTGGCATTGCCCTGTTGCGTGCCAGAGTTAGAGTTAGTGCTATGGGCAGCAGCGTTGGTGCTGGCGGTAGAGGACTTTTGGGAGGAGAGCGCCGTGGTTACGTTTTGCGCATCCTTAGAGACAATGGAAGCAATCTCGTGCTTATAGACGTAGGAGCCGTCTGGGAACATGCTCTCGACGCTGTTTAAGATTGGCAAGAGATAGAACTGCTTTTGGTAGTCGACGTACTCGGCAGGCTCAATGGAGATCACGTGCTCCGCACTCTGCCCAGCCTCAACCTGCGCGTAAAGCTGCTTGTAGTAATCGGCACCGTCATCCTGATCGATGACGCGATCAAGCGCAGTTTCCTCATCAAAAATGAGGGCGCGCATACGGTTAGCCGGATTGGTAAAGAGCATTGCCAGCTGCTGCTTCCACGGGACAGAGCAGTCTTTTTTGAGGTAGCCGACGATATTACCGGTGGCGTTATTACCCACGAGGTAGGAATCGCCATGCTCGGCATAGACATAGAACTGGCTAAAGGCAGGCACCTCACTACCGTCGCGGGCGGTAGGATCGGACTTTAAAAGGCAGCCTGGGGTACTTAAGACGCGCTGATAGAGCGTGCTCTTATTTTCCATTAAGAGCGGCTTTTGGTATTGCGCCCAGTCCGAGGAGGCGTTTGGGGCAGCCTGCGCGACGGGGGCAAAAGCGGCAGCTGCGGCGAGGGTGACACCAGTAAGCAGCGTGGCTGTAAGGTGTCGCCACGTGGTGGTAAAACGCCACGTGGTAGTGAGGACAGGCTTTTGAGGGGATAGCATGCGTGTTTCCTCGCAAACATGAGGTGCAGGCAGCAAGCCACCGTGCAGGTTACAAAACAGGAAAATAAAGGGCCAAGCACAGCTTGCTTGCTTACAAGCAGCGCTGGTCTCTGGTGCAGAGAGCACTCTGCTTACAGGCTACAGGCGGTGCTCTCTGTGGCGCCGGTAGTGCTGTTAATGACAGTACAGGTACGGCAGCGGTTGCTGTGGCGTTGCTTAGCTGTAGATAACATGGCGCCTTGCGGCGCCTATCTTGCGATTCGCCAGAGCGACACGCCACTACCTTGCTGCTGTCGTTGTGCCTTTAAGGCTTAAGGCAGCGTTGGCGACAGCTGCGCTGTCCCTACCCCCTACAGCTTACACCGTGCGTACAGGGCAGGAACAAGCGCTTAAGGTAAGCTCTGTTGGTTAGCTGTTAGTTGGCAATGCCCCTACCGCCACCAACGCCCGTCACCGCACGGGCGGCGCCATTACCTTGCTGGCCATGGCCCTGCTGTGATTGGCTCTGCTGCTAAGGCTGAGCCGCACCAGCTGGTAACTGCTGCATAAAGTCCTTAGCCTCCTGCAGATTAAAGGTCTGGTCATTCTGCACGCGCTGCGCCCAGTACTGCGCATCAGCATCACTCTTGGTGATGCACGAGCTGACAAACTTACTGCGTGGGTCAGCATACATCGCATAAACGTAAGCGTACAGGCCACCTTCAGCGGCGCGGCCCTTAGTGCGCAAAATACGCAGCGCAATCTCACAGCGATTTAAGCGCAGAGATTCCGCCAGCATACCGCGTAAGTCCTCATTGCTAGGGTTCGACGCTAAGCAATTGTTGATAATGGTGCGGTCATCACCCTTGGCGCCATCAATGCGGCACACCGGATTGCTGCTTACAAGGCCACCTACAGCCGTGCCTAAAGAGAGCTGTTCACCAGCATTCTCCTCAAGCTGCGGAGTTTCCTCTTCCTTTGCCGGAGCTTGCTCCTCTTGGCTCTGCGCTACAGGGGCAGGGCTGGTGCCTTCTAAATCATTAAAGATCAGATCCTTGAGGAAATAAGCCGCGCCCAATAAGAGCAGAATCACGCAGGCAATGCCAATGACCTTAATGAGCGTGCCTGCAGCTTGAGTCTTACTCTCCCGATTAGCCGCCGCATCCAGAGCAGCCTGCTGCGTAGCATTAGCCCGCGCTTGCCGCTCAGCAGGGGTTACCGGCTCACCCGCCGCCGCGGCCGTAAAGGAAGAGGCTGCAGCTTTGTTGGAGTCAGGGCCCAAGCCCGTGCCCTCTTGGGCGGCGCGTAAGCGCTCCTCAGGTGACATATACGCCCCATTAGGGCCTTGTGCCTTAAAGCTAGGGCGTGGCTGTGGCTTTGGACCAAAGTTGCTGCTTGGACGCGGCATGCCCTGAATGGCCACAGTAAAGGTCTGATATACACCGCGCTGGTCTTTGACTTTGAGCAGGTAATCACCGCTGTTATCAAAGGCCATTGGGTTTACAACCTCAGGACCGACATCAAAGCAGAAATCGAGGGCCCGCTGGCGGCAGTTTTTCGGCTGAATACGCAAAAAGCCATCAGGTTGAGGCGAAACCCAATCGGCTAAAAGCTCTTCATTACGGCGCACGACAATAAGTTCGATACCCGCCTGATAGCCACCCAAGGACTGTAAGCCATTGAAGTGTAAGAGGGTAAAGGTACCGTGCCCCGGCTGCTTGAGCGGGGCAAAGCGCGCAATTTTATCTGAGACCGGCATTGCTTACTGACACGCCTCCATGGTCGCGAGAATTTGGCATAAGAGCAGATTTTCCTGTGCTGGAAACTTAAACTTACTCTGCGCGAGTACGTTAATCTGACACATCATAAACATGAGGGTGGACATGTAATCACTGATAAAGTGAAACTCGTAATCAGCCGAATCAGCGTCAAGGTGTGGCAGGATGTTGGTATCGTCCACCTGCGTAAACGGCGCAAAGACCGCACGGCCACCGCCTTCGTGGTAGCTGATCTTACTTTGCTGATGGGTAAAGTGGTTAAGCGGCCCCTCGGTGGTACCTAAGACGCTCTGCTCTACGCTAATGAGCTGCTGCAAGCCCACACCGCTGGCATTAATGGCCGCATTAGGGCGGGCCGTATAGGCCACGGTTTGCGTCCTAAAGCCCGCTTGCGCGGCCGCTGCGTCCGCCGGATTGGCAGCTGCTGCTGCCGCAGTGGCAGCAGGCGCCGCTGGCGCCGCCGCAGGCGCAGGGCTTACTGGGCTATAAGCCCCATAATCGTTTTCATCAGCGGTGCCGACAAGGTCTGAGAAGTCGTCCTCCATGCCCTCATCCCCAAAGCCCATGCCGCCACCATAGCCGCCCGCAGGCGCAGCTGGTGACGCCGCCTGATAAGGGTCAGCATCCCCGTAGGATGGGGTGCCAGCAGCGCCAGCGGCTGATGCTGGGGCTGGGGCAACCGGAATTGGGGCGCCATTAGCGGCGGCACTTAAGGTCGCAGCGGCGCTAGCTTGCGCTTGCGACTGCGATAACGCGGCCTTAGCGGCGCTATTTGGCAGCAGGTTGGCACCTAAGTAGAGGTTAAAGTCACTTAAGATGGTGCTCATGATCTGCACCTGCACGCGCACAATATCAACAAAGCCCTCATTGATATTTTCCTGGCGCAGCAGCATTTGCGTCATGTAGTTCTTGAGGCCAATCTGTGGCGAGCTAAAGGTCTTAGCCACTTCCTTGTAGAAGTTGTTTAAGAGGAAGATAACGTCGTCCTTGAACTCCTCCGGCGTCTTAAAGCGCTGCTCGGTTGGGTCGTAGCACAAAGAGAAATAGGCCACGCTATTTGGGTCGGCCATGAGGTTCTTTTGCACCTGCTTGTAGCCATTGGCAATCAGCTCAGCAATAGCCGCTACCTTTTTGTTATCACGGCGCGAGAGCAGCGAGACGTTCTCAAGGTAGTAATTGCACACCTCTTGGACAAAGCGGCGCACATTAGAGCCCGTGGAGAAGCCATGCTGGTAGATAATCTCCAAGCGCTCCTCTTCGACATCCATTAAGGAGCGAATCAGATCAAGGCACGGGGCAATGGCATTGCACTGCATCAGCCCTAAGGTCAGCTTCTTAGCTTCGACCTTAGCCTTTTCTAAGGCAATGGCGCTATCGCGGGTGGCAAAAGGCTGTAAGAGGTTGAGGCACTCTCCTAAAGCCGCTTGCGCTTTGTAAGTGCGGGACGATTGGCGCTCGGCATCGGTTAAGGAGTGCTCTTTGATATGGGCGCTAATACGACTGACGCCGCCATCATTGAGGGCTAAGACCTCTTCAAGAGCCTGCTCCATATTGGCAATGTGCAATTGGAAGTCAGGCACAGCCATGAGCTGCGCTTTTACCTGCGCAATCGCTTCGACGCAATCAGGGCGGATAGCCAGCTCTTTATTGGTCTGCGGCTCACTTTCCAGCCATGGATTGAGCTCACCTAAGTTTGGCTTACGGGCCAAAAGCACGCGGTCGAAAGGCTTACCTGGTGTCCACTCGTTAAACCAGTTGAGCTTTTGGATACGGTTTAAGGCGATATTGAGCTCTTGATTCATATCAAGAGGCAGCGCGTTTTGTAAGTTACGCAGCTGGCGGTTAAAGACCTCATCATAGCGGGTGAGGACAATGGTGAGTGGATTGTGGCTCTGGGCGCGCTTTTGTGGGGTCTCACCGACGTTCTTTTCTACCCAGTCCGAGAGGATAGTGAGCACCGTGGTCACGTCTTGCTGTGCATTGACGCCGATGCAAAAGAGCAATTGCTCGATCTCATTGCGGCGGGCATAGCGCTCAAAGAGGTAACCGACCTTACCACGGCGGAAAAACTCTGAACCACGCAGCTGCATGGCATCAGAGAGGGCCTCACCCTGCTTATAGGCAGCGCCATCGGAGATCACGTCCTTAAGCTGCACGACATCACGGGAACGGGCACCAGGCAGGTCTAAGACATCAAAGGCATCAAGCGAACCGCTATCCTCAAGGTGGAAACTCAGCTCCAGCGACAGCGCTGCTAAGCGCGAGACATTAACCTCAGGGGTAGCGATCACAGCTCCCCCTATGCTTGCACTGTCGCTAGGGCCGGTGAGGGCACAGGTGAGCGTGCTCGTATCGGAGAACATGGTCGCCAGCATGGTGATGTGCATGATGGTGCCAGTGGCATTTTGCACCAGAGACTCTCCACTGCCGGTGACGAAGGCTCCCAGCGGCGCAAAGATGGTGTCGTGACCCTCGAGCTTTAACAGCTCATGGGCGAGCGTGCGGAAGGTCTCATTGAAGATAGGCAGCTCTTGCCAGAGCACACTTAAAGCCTGCACACGCCCATCTAAGGTCATAAATGGCAGCATGTTACGGAGCTTAAGCCAGAAGTTTGGCATGCGCTCAAGGCCACCGATCTTGCCCGTAGAATTAGTGGAAACATAGTCCGCAAGCTCGCTGATATCAGCAGGCTGTAAGTAATTGCGCTCGGTGACGCCATTTACCGTTACGGTACGTCCCGCGCGGAAGAATTGCTCAATATCGCTATTGCTGACCTGCAGAGCGCTATTAGCGCTGTCAGTATCAGTGTCAGCGCCGTTACTTGCGGCAGCTGCTGTAGCATTGAGCTTATCCATGAGGGCCTGTGGATAAGCAAAAAACTTTTGCTGCGCAGCAGTATCGACGAGGGACTCAAGCTTTTTCAGGTGGGCTAAAAAGAAGCTCTCATCGCTTGGTACTGTCACGTCGCTCTGGTTGATATCAGCAAAAAAGGCATTGACGAGAATCATCGCCAATTCCATTTCGCTTAAGACCTTTAAGGCGACAGGAAAGCCCTCAGGGGTAGGCTGCGCTTCGTGTGTAAAGCGCGTGGCAAAGCCCGTGGCCTCGGAGTTATTACCCGACGGATTGACGTGGCGGATAAAGTTAATGAGCTCTTTATCCCAGTGGGTGGTGAGCTTGCCGTTAGCACCGGCGGCAAGGGTTGAGACTAAGTAGCTTTTACCGGCTTGCGAAGCACCAAAGAGACCGATGGTGGGACGGTGGTTGAGGTTATGAATGGTGTAGTCAAGACGCTTGGTGGTGCGGTCTAAATCGACAAAGAGCTCCGGCGCTTGGAAGCGTAATTCGTCTTCGAGGGCTTGGTTGCGCTCTACCCATGAGCTGCCTAAAGTGGTGGCACAGGTCGCATTGCTAAATTCTTGCTGCACTGATGGCATGTTGTAATCTCCAGACAGCTGCCTGATGTCCTGCCTTAAACTTTGATTGCTGGCCTTGCTGGTAAGGCTCAGAGGTGCGGTACGGTCATGTACGGTGTGGTGCGGTTGCGGGCGGGGCTTGTCCCTACTGAGAGTGCGGCCTCAGGGCGCTAGAACACGGCGCCTGCGGCGCCGTATCATCGTGAGAGCAACTGCTGCTTACAGCTCTCTCCTGCCGCTTCATCGCTGCAACGGCGCTTAGCGCAACAGCAGCGCTGCATCGCGCCGCTGGCGCCTATCTTGATGTAGCTCCCCTACGTTGTTAAACCGCTGCACCGTAACCGCTACAACACAAAACGTGGGTTGATACCATTGAGGTCGATCGCGCCGCTATCCATGAAATACTTCACTTTAGCGCCGGAGATGGTCTTTAAGTACATCCTAAAGTAAGGCGTGTAATCGCGGCCATCCTCAGACTCGACGCGCTCAAGCTCAAAGCTCTCCACGTTTTTAAGTTGTGGCAAGTTGCGCTTGATAAAGGCCACCGGATAAGGTGAATGCCGATTGACGGTCTTTAAGGTCACGTTAAAGTGCGCGCGCTCAATATTGAGCTTACGCAGCAAGCCCTCAAAGCCACGGCTAAAGCGCTCACGCACCACCGCAATGTTCTTTTCCAGCGCCTCGTTAAGCAGCAAGCTGAGCTTGTTCTCCGCCTCATTGCGCTGCTCCTCAAAGTACTGGTTAAGTGGCGTCGTCACAGCCTCAGCATAACGCTCTTGGAAGAGCGAGCTAATGAGCGCCTGCTTCTCTGCCTCGTACTTGTCGTTGCCACCAAAGAGTGACTTGAGGCCAGTTGGCTTTTCAACCTTGGTCTCCGCCTCCGCCGTCACCGCCGCTTGCAGTTGCTGCTCTAGGTTCTGCTTATAAGCCATGAGCGCTGGGTTGGTCAGGGCCGCCGTGGCCGCATCCATGCTGCCGGTGCCGCTGCTGCCACCGCCACTGCCATCATTGCCGCCAAAGCCCTCATAAGCTTGCAGCAGAGGCTCCACCGCCGCGCGGTAGTGATCCTGAATCTCAAAGTCGAGCTGCTCGATCATGGCCATGACCGACTCGCGGCTTAAGTCGCGGTAGTAGAGCGCTAAGGCCTTTTTCACCTTTTTGATGTCATCGACGCTGTTGTAAGCCTCGATCTTAAACAGCGGGGTCGACTCCATGTTTGGATCGTCCAGTAAGCGGCAGCCAAGCTCAACCGAGAGCTGCGTCTTAAAGGACTCGTCCGTGCGGTGGTAAGGCACAAAGTTCGACTCCTCGTCCTCCTCGGAAGTCACGTTCTTACGCGCCACCATGGCCGAAGACTCGTACTTATAGAGCACGGCCTCATCGCTGATCATGTTGGTATTGTCGATAATACCAACGTAGTGAGCGTTGTTGGTGACGTCCTCAGGGTAGGAGTAGAAGCGGAAGTTAGGGAACTTGTCGTGCGACAGGCGCAGGTAGCACAAAAGCGCCCCCACCGAGGCGGTGGTCTTAGGGTCGCCAATGAACTCACCGTCACGCTTGAATGGGTACCACGTATCGCAGCGATAGGAGTGCATTGGCACCACGCGCGCACTTGGCAAGTTCAGTCGCTGCAGGAAGAAGGAGCGGATGCCAGGTAGCTTTGAGGAGCGCCCCGTGAGTAAGAGCAAGTCGCAATCGTAGGTGGTCAGCACCTCACAGAGCTTAGCGAGGATACGGCAGAGATTGAACTTGCGGCCCTCCATCAGAGTGCGGTTGATCTTGGCGATATCAAAGCTCAGCTTGAAATCCATAATGGAGAAGCCGCGCAGGTACTGACCCATGATGTTATCCACAAAGGCCACCACATCTGGGTTTGGCATCTCACATGGCCCTGGGCGCTTGACGTTAATTGGCAGCGCAGGGTTGCTCTCGGTATCGCAGAGGAAGTCGCGTACCGAGCCCTTAACGATGCAGCTGTTAGCAAAAGGATCGAGGTTCTCGAGGTGGAAGAGCAGCTTGTACGCGATCTTGACAAGAATTTGCTGCGTCAGCTGCGAACGTAACATCTCGTTACGCACATTACCGCTGTTTACCTCACCTACCAGTTGCTGCAGCACCGGCTTAAAGTTGATGTTATAGCGCACTAAGGTCAGCGCTAAGCGCGTCATGATGCACTCTTTGATGAGGTCGTGCAGGATGTCATCACCGGCGATCTTAAAGCCGTCGGTGAAAACCTCATGAGGGATGATGTCCGCTGCGTAAGAAGGGACGTCGCGCTTAAAGGTGTAGTCCTTAATCACGAGGTCGGTGGTGCCACCACCAATATCGAGAGAGGCGATACGGGCCGAGAGCAGCGCATCACCATCGGCATCGACGAGGCGCTCCGCAATACGCGAGCGCACGGTTGGACGGCGCAGGCAGCTGATAAAGGCCTTACAGTTACCTTGGAAGGTCTTTTGGCTCTCGTTGTAGATGTAGACCACCTGCCCTGCCTCGGCCTCATTCCAGTCCATAAAAACCTCAGGCACCGGAGGCATGATTGGTGGGGCGGCATTGCCCACGCTCACGCTCACACTGGCGGCGCTGGTAGCACCGTCTGCAGCTGCGACCTCTTGCGCGGCCTTACGGGCGGCAGCACTGAAGTTAAACTCACGTGGTGAGCTCTCATCAAAGCCAAGGCTCTTCCAGATGATGCCTAAGGCCTGATAGACGCAATCGCGGTAGAGCTCTTTTTCCTCAGCAGGCATGCTCGGTGGCGTGGTGAGAATAATGGCCTTTAAGCGGCGTGGGGTGTTCTTGGAGGTGCACTGCTCACGCTGCGCCACAGAGTTCATCTGCACCATGGCTTGGAGGATGATCTCAATGAGCATAAAGGTCATGGTGGAGTGATTGGAGTAGCAGGACTCTAAATTGTCAAAGACGTTATCGTCCTCGTCTAAGGCAAAGTAGGCCTTACCATTGGTGTTAAAGAAGGTACCAATGCTGTTTAAGAAGGCGCGCTGCACCTGATCCTTTTGCTGGACATGCAGCTTCTTACTGTCGATTAAGTAAGAGTAGTTATTAAAGATCCAACGATCGTTAGTGAGCGGATCGGTGTTCCACAGATAGCGCTTAGGCGAGGTGATACCCGAGGTACCCTCATTACCTTCACGATGGGCGGCTAAATTGGCCGCTTCGGCACCGACACGCACCATGGATGGCCAGTTAAAGGCATCAGGGCGTCCCGAGCGGGCGGAGCGGTTGTCGTAATCAAAGTCAGGCTTAGAGAACTCAATGCGGCTGACAAAAGGCTCGGCATAGACCTGCTCAGGAGCATTGAGATCACGTAAGGTGAGGACGTAGGTATCAGAGAAGTCGTCATCACCGCGCGTCACATTAGGATGGTCTTCGACCATGATGCCGCAGGAGCGGGCGTTTCCGATATCGAGAATGAGACTGACATCGACGATTTTGGAGGTAGCGCTGCCAGTGCTGTGCACTTGGTTAGCGATAAAGTGCACTGGGCGCGGCTCAATGATGAAGCCTAAGAAGGCCAGCACATTTAAGTAATGCGCCTCATGCATGTGATCCTGCACGATGAGGTCTTGTAGCTCATCGTCGAGGCACTTTGGCTTTAAGCGCTCTTTGTAGAGGTCACGAAAGACGGCTTCGGCCCACTCGCGTACCCATGGCAGACCGTTGTTAACGCTCTTTAAGAAAGGCTGGCTCTTATCGGCGGTATAGGCGAGCTTAAAGCGCACACCGGACTCGACATCGCGCTCGGTTGGCGCGAAATAGCCCATGTTTTCATCGTAGTCTTGGGTGTTGGTATCAAAGGCTAACACCACACGGTAGTACTCGGTGCTGTTTCTGCCACCACCCACTCCGCTGACTGCGGCGCCAACACCTGCGGCGCTTGCAGAGCTAGCGCCTATAGCAGCGCCCGCCCCTTGAGGGCCGCCGATAACGGCCTGTGGTAAGGAGTCTTGAGGGGAGTCCTGATAGTGAACGGCATTAGGGCGCACTGCGATCTTTTGGCCGTGAGCGATTTGGTATTGCTCAATGGCTTGGGGGTCGGTGACCTTGACGATACGGGCGCGTACCCAGTTAATAGGGCCGTAGGCGTGCTCTTGGATGTGCTCAGGGATGTAAGGAACTGGGAACCAGACGCCGTTGTAGAGCTCGAGGGATTGCTTGAGCGGGACGACGTAGGTAGCGTTATTGATATCGACGGGGCGATCGTTAATCGGATCGAAGTAGGTGATATCAGAGGAGATTTTAGGGACGAGGCGAATCAGAGGCTCATCTTTGGAGGCGGCGAAGCGGACGAAGTATCCGTTTTCGATGGCTCTGATGGTACTCAGATTGTCTTTACTTTTCCAATCGACCATGGCGTCACAGTCGATGAACTGGATACCAGAGTTTTGGACTAATTCGATATTGCCATCGATGGGAACCACTTCAGGGTACATGAAGACTCCTTACCAAGATGTCTGATTGCAGCACGAGGAGCACAAGACGCATTCGTTTGCGATTGGGGTAGTGGAGGGAGAGGCTAAAGTAACGGGAATGGTGAGAGTGGCAGGAGTGACGGGAGTGACGGGAGTGTTTGGAGTGCAGGGAGTTTACGCCAAGGCAAACAGAGGGCACGTTGCGAGGGGTATTTTAGCATTTGCGTTTGCGGTGGAATGAGTGGTTAGCTCACGCTTTTGTTGCAAGATGAGTTTGTGGGGAAAGGCGTGGGGACTTGGGAGACAAGCTAATGACGTTGACGCCCTGAGTGCGCTTTAGTGCAAGCTGGCGGTAAGAGCAAAGGGGATGTTAAGGTGAGGCTTAAAGACGGTAGCTGCTACTCTGGGGAACATAGCGGAAGGTGCATCATCAGCAACACGGCTGGGGAGCTCATGTCTTTCCCCCGCCACGCACAGCACAAGCACTAACGCCCTAACCACGCTGCTCTGCGTAAGAGGGTTTACTACCAATCATCAAAACCACCTCCAACCACTACTTTCACTATCGTCTATCCAGAGGCCACATCAGCACCTACTAAAACCGCTACCCCATTATCACTTAGGGTAAGCTCCATCTGGCAACGATCCCCGTATCCGCCAGATCATCGCTGAAAGCTCAGCTGTTCCTGACGAGGCAAAGAGCGCCCTTATGGAGACGCTCTTTCGTGCTTCTCGTCGACAACTGAGCATCTTGACCATAGCAATGCTTCGTGCGGTTGCTTGTGGCTTTAAGGCTCACCCCCAAAGTGCTGCCATAGACATGGTGACCAACTTACTAGTCCGAGGTAATGTCACGCTGCATGTACCAGTCAGTGATCACCTATGTCAAGAGCGCTATTCTTGTGGTTAGCTGACAGCGGCCAATGGCTTAAATAAGCCATTGCTGAGTCATCTAACCATGCCATGGTTACTTGGATTTTTGAGTTAGCCAACAAGCCAATCTCTCTTGTGGTAAAAGCTCTTGTTTCTAAGGTTTGCTGGCACCAGCAGACTAAAGAAGCAAGGTGATTCTCCACCTCAGTG